>CAMYNC010000026.1 GCA_947259685.1 uncultured Desulfuromonadales bacterium | reverse complement strand
GGGTTCGAGGGCCGGCTGCGGATAACAGCCGAGCCAGATCACCAGCACCGCCAGCGGAATCAGAATCAACCATTCACGGCCGGAAAGATCAAGCCGGTCAAAGGGTTGGCAATTGGGCCCCCAGATCACCTCCTGCACCAGCCGCAACATGTAAGCAGCGGCAAACAATACCCCACAGACCGCGAGTGCCGCCCAGACCGGGTGGTCGCCGAAAGTGCCGATCAGAATCAGGATTTCACCAGCAAAATTGGCCAGCCCCGGCAGGCCGAGAGAAGCGAGACAGAACAGCAGGAAAAACGCTGAAAGGTTCGGCTGGGTTTTCCACAAGCCACCTAGCTTATCGATATCACGGGTGCCAGTGCGCTGCCGGATCATCGCGATCATCACAAACAGCGCCCCGGTGGTGATCCCATGGTTGATCATCAGCAGGATGCTCCCCTCCCAGGCAGTCTGGTTCCAGGCGGCCAGGCCGAGAATCACGAAACCGAGGTGGGAAATCGACGAATAAGCCACGATTCGTTTGATATCGATCTGCAGATAGGCAATCCAGGCGGCATAGAACAGGCCAATTAAAGCCAAAACGGCCAGCACCGGAAGAGACTTCTGGGTGGCCAGGGGAAACAACGGAAAGGCGAAGCGGATCATCCCGTAAACCCCGGTTTTCAGCAGCAGCCCAGCCAGATCGACGGAACCGGCAGCCGGGGCTTCGGTGTGGGCATCGGGCAGCCAGGTATGGAAAGGAAACAGCGGCACCTTGACGGCAAAGGCCGCCATGAAGCAGAGAAAAAAGACCATCTCCTGGGTTGCGCTCAGCTCGGTCTGTTTCAGCGACTCCAGGGCAAAGGTGTAGACCCCGGTCTGCTCGCCATGCAGCAGGTAGAGGCTGATCACCGCCAACAGCAGCAATAAACTGCCAGCCAGGGTAAACAAAAAGAACTTTACTGCCGCGTAGACCCGCCGTTCATGCCCCCAGACGCCGATTAAAAAGAACATCGGGATCAGCATCAGTTCCCAGAACAGATAAAACAGCACCAAGTCAAGGGCAAGAAAAACCCCGATGATGCCGGTTTCCAAGAGCAAAACCAGAGCGAAAAATAGCGCCGGATGATAGCGCATATCCCAGGAGATCAACACTGCGATAACCTGCAGAAAAGCGGTCAGCAGAATCAACAGCAGCGAAATACCGTCCAGTCCCAGGGTGTAACGGATGCCGAAAGCCTCGATCCAGCTGTAATCCTCATATCTCAACCAGCCGCCCACCGGCGCAACCGACAGGGCCAGACCGATACTCAGGACCAGCAGCAGGCTGGTGGTACCCAAGGCCAGCCAGCGGCAGGCATTGGCCGACTTGCGCCAGATCAGGCAAAGCAGCGAGCCCAGCAGCGGCAGCCAGAGCAGCAGACTGAGGATGGGGATAGGTGTTGAAGACTCTGCAATCATATCTTTATAGGTGCCTTTATAAATTTTCCACTATTTCCCAGGGCTGATCAAAATGCCCCGGATGCAAGGCTTGCGCAGACTTTGACCCGCAGGCGTAGCAGCGCTACGTCGAGGAGTCAAAATCAAGCATAACGCCGCAGACGGGGTATTTTCATCAGCCCCCCTCACGCAATCGCCCGCAGCAGAAACCAACTGACAATCAACAACAACCCCCAGGCAAAGCTCTGCAAATAGCGGGAAATTTTCCCATCAGCTAAAAACCGCAGCACATGCCCCCAGGTAAAACAGGCGCGAGCAAAGGCTTCAACCAGGCCGTCGATCAGGGCCAAATCAACGCCTTGCCAGCAGAAGCGGCAGAGCTGCCGGAATGGTCTTATCAACATGCGGTCAAAAAAGGCATCACAGCGCCAGCCGGATAAAAAGAACCCGCTGATGCAGCCGGCCTCGCAATCAACAAACCGTCGGTAGCGCAGATGAGCAATCGACCAACCGAGCAGGAACACCGCCAGCGCCACGCCAAACAGAAAATATTCGCTCTGCAGCGGCAAGTGCACCAGATCGCCTTCGCGCCCCAGCCAGCCGGAGAGCCAGGAATGGCCGCCGAACAGGTGTGGCAGGTTCAGCAGCCCACCCGCCAACCCGAGCAACGCCAACAGCGGCAGAGTCCAGATCATCAGCTTCGGCAGTTCATGCGGGAGTTCTTCGCCACGATAATCCCCGGCGAAGACGAGATAAGCCAAGCGGAAACTGTAGAGGGCGGTCATCCCGGCGGTCAACACACCCAGACCATAAAGCGCCAGGTGAAAATAATCCCCTTTGGCGAAAGCGCTTGCCAGAATCAGATCTTTGGAAAAGAAGCCCCCGGTCAAAGGCGCCCCAGCCAGACAGAACAGCCCGGCGAGAAACAACCAAAATACTGCCTTTGAACGTTTTCGCATCCCGCCCATCAGAAAGATATCGTTTTCATGACCAGCTAAATTGATCAGGCAGCCGGCGCCCATGAACAACAGCGCTTTGAAAAAGGCGTGGGTCAGCAAGTGGAACATGGCGGCCGAAACGCTGCCCAGGCCGACCGCGAGGAACATGTAGCCAACCTGACTCATGGTCGAATAGGCGAGCACCCGCTTAATCTCCCGTTGGGCCAGGGCGCAACTGGCCGCGTAAAAAGCGGTCAGAGCGCCAACGCAGGCAATCACCCCCAAGGCAACCGGAGAAAGCGAGACCAAAGGAAACATCCGGCAGAGCAGATAGACCCCGGCAGTGACCATGGTCGCGGCGTGGATCAGCGCCGACACCGGCGTCGGCCCGGCCATGGCGTCGGGCAGCCAGCTCATCAGCGGCAGCTGGGCGCTCTTGCCGCAGGCGCCGCCGAGCAGCAATAGGGAAATGATGGTCAGAGTTGTCGGATCAAGTTCGGCGGCCCTGCCGTTGATCGCCTCGATGCCGATGGTACCGAACAGACTGAACAGCCAGAGCAGACCGACGGTAAAAAACAGATCGCCGATCCGGGTGACGATAAATGCCTTACGCCCGGCGTTGGCATTTTCGGCCTTGCGGTACCAGAAACCGATCAGCCCGTAGGAGCAGAAGCCAACCCCCTCCCAGCCGAGGAACATCAACAGCAGGTTGTCTGCAAGGATAATCGTGAGCATGGCGAAGACGAACAGGTTGAGCAGGGCAAAAAAGCGTGCCTGATCGTTCTCCTCCTCCATATAGCCGGTAGCATAGAGATGGATCAGGGTCGCCACACCGGTAACCATCAGAGTCATGATCGCGGCAAGCGGATCGAATAACAGGCCGACCTCGGCAGTAAAATTGCCGCTCTGCAGCCAGGTGAACAGGTTGGTGTGTAGTCCCCCACCTGCGGCCTGCGGCCAACAGGCGATGCAGGCCAAGAAGCTGCCGAACACTGCGCCGCTGGCGATCAGCGCCTGCAAAGGCCGCGGCAGTCGACTGCCGAAGCAAGTATTAAGCAGGGCGCCAGCCAAGGGCAGGATTAAAATCAGTGCCAGCATGCTCAGCCCCTCATCTCGTCAAAGGCGCGGATATCGATACTCTGCTTGCGCCGGTTGAGATAAACCACCATCGCCAGGGAGATCGAGACCTCCGCGGAGGTCATCGCCATCAGGAAGATGACCATGATCTGACCGTCCAGTTGTTGCCAGAAGGCGGACGCTCCGACCAGGGTCAGGCCGACGGCGTTGAGCATGATTTCGACGCCGATCAGGATCATGATCAGGTTGCGCCGCACCAGCACGCAGACCAGGCCGAGCAGAAACAGCAGGGTGGAAAGGATCAGCAGGTGCTCTAAGGGCACTATCATGCCTCACCTCCGCGGGCTTTTCTTTTCGACTCCGGCTTGCCGACATAGAAGGCGCCAACTGCGGCGAACAACAGTTGGAAGGAGACGATCTCCACCGCCAGAGCATACTCCTTAAACAGCGCATAACCGAAATCGCGCGGGCTGGCATACCAGCGCGGCACCCCGTCGTCCATGGTCGGGTCGAGGCCGGTCAGCAGCAGGGTACAAACGCCCAGCGCCCCGGCCAGTAACAGAATCGGCAGCCACTGCACCCAATTCGGCCCGTAGCGATCCGCCTCTACCCCCGGCGCCAGCTCCAGCATCATGATAATGAACAAAAACAGCACCATGATCGCCCCGGCATAGATGATCACCTCCCAGGCCGCAACCAGCGGTGCTCCGAGCAGGTAGAAGAGCAGCGCCAAAGCGAAAAAGCTGTTGACCAGATAGATGACCGCATGCACCGGGTTGCGCCGGGTGATCGCCAGCAGGGTTGCAATCACGGCAATGGCGCCAAGGATATAGAACATCAGCGTAGCGCTCATGGCAGCAGATCCTTAAGGTCGACCGGCGGCGTTTCGGTCGGATTGCCGCCGCGCGGTACCGCAACGCCGATCCCGGCCTGGCGATAAAAATTGTAATCGGGTTCCTGACCACAGTGATCGACCAGCAGGTCCTGTTTTTCGTAAACCATCTTAAGCGGGTCGCGACCCGCCAGCTCAAAGTCACCGGTCACCTGAATCGCCAGGGTCGGGCAAGCCTCGGTACAAAGACCACAAAAGATACAGCGGCTGAAGTTGATCCGGAACCAGGCGGCGTAGCGTCGGCCATCTTCCGCTTCGGTGGCCTGCATCGAAATACAGTCGACCGGGCAGGCAGCGCTGCACAGATGACAGGCAACGCAGCGCTCCTGGCCATCCGGATCGCGGGTCAGGATCAGGCGCGCCCGGTAGCGCTCGGCGGTCGGCTGGCGCTGCTCCGGGTATTGAATCGTCACCGGCTTGCGGAACATGTTGCGCAGGGTCACCCAGAAAGGCTGCAGGGTGCCACGAATGTCACGCCAGAGATGCATCGCTTATCCTATCCATAAAAGAACCGCCCCAGTCACCAGCACATTCAGCAACGACAGCGGCAGCAGCAGTTTCCAGCCGAAGTGCATCAACTGATCATAGCGTAGCCGAGGCAGACTGGCCCGCACCCAGATAAAGAAAAAGCAGATCGCCAGCACCTTGAGAGAGAACCAGACCACCCCCGGCAAATAGGGGCCGTGCCAACCGCCGAGGAAGAAAACGGTGAGCATCGAGCCGAGGATGATCAGATTGATGTACTCGCCGACAAAAAACAGGCCGAAACGCATCCCCGAATATTCCGTATGGAAACCGGCCACCAGCTCGTTTTCAGCCTCCGGCATGTCGAAGGGAATCCGCTTGCTTTCAGCCACGATGCTGATTAAAAAAATGAGAAAAGCCAGCGGGTTGAGCAGGATGTAGGGGATTGCTTCTTGCGCCATGACAATTTCGGTCAGGGAAAAAGAGCGCGCCATCATCACCACTGGGACCACCGAAAGGCCCATCGCCAGTTCATAGCTGATCAGCTGTGCCAGACCACGGATACTCCCGAGCAGAGCATACTTGGAGTTAGAAGCCCAGCCGCCCAACGCCATGCCATAAACCGCCAGTGACGACAGGCCAAGAAAATAGAGCACGCCGATATTCAGGTCGATGACCACCAGTGGCAGGGTCTGACCGAAAATTTCCAGCGGCGGGCCGAAGGGAACCACGGCAAAGGTCAGCAGGGCGGTCACCGCCGAGAGGCCCGGCGCGATCAAAAACAACCACTTATCGGCGGTCGCCGGCAAAAAGTCCTCTTTGGTGAGCAGTTTGATCAGGTCGGAGAGCGGCTGCAGCATGCCGAAGGGCCCAACCCGGTTCGGCCCGTAGCGCAGCTGCATGCGGGCAAGAATCTTCCGCTCGGCCAGCACCAGATAGGCCGCCAGGGTGAGGATAACGAAAAAAATCAGCCCCAGCTTGGCCAGAATCAAGACATAAATGATCAGCTGCTCAGGCATCCTTTACCTCCGGACCGACCTGACAGAAGCGCGCCTCACAACCGGGAATCAACTGGGGCAAGGCGGCACTGTTCTGTACCAGGGCGCAGCCGAGCGCCAGGCGCCCGTTAAGCGCCAGGGACAAACTGAAACTGCCCGCCTCGCAATCGAGAACCACCAGCTGCCCCTCTTCCAGGCGTCGCTCGGTGGCATCCTGCGGATTCAGGCAGAGTTCGGCGGCCGCAAATCGCGGCGCCAGTTTGGCAGAAAAGCGGCTATAAAGCTCACCGCCATAGGCTGCCGGGCTGACCAGCAATTCCAAGCTGCCGGCCGGCTGTTCGGGTCGCTCATGACTCGATACTGAACCGACAGCAGCGCTGGCAACCCGAACTCCTTCATCACCGGGGATAATTTCAGTCAGGCCGTTCAATCGCGGCAGCGCTGCGACCATCCGTTGCCGCACCTCAGCCAGCTCGCAGCTATCACCAAGCAGTTGCTGCAGCATCCGCCAAGCTGGGCGAGGTTCGCTGCCGGGGGTCTGTAGTACAAATTCACGTGGCGGATGGTCACCTGAGCCGGTCTCGGAAATCGAAAGGCCCGGTTCGATAACAGGTGCGAACGCTTGCAGGCGACCTTCGTTGTTGATAAAACTGCCGGCAGTTTCAACCGGGGTCGCTGTCGGCAGAAACAGGCTGGCATGGACACTGAGCGGGGTCGGCAGATGATCGAAAACCACCAGTTCCTCGAGTTTGGCCAGGCAATTGGCAAACCGCTCCCCCTGCGGCGCTTCGAGCAGCGGGTCGGTTTCCAGACAAATCAGCTGCTTTACCAGCCCGGATTCCAGCCGGGACAGCAGGTCTGCCGGTTCAGTTGGACTGAGCAGGGCAACACCGAAACTGTTCGGGCCAGCGAGCAGGGGATGGACCAGGCAGGGGCGCTCGTCGGTGGTCAGCTCTGTTGCCAGTCGATTCAGCTGCCGCAGGCCGGCCGCACCGAGCAGATCGCCGCCGCCCACCAGGACTGGTCGCTCGGCTCGCTGCAGCAATTCGCGCAGCATATCGCCTTCGGCAGTTTTTGCTTCGCTGAGTAAGTGTAATAACTCCTTCCTCGATAGCGGGGTATGATCGAACTCCCAAGGCAGCTCCACCGGCCGCGGATCGTAAATCATTACCTGACCGCCCTGGCGAATCACCTGACGCAGGGCAACAGCCAGCATCGGCGCTTCGGCTAGCGGATCGGCACCGAAGACCACCACCAGGTCGCTATTGCGCAGCTGCTCCAGCGACGCCAGGCGAGCAGAAAGATCAGTGGCCGCCACCTGGGCAGCCCTCTGCCGTGGCCCGTGGGCGCCCAATATCGGCGCCGCCGCGCCCAGCTGCCGGGCCCACTGCTGCAACAGCCAGTTGGCCTCCAAAGAGGCCCGTTCAGAGCCGAGCAACAGCACCGCATCCGGTCCATTTTCGGCAATCAATTGACGGGCTCGGGCCTTCAGCTGCTGCAGGGCTTCATCAATCCTCAGCATCCCCTCGCCACGGCGCTGCGCCTGGCGGGGTCGCTCGGGATGGTTGACGTAACTGCTGCCGAAGCGGCCGCGGTCACAGATAAAATGCCCATTGACCTGTGAGTTGACGCCGCTGCGGACCCGCTGCAGTTCACGGAAACGGCCGCCGGGAACGGTGGCGCAGCCGAGCGAGCAGTGCGGGCAGATCGACGGCGCTTCCTGCAAATCCCAATAGCGGGTTTTAAACCGGTAGGTTTTATCGGTAAACACTCCGGTCGGACAGACATCGACCAGGTTTCCAGAGAAATCGCTTTCGAGCATACCCTCGGTGAAACGGCCGAAAAAGACCCGGTTGCGTGATCCCTGAACGCCAAAATCACGGCCTCCGCAGTAATCCTGATAGGTCCGCGCACAGCGGTAACATTGGATACAACGGTTCATTTCCTGGGTGATAAATGGTCCGAGTTCCTGATTATCATAGGTCCGCTTTTTGCCACCGTAGCGGCGGATGCCATGCCCGCCGGCGATGGTCATCTCCTGCAGCTGGCACTCGCCCCCTTCGTCGCATACCGGACAATCGTGGGGATGATTAATCATCAGCCACTCGGTCACCCGGGCACGGAAGGCGGTCGAGCGTTCATCGCCGGTGGTGACCACCATCCCCTCTTCGGCCGGGATCAGGCAGGACATCTTCAGGCCCTTCTGCGAACCTTCGACCACGGTCACTGCGCACATCCGGCAGGCCCCTACGGCCCCCAGCGCTTTATGGTAACAGAAATGCGGCACAACAATCCCCAATTGTTCGGCGGCGGCGAGGACGCTGGCCCCTTTGGGAACACTTATCTGCTGGTTGTCGATGGTCAGTGTTGGCATTTGGTCTTCCGTAGGGGCGGACCTGTGTGTTCGCCCATGGTTCAGGGTCGTTCCAGCAAGGACAGACTTGCAGTCTGCCCCTACGCATCATCGAAACGGGCAACGCCCCTTTTCAATATGATCGACGATTTCCTGTTCAAAATGTTCCAGCAAACCCGCCAGCGGGCCCATCGCCCCCTCGGCCAGAGCACAGAAACTGGTACCGGCGATATTCCGCAGCTGCTCTTTAAGCATTTCGTGATGCTCCGGCGTTGCCTGTCCGGTTTCGAGCATCTGCAGCAACCAACTAACCATGGTCAGGCCATCGCGGCAGGGGGTGCACCAGCCGCAGGATTCACGCTCAAAAAAGCGGATCAGGTTGAGGGTTGCCGCCACCATGCAGGTCTGATCATCGAACACCGTGACGCCGGCGGTGCCGAAGCGGCTGCCAACTGCTTCAAGGCTATCAAAATCGAGCGCAACGTCCATATGCGCCGCAGTCAGATAGGGGGTCGAAGCACCGCCCGGCAGGCAGGCTTTGAATTTGCGCCCCTGCCAGACCCCGCCGCCATACTCCTCCACGATCTGCCGCAGCGGTATCCCCACCGGCAGCTCATGACATTCGGTACGGTTCAGGTGCCCGGACAGGCCGTACAGCTTGGTCCCTGAGCCATCGATCGTCAACGCCAGGTCGCGGAACCAATCGGCGCCACCGGTGATGATATGTTGAATGTTGGCCAGGGTTTCAACGTTATTCACCGTCGTTGGCCGGCCGAACAGCCCTTTGACTGCAGGAAACGGTGGCTTCAGGCGCGGGTTCGGCCGTTTCCCCTCCAAACCGTTGAGCAGGGCAGTCTCTTCGCCAAGAATATAGCGTCCGGCACTGCCATGCACATGCAGTTCAAAATCAAAACCGCTGCCAAGAATGTTTTTCCCCAGGTAGCCAGCCTCGGCCGTCTCAGCTATCGCCCGACGCAGATTTTCCGCCTGCTGTTCGTAGGCGTAGCGGATAAAGATGTAACCGATATCGGTCTGCAGTGCGTAAGCGGAGATGATCATCCCCTCCACCAGTTGGTGCGGATCAGCCGCCAGCAGCTCGCCATCCTTGTAGGTGCCCGGCTCCATCTCGTCGCAGTTACAGACCAGATATTTGGGCCCCGGTTTATCGTGAGGAAAGAAGCCCCACTTAACACCGGTCGGAAACCCGGCCCCGCCACGGCCGCGCAGGTTCGCATCCTTGACCCGCTTACGGATCTCTTCCGGGGTCATTTCGCGAAACGCCTGCTCCAACCCCTGGTAACCGCCGGTGGCCCGGTAGCCCTTGAGGAAGACCGTTTCGCCAGGACGGCGATTCTTGAACAGCAGTTGCGGCATACTCACGCAGAGGCCTCCTGACGCAACTTGGCGATCAGCGTATCAACCTCTTCCACCGTCTGATGGCCGTAGAAACGCTGACCAACCATCACTCCCGGCGCCTGTCCGCAGCCGCCCAGGCAGCAGGAGGGGAGCAGCGTGAACAGGCCGTCTGCAGTCGTCTTTCCCAGCTCGACACCGAGTTTCTGTTGCAGGTGAGCAGCCAGCTCTTCACCACCGCGGCTCCAGCAGCAGATCGAATCGCAGATGTGGATCGGGTAGCGGCCGACCGGCTTACGGAAAATTTTATCGTAAAAGGTGGCAATCTCTTCCACCTCCAGCGCTGTCAGACCAAGGATGGTCGCGGTCAACTCAACCCCTTCGTCCGGCACCCAGCCGTGATTCTTCTGGATCGCCCGGAGGATATCGATAATCATCTCGCGCGGATGTTCGATCTGCCCCGCGTGCTGAATGAATTCAGCGATCTGCTCTTCTTCGAGCAGGCCGACTTGCTCTATATTTTCTTCCTGAGCCATCAATTATCCTATTCACAGTTCTTATTGTTCAGCCTTCGCAACCGTTCAATTTTCCACAAACAACACCATTCCCGAACATCATGCTACCCCGCCGGAGTGCAGATCAAAAAGCCCCAGATGCAAGGCTTGCAAAGTTTTTGAACCGCAGGCCTAGCAGCGCTAGGTCGAGGATTCAAAGACAAGCATAACGCCGCAGATGGGTCTTTTTCATCTGCCCCCCACCCTACCTGTCTAAATCGGCCAGAACAAAATCGATGGAACCGATAATTGTAATCAGGTCTGCGATCAGCCACCCCTTACTCATCTCCGGCAAGGCCTGCATGTGGGCAAAGGACGGGGTGCGAATTCGGCAGCGGTAGGCGCTGGGTCCGCCGTCACTGACCAGATAATAGCCGCACTCCCCTTTGCTCGACTCGGTTGCCCGGTAACATTCGCCAGTCGGCGCAGCCGGGCCGCTGGTAACATTAACAAAATGGTGGATCAAGCTCTCAATATCGTGCAGACCATCCTGCCGCTGGGGATAGGCATAGCGGTAGTCGTCGGTCATCCACCGCCCGCTCGGCATCTCGCGCGCCGCCTGTTGAACGATACGCAGCGACTGGCGCAACTCTTCCATCCGCACCAGATAGCGGGAGAAGCTGTCGCCATCCTTGGCTGTCGGCACCTCAAACTCGAAATCTTCATAGCTGCTATACGGCAGGTTACGGCGCAGGTCCCAATTCATGCCCGAGGCACGCAAATTAGGGCCGGAAAAGCCCCAGTCGAGAGCTTGCTCAAGATCAACGGCACCGATCCCTTCGGTGCGCACGCGGAAGATCGGCCCGTCGGTGAGCATACTGTCAAGCTCTTTGATCCGCTTGGCGAAACCGTCGGCAAAGGCTGCCACCTGATTTTCCCAGCCGTCCGGCAGATCCAGCGGCAGGCCGCCGATGCGAAACCAGGACGGGTGCATCCGTCCGCCGGTAACCATCTCGATAATGTCGAAAATCTTCTCGCGCGACTCGAAGCAGTAAAAGACCGGCGTCATGGCGCCGACATCGTGAGCAAAGGTGCCAAGCCAGACCAGGTGGTTGGCAATGCGGAAAAGTTCACAGAGCATCACCCGGGCGTAGCGAGCCCGCGGGGGGACCTCGACTCCAAGCAGGGTCTCCAGCGAATTCAGATAAGCCAGATTATTTTGCACTCCGGAGAGGTAATCGATCCGGTCGGTATAGGGGATATACTGATTCCAGTGCTGCCGCTCGCCGAGCTTTTCGGCGCCCCGGTGGTGGTAACCGAGATCGACATCCAGGTCAGCGATTTCTTCACCATGCATCCGCAGCACAAAGCGCAGCACACCATGGGTACCGGGATGATGTGGTCCCAGGTTGAGCACCATGCTGCCGTCGTCCGCCCCTTCGAGCGGCACCAGCTTATCCCCTTCAAGAGGGATATAGTCGTCAGCTGACTTGGCAGTAAAGGGCGCCATCTCGGTTGCCCGCGAGGGGTGCTCTTTGCGTAGTGGATGCCCCGGCCAGCCTTCCGGCATCAGAATCCGCCGCAGGTCGGGATGCGCGGTAAAACTGATGCCGAACATGTCGAAGACTTCCCGCTCGTACCAGCCGGCGGAAGGCCAGATGTTGGTGATTGAGGGAGCTTCAGGATACTCGCCCGACAGATGCACTTTAATCCGTAGGTAGCCGGGCAGTTCGAAATTGAGCAGATGATAGACCAGGGTGAACTGATGACCAGGAGCCTTGCGGCGATGCCGTTCGTCGACAGCGGTGATGTCTTCGAGACGGCGATATTTCTGTGGCGACTCATGCTTGAGGAAATACAGCAGTTCTTTGAGCTGCTCCGGCGGAGCGATCAACGTCGGCATATCGGCGGCCAGCGGATCATGGCCGACCTGTCCGGCAAAGCGCTCCAACACTTCGCGGTAAAGCTGTTCGGTGTTGTCGGGAAACAGCTGCTTCGGCTGCGGTGGACGCCAGCCGGAAAAGCTGCGGCTGTTCTGCATATCGGGGGTCTGCTGAGCCGTGCCGCGTACCGGACTGTTGCCGAAGCCGGGGCCCCGCGGATCGCGATCCTTACTCAATCCGTCGATCAACGGCGGCACCGTGGTCCCCTCACTGCCACCCTGCATTCCCAGCACCTTGCGGGTCGGTTGTTCTTCGGCGGCGATCTTTTTCTGCAGCTCGATCAGCCCTTGCATAAAGGCTTCGGGGCGTGGAGGGCATCCAGGAATGTAAATATCAACCGGCAGGATCTGGTTGACCCCCTGAATAACCGAGTAGACATCGTACATGCCGCCGGAATTGGAGCAGCTACCCATGGAGATGACCCATTTAGGGTTCGGCATCTGCTCGTAAAGGCGCAGGATTGAAGCGCCCATCTTTTTAAACGGGGTGCCGGAGATGACCATCAGGTCGGCTTCGCGCGGGGTGCCGCGCAGCACCTCGGCGCCGAAACGGGCCAGGTCAAAACGCGGCGTCATGCTGGTCATCATCTCAACGAAACAGCAGGAAAGGCCGAAAAACATCGGCCACATACTGTTCTTGCGCCCCCAGTTGATCAGATCATCTACGGTGGTCAGCAGCACGCCTTGCGGAAGCTTCTCGCTCATTTATTCCTCCGGGCGAGCATCCGCTCACGGGACGTTTCCGAACCCCAGTCGAGCCCGCCCATTTTCCACAGGTAAACCAGACCGAGAAACAGGATGATAATAAAAAAGCTGATCTGCCAGAAACCGGCCCAGCCGAGCAGATCGTAGGCAACCGCCCAGGAAACAATAAACACTGCTTCAACATCAAAAACGATAAAGAAGATCGCCACCAGGTAGAAGGGCACCGGCTCGCGCAGCCGCGCTTCACCAGTCGGCAGCACCGCCGACTCATAGGGCTGCCCTTTCATTGTCGAATCGGTGCGATTGCCGAGAAAACGTGCCAGAACCAGCAACAACAGAATCAAGCCGGTGGCGATAAAGACATAGAGTCCGAGCGAGACCAGCGCTTCAGTCCCGGGAGGGCCAAGTGGAGAGAGGATTTTCGTGGGTTCAGTCGCTGGCAACATGCAGATCCAATTCTGGTAATAAAACGGCAGAGACAATCAGACAACGCTGTAAATATTACCACAATTATCTTTTACGCGAGAAGTTGGGGTCAGAAAAAACCTTGCACCTAAATTGGAAGGGGCGACCTGAGAAGAGATCTACAATAGTTCAGAGGCTCAGCTGTTGCTGGCTATGGCTGCACGCGCCAGCTCGTCGCAGCGCTCGTTCTCTTCGTGCCCGTCGTGCCCTTTGACCCAGATCCAGGTGACATCATGAACCTTGCAGAGTTCGACCAGCCGCTCCCAGAGATCGCGATTGGCCACCTCTTCTTTCTTTGAATTTTTCCAGCCTTTGCGCTGCCAGCCGGAAATCCACTCGGTCATCCCCTTAACCAGATACTGCGAATCGGTGGTCAAGCGTACCTGACAGGGCCGGGTGAGCGCTTCCAGACCGGCAATCGCCCCCAACATTTCCATACGGTTGTTGGTCGTTTCCGGGGCATAACCGGAGAGCTCTTTGATATGCCCGCCAAAGCGCAGGATGGTGCCGTAACCACCCGGGCCTGGATTGCCGGAGCAAGCACCGTCGGAAAAAATTTCTACAGCCATAAAAAGTACTCTTCAGAAGGATTTTAAATTAACTGCGGATACTAGCATACAAACTGAAAGCGAAAGTAAAAACGCAAACAGTCCCGCCGATCAAGAGATCAGCGGGACTGTTGTTTTGGCGTCCCCAGGGGGATTCGAACCCCCGTCGCCGCCGTGAAAGGGCGGTGTCCTGGGCCAGGCTAGACGATAGGGACTTAAACTTCAAGTCCCTGCGGGAAATGTACCCGCAGGACGCTACTTAACTTTCTGCACCTTATCATGACCATTAGTAATGTGCAATAAAAGACTACACACCCATAAGTCCCACGTCGTCGCTATAAAAGGACGGTGTTCTAGGCCAGGTACACGGTGGGATCTTGGTCATTTCCGCACCGTTTCGGCACGGAGCGTTTTTTTACCCTAAAGCACTTTGGTAGTGCAAGAAAAAAATCTCACCGGCCGAACCGTCGGAAAAAATTCCGCCTTTTTACCCCTTAAACAGCATCTCCGCGGCATCGAAGATCGTCTCCGACAGGGTCGGGTGCGGGTGGATGGTTTTGCGCAGGTCTTCGCTGACCGCGGCCATCTCCAGCGCCAAGACCCCTTCGGCGATCAGCTCGCCAGCCCCCGGACCGGCAACCGCAACACCGAGCAAGCGATCGGTTTCAGGATCGACGATCAGCTTGGTCATGCCGTCCTCCCGCCCCAGGCTCAGGGTGCGGCCATTGCCACGCCAGGGCAGCTTGGCGGTTATCACCTCAATTTTCTGTTCGCGCGCCTGGGTTTCGGTCAAACCGCACCAGGCGATCTCCGGATCGGTAAAAACCACCGCCGGGATGCCGCGCGGATCGAAGATAGACTTTCTGCCCGCCGCCACGTCAGCGGCAACGTGCGCTTCACCATAGGCCTTGTGCGCCAGCATCGGCTCACCAGCGATATCGCCAATGGCAAAAATGTTTGCCTCGGCCGTCCGCAGTTGCCCATCCACTTCGACAAACCCCTTTTCTGTTAACTTGATCGCAGTGTTCTCCAGCCCAAGGTTTTCTGTGTTCGGCCGTCGGCCGATAGCGATCAGGACCTGATCCAAGCGCTTGTTGCTCTGTTCGCCCTGACTATCCTCGAGGGTGACGGTGACAGCATTTTTCTGTTCTTTAAGCTCAACCACTTTGGTCCTCAGCAATATGTCGGCAAATTTCTTATCCAGGCGGCGTTTAAGTTGCGACACCAGATCACGGTCGCAACCGGGCAACAGGCCATTGGTCATCTCAACCACTGAGACTTTACTGCCCAGAGCGGCATAGACCGAACCGAGCTCCAGGCCGATGTAACCGCCACCGACGACTAGCAGCGATTTCGGCACCTTGGCAAGCTCCAGGGCGCCGGTTGAATCTATAATCCGCGAACTGACCCGCTCAATCCCCGGCAGCAAGATCGGCCGCGAACCGGTGGCAATGATGGCCTGTTCGAAGACCATTTCACCAAGGTTGCCGTCGATGGTTTCGACCGTCAGGGTTTTGCTATCTTTGAACCGGGCAATGCCCCGCACATAGTTCAACTTAAGCTTATCGACCTTCATCCCAAGGCCACCGGTCAGCTTTTCGATCACCTGGTTTTTCCAGTCGCGAACCCGAGCGAGGTCGATCTTCGGCTGACTGAAGGTCACGCCGATAGCTTTGGCCTCTTCGGCTTCTGCGACCAGTTTGGCAACATGCAGCAAGGCTTTGGAAGGAATGCAGCCACGGTGCAGGCAGACGCCGCCCGGCTTGGCTTCGGGGTCGATCAGAGTGACAGAAAGGCCCAGCTCGGCGGCACGGAAGGCCGCAGCGTAACCGCCAGGACCGGCGCCGATGATGGCGAGTTCGGTCTTTTCGGGGATATTGCTCATTTTAGCGCTTAGCCTTTCTATCTGTGCCTTTGTAGGCTCCAGAGGTATTAAAAGCCACCGCTTGTGGAATGCTTTTTATCGGTAAAGCCAAGCAGTAATTTTTATTGTGCCCACGCCAGCTACCGTTTAACCCTTCTGAGCGGCCGTTTGCTCAGTGGGGCCTTTCGCTTGCTGGTGCAACAGTGATGAGAACTATTAATTTCCACCGCAAGCCCCAACGCAGTACTGAAATCTCGCGACAGAAATAAAAAGGCTGTTTTCTTTTGCTTCGTTTTCTTTGCAGCCTTTCAAAGAAAATGAAGTCGGCTGTCGGGCCGAGACCCGACGGTGTTGCCTCTGACTTTAACCACCAAAGCCTAATCTACCCTTTCATCGCCAACTCAATCGGATTCTCCAACGCCTGACAAATCCAGCGCAAAAACCGCGCCCCATCCGCCCCGTCGATGACCCGGTGGTCATAAGTCAGCGACAGCGGCATCACCAGCTGCGCTTCGAATTCGCGCCCATTCCAGACCTGCTGCATCTCCGCCCGGGACACCCCCAGAATGGCCACCTGCGGCGCATAGACCACCGGCGTGAACGCATTACCGCCGATCCCACCCAGATTGCTGATCGTAAAGCAGCCCCCCTCTAGTTCATCCGGGCCAACTTTACGCTCACGGGTGCGCTCTGCCAGCTCATTCAGCTCGGTCGCCAGCTGCTCAATCCCCTTCTGGTCAACATCGCGCAGCACTGGCACCAGGAGGCCATTCGGCGTATCGACCGCGACACCGATATGATGATATTTTTTTAGCACCAATTGCTTGCGGGCCAGGTCGAGGCTGCTGTTGAATTGCGGGAAAGCCTTCAGAGCAATGGCGCAGACTTTCGCGAGGATAGCGGTCATGGTCACCTTTTCAGCGCCATTGACCCGGTAGTTATGCGCGTTACGGAAATCCTCCAGTTCGCTGATCTGCGCTTTATCGTACTGGGTGACCATCGGAATGGTCGACCAGGCATAGCTCATGGCATCGGCGGTCAGCTCCCGCACCCGGGACAATTTTTCAGTGCTGACCTCCCCCCAGCGGCTGAAATCAGGCAATGGTCGCTGGGCATGCAGCCCGGCAAACTCACCGCCCACCAGCGGAGCCAAGCTACCGCCGGTGACTTTCCGCATGGTCTCACGAACGAACAGCCGCACATCCTCCGCGCTGATCCGCCCGGCTGCGCCGCTGCCCTGTACCTGATAGATATCCACGCCTAAATCACGGGCCAACCGCCGCACCGAAGGCGCCGCCGGAGCAACCTGATCATCCCGGCGGATGCTGGTCAGATCGATTTGCGGTTCAGAGTCTGCCGCGGGCCGAGTAGCCTTGGCTGGTGGTTCAGGTTCCGCCTGCGCAGTTTCTGGGACCTCTGCCACAACTGGAGGTGCTGGCTCCCCGGCTAGCTCTTCAGCGGCGATAGTCTCAGTCGCTTCCGGCTCTGCTGGAGTGGCTGCGGGGCTCGCCTCTGCAGGCTCAGCTTCAATCAGCATGATGGTGGCACCAACGGCTGCCTGGTCGCCCTCGGCAACGCGGATCTCTCTGATGACGCCAGCGGCCGGTGAAGGAATGGCCACAACCGCCTTGTCGGTTTCCAGTTCCAAGAGGGTCTGGTCGTATTCCACTTGATCACCGACGGCGACCGCTATGGAGATAACGGTTCCCTCTTTGACCCCTTCGGCAACTTCAGGCACTCTAATTTCGTGACTCATTGATGATCCTCATAGTTTATCCATAATTAAAATCCGCCCCGACCGTGACTTCAGGCGCAGTGCACAGGTTTCACCAGAACAGCGAACAACTAATCCTTATGCGGATTCAGTTTCTCCGCATCGATCTGTAGGTCCTTGAGCGCCTTGGACAGAATCGTTTTCGGCAGATTGCCCTCTGCAACCTGCTGGCGCAGCGCCGCCAACACAATGTAGCGGGCATCCACCTCAAAGAAATCGCGCAGATGCTCACGATCGTCACTGCGACCGAAACCATCGGTCCCCAGGCAGTGCAATGGTCCCGGGAACCACTGGGAGACGGTCGCCGGCAGCACCTTCATATAGTCACTGGCGGCAACGAAGGTCCCCTGCTCTTTTCCCAGTAGACTGCCAAGATAGGGAACTTTAGGCTTTTTATCCGGATGCAGCAGGTTCCAGCGCTCACACTCGACCGCGTCACTGTAGAGCTCTTTGTAACTGGTCACGCTCCAGACATCGGCGGCCAGACCATAATCTGCTTCGAGAATCTGCTGCGCCCTGAGCGCCTCATTGAGAATCGCGCCGCTGCCAAGCAGATGGACCTTGCCTTTGGCCTTTTTCTTGGTCGTCGCCTGGAAACGGTACATCCCGCTGAGAATCCCCTCGCGAATTTTTGCGCCTTTCGGCATCGGTGGCATCAGGTAGGTCTCATTGGTAACGGTCAGATAATAGATCAGATCTTCCTGATGGCAGTACATGCGGTTCAAGCCCTCGTGGACAATGACTGCCAGCTCAAAGGCAAACGCTGGATCGTAGGCTTTAACGCTGGTCGGTGCCAAAGCCAGCACATGACTGTGCCCATCCTGATGTTGCAAACCCTCGCCGGCCAGAGTAGTGCGGCCGCTGGTAGCACCGATCAGGAACCCCCGCGCCCGACAGTCGCAAGCCTGCCAGATCAGGTCGCCGACCCGCTGGAAACCGAACATCGAGTAGTAGGTATAAAAAGGGATCGTCTGCACGCCATTATTGGCGTAGGAAGATCCAGCGGCAATGAAACTGGCCATGGCCCCCGCCTCGCTGATCCCCTCTTCCAGAATCGCACCATCGGTCTTCTCGTTGTAAAACAGCAGGCTGCCCTTGTCGACCGGCTCATACAGCTGTCCGGAATGGCTGTAGATGCCGCACTGTCGGAACAGCGACTCCATACCGAAGGTGCGGGCCTCATCCGGCACAATCGGCACGATCAACTTACCAAACTCTTCGTCGCGCAACAGCTTGGTGAGCAAGTGGACATAGGCCATCGTGGTCGCCAGCGGCCGATCGCCTGAGCCCTCAAAATATTCGCGAATCACCTCTTCGGTATGGCAGGCCATGGGGTAACTGGCATCTTGACGCTTCGGCAGCGTCCCGCCCAGAGCGTCGCGCCGCTCGCGCAGATAGATCATTTCCGGACTGTCTGCCGCCGGCTTGTAAAAGGGCGTCTCGGCGATCTGATCATCGCTGATCGGAATGTTGAAGCGGGCCCGGAAGGCTTTGAGCTCATCCTCGTTGAGCTTCTTCTGGGCATGGGTGATATTCTTTCCTTCCCCGGCTTCGCCCAAGCCGTAACCCTTAACCGTCTGCGCGAGGATCACCGTAGGCGCACCTTTGTGCTCAACGGCTGTCTTGTAGGCAGCATAGACCTTGGCCGGGTCGTGCCCACCGCGGTGCAGATCGCCAAGCTGCTCATCGCTGTAGTCTTTGACCAGCTCGCTTAACTCCGGGTACTTGCCGAAAAAATGCTCGCGCACAAAAGAGCCTTTACCAAGGGTAAAGCGCTGCATTTCGCCGTCCAGCACCTCATCCATTCGCTGCACCAGCTTGCCGGAATGATCGGCCTGAAAAATTCGGTCCCAATCGCCACCCCAGATGACCTTGATGACATTCCAGCCGGCGCCACGGAAAGCCGCCTCCAACTCCTGAATAATTTTCCCGTTTCCGCGCACCGGCCCGTCGAGCCGCTGCAGGTTGCAGTTGATGACGAAAATCAGATTGTCGAGTTTTTCCCGCGCTGCCAGGGTGATGGCCCCAAGCGACTCCGGCTCGTCCATCTCGCCATCACCAAGCATCGCCCAGACCTTGCGACCACTACTTTTGCGCAGGCCACGATCAACCAGGTAATGATTAAACCGCGCCTGATAGATGGCACAAAGGGAGGTGAAGCCCATGGAGACCGTCGGGAACTCCCAGAAATCAGGCATCAAAAAAGGGTGCGGATAGGAGGAGAGGCCGCCCTTATCGGGGCGCAGTTCACGCCGGAAACCGTTCAGGTCGTCCTCATCGAGGCGCCCTTCAAGAAACGCCCGCGCATAGACTCCCGGCGATCCGTGCCCCTGAAAGAACACCATATCGCCGATAAAGTCTTCGCTGCGGCCGCGCCAGAAATGATTGAAGCCGACCTCCCAGAGAGTTGCCGCCGAAGCGAAGGTCGAGATATGCCCGCCGATGCCGCTCGATTCACGGTTAGCGCGCACCACCATCGCCATAGCATTCCAGCGGATCAACGATTTGATGCGCCGCTCGAGCTCACGGTTGCCCGGATAGACCGGTTGCTTATTGAGAGGGATACTATTGATATATGGCGTGTTGGCGGTGAAGGGGATATTCACCCCCTGCTCCTGGGCGCGCACCTGCAACAAGCGCAGCAACTGCCGGACCCGCTCCTCGCCCTGGGTCTGCAAAACGTAATCGAGTGATTCGCGCCATTCGGCGTTTTCGACCTTTTCAAGATCTAGATTGTCATTCAGGTTCCGGTTGGACATGGTCCAAGACTCCTTTTACGGGTTCACGACAATACACAGGGCTCGGCAGCCAATAGAATCCTTTGATTTATAAACGAAAAGCTTAACGGATATTTTCGCTTTGGCTATGTCGAGCGGTTCTTTACTCCTGACCGGGTTGCTCCCAACGAACTATTTTGCCGTCATCAAAGACCATTCCCGAACGCGCCTGACGATGATGGATAAAAATATTACCCAGAGGAATATGGGCATGTTTCGCCAAGCTGGCAGCCAACACCTCGAGCATCAGCTCGCAACTCTCGTTGAGGTTGAAATCGGGCGTCAACAATTCTACAAACAGCGCATGAAACTTATCCGGCTGGCTCTGCGGGGCCAGGTCTCCTTTGGCATAGAAGCCCGGCTGAAAATATTCCCAGGTAGCATGAACATGCTCCAGAGGCACATCAAGTCGATTGGAAAAATCCTGATTGACCAGGCAAAGAATTTCGCTGATCGACTTCGGCTCTTCAAAGGGCAGTGATTTGATCTGGATAAACGGCATCGCTGACCTCCATTTCTCCGCTGGGCGGGTAAGCGGTCGATGATCGACTTATAAAGTATAGCAAGAATCGGGTTGGCGGCAGTAGCGACGGGTGTTAGGTTCGAGATGAAGGCAACAAGGAGGCGCAGATGTCCGACCAGGATTATCAACGGATTGCCGCAGCCATTCAGTTTCTGCGCGAAAACGCTGCAGAGCAACCATCCCTTGACCATGTCGCCGAGCAGATCGGCCTGAGTCCATACCACTTTCAGCGGCTGTTCAAACGCTTTGCCGGGGTCAGCCCGAAACGCTTTTTGCAGCACCTGACTGCCAACCACGCCAAACAGTTGCTCCGCCAGTCAATCTCGGTGCTCGAAACCAGTTTCGCCGTCGGCCTGGGCAGCCCCGGTCGACTGCATGACTTGCTGCTGGCGGTCGAGGCGGTGACTCCGGGGGAATTTAAAGCCGGCGGCGCAGGCATTGAGATCGCCTACGCCATCCATGCCAGTCCCTTCGGCAACTGCTTGATCGGCCTCACCGAGCGAGGTATATGCCGCCTGGAATTTGTCGAGCCTGGGCAGGAGGCAACCGTATTAAAACGCTTGCAGCAGGCTTGGCCAAAAGCCCAGTTGCTTGAAAACCCGGCCGGCACCGCAGCAACCATCGACCGGATCTTTTCCCGGCTGAAAAAACCGGTTAGTCCTTTGCCGCTGTTGCTGCAAGGGACAAACTTCCAACTGAAAGTCTGGCAGGCGTTGCTGAAGATTCCCGAAGGCGCAGTGACCAGCTATGGTCATCTGGCAGACAAACTAGGGCAGCCCAAAGCCGGCCGGGCGGTGGGAACCGCAGTCGGCCAGAACCCGATCGGCTACCTGATTCCCTGCCATCGGGTGCTGCGGGCCAATGGCGAAATCGGCGGCTACCGTTGGGGAACCGATCGCAAACTGGCGATCCTGGGAACAGAGCTTTGCCGACAAGCGGCTGCCGAAAAATGACGCATGCCATCCCTGGCGATCATTCTGACATTAAGTCAGCACTCGCTTCGCTTCGAATCCCTGAACGGTAAAAACAACAAAAGCCCTCCCACTTGCGTGGAAAGGCTTTGTTGTTTTTGGCGTCCCCAGGGGGATTCGAACCCCCGTCGCCGCCGTGAAAGGGCGGTGTCCTGGGCCAGGCTAGACGATAGGGACTTATAACTTCTAAGTCCCTGCGGAAATTGAATCCGCAGGTTGCTACTTGTAAATGGTGTGCCGCGTAGGGATCGAACCTACGACCATCTGATTAAAAGTCAGATGCTCTACCAACTGAGCTAGCGGCACGCAACGGAGACACTTTATACGTGAATACTTTTAGGGCGTCAACCCTTTTTCAGACTTTTTCAGCTTTTTTTCGCAAACGGATTTGTCCGCTGAATAGTCTGGTCGCGACGCGGTCCAACCGACACCAAAACCACCGGGCAACCGGTCCATGCCTCTATCCTATCGACATAATCCCGCACCTGTTGCGGCAGCTGCGGATAATCTGTCACTTCATTAATATCGCACTGCCAGCCGCTCACTTCTTCATAAACCGGAGTACATTCCTTGAGGACGTCAAAATCCTGCGGGAACTCTTCGAGCAGCTCATCACCGTACTTATAGGCGGTGCAAACTTTAATCGCTTCCAGTTCGTTGAGCACGTCCATCTTGGTCAGGGCGATCCCGGTCAGACCGTTGGTGCGCACTGCTTCCTTCAGAGCGACAATATCGAGCCAGCCGGTGCGACGTGGGCGACCGGTGGTGGCGCCGAACTCTTGTCCAGCGGCGCGCAGCCGCTCACCCATTTCATCGTGCAATTCGGTCGGGAAAGGACCTTCGCCAACGCGGGTGACATAGGCTTTGGAGATGCCGATGACATCGGTGATCAAACTGGGCCCGATGCCGGCACCGGTACAGGCACCACCAGCGACTGTCGAAGAAGAGGTAACATAGGGGTAGGTGCCGTGATCAACGTCGAGCAGGCTCCCCTGAGCGCCCTCAAAAAGGATGTTGTGACCGGCTTTCACGGCACGATCGATTTCCGTTGAAGCCCGGCCAATGTAGCAGCTGAGTTTTTCGGCATAGCCCAGATACTCTGCAACGATAGCGGCCTCGTCCAGCGGCTGTTCACCGAGGAATTTTTCCAGGTAGAAGTTTTTCTCCTGCAGGACATCGTGCAGTTTGCGCTTGAAGGTTTCCGGTTTGAGCAGATCGGCGAAACGGATTCCGCGCCGGCCGACCTTGTCTTCGTATGTGGGACCGATCCCCCGCCCGGTAGTACCGATTTTTTTGGCCCCTGATTTCAGCTCCCGGGCGATGTCGATCTTCTTGTGATAGGGCATAATCAGATTGACTGCGCCATCGACCATCAACTGGCTGTCATCTTTGAGATAGCCCTTCTTCTTCAGCCCGTCGATCTCTTCAAGAAAAACCTTGGGATCGAGGACCACACCGTTGCCGATGATACAACGCTTGCCTTCGTGCAGAATCCCGGACGGGATCAGGTGCAAAACGGTCTTTTCATTACCGACCACCAGAGTGTGTCCAGCGTTGTTCCCGCCCTGAAAGCGCACCACTTCCTGAGCATATTCAGTGTAGATGTCGACAATTTTACCTTTGCCTTCGTCACCCCATTGGGCGCCGACGATAATCAGGTTGGCCATAATCTTTTTGAACTCCTGTTCATGCTGACCGGTCAACGATCAGTTATTTAAATATGCGGTTTAAAGTTCTAAACCGTTTACCTCAAGGGATTGCCAGGACAGTTGCCGACGGGAGTTATCGACCAGCTTGATCAGCTCGATATCCTGCTGCGGCCCAGCGGTCACAGCCAGGTAGCGATAGTTCATCTGCCGGGCATACTCAAGGGCCTGTTCAAAGGTGCGCGGCAGGATATCACGGGCCACGGAAAAACCCAGCAGGCGAAGTTGACAGGCCAGCTGCTGAGCCGAACGCAGCTGGCCACCGGTGGCAAAAATCAACAGATCGGTACTCGGTTGAACCTGCGCATCCAGAGTTTTATCCAGAGCGAACAGCAACTGAAGAATATTGAAGGTGAAGCCGGTGGCCGGTGCATCAAAACCGTAGCGACCAGTCAGGTTATTGTAACGTCCACCGCTACAAACCGCCCGGCCGACACCACTCATGAATCCCTGGAAAGTGATCCCGGTGTGATAATTTAGCCCACGCAGCTCCCCCAGATCGACGGTAACATGCTCGAGCAGCCCATAGACCTCGAGCACATCAAGAACTTGGGAAAGATTGTCGAGGGCCTTGCGTGAACGCTCACTGCGCACCACCTTGGCGGCGCGCTCAAGAACTTCACGGCCTCCGTAGAGGCGTGGTAAGGCCAGCACCTCGGCGCGAGCTGACTCTTCAAGCTCAACGTCTTTAAGCAGACCTTGCAACTCAGAGCTGTCCTTGCGCAAAATAGCATCGGCCACCTGGTCGGCCAACGGACCAGTAAGCGGCAGCCCGTCCATAATACCCCGGAAGAATTCGACCTGACCGATATCGATGGTAAACTCCTCAGCGCCAACCGCTTTGAGCGCCTCGATGGTCATGGCGATCATTTCGGCATCAGCCTCCGGGCCATCCAGGCCGATCAATTCGACCCCGGTCTGGAAGATATCACGATCTTTCCCGGCCTGCTGCTCAGCGTGGCGGAGTACCCGGCCACGATAACATAGCCGTAGCGGCAACGGCTGCTCACTCATCCGGGTTGCAGCGATGCGGGCGATTTGCGGTGTCATATCGGGCGGGAAAGCGAGCAGACGGCCAGATTGGCGATCATCGAAGCGGAAGGTTCGCTGGCTTAATCCGCCGCCGAGACCGTTTTCCAAAACATCGAAGAATTCCAGCTGGGGAGTGATCACCGGGCGAAAACCCCAGGCGCTGAATACCTGTTGCAACCGCTGCTGCAAATATTCAGCCTTGGCGGCTTTGAGCGGCAGGAAATCCTTAACCCCCTTGGGTAAATCGGTTTCCGGTGCCGAATCACAGTAACGCATATTTAAATACTCCATCCGGAGAATCCCTGGGGACAACCGGTGAGGGTCGTTGGTCGCTATCAGATTTCCACAATGCTCTCGCAAAAGACCGGGGAAATCTGGCCGAACGCCGCAACTTAGCAACAGTCCACACTCGATGTCAAGCGGCCAGCACTGCCACATATCATCTGTGCGCTGCAGTGCAAAAAACCTTCTTATTGGTTTTTTTTAACTAAAATATCGGTCCTCAGCAGATGACATTTCGAAAATTCGTACTACAATTGTCAGCATCCAGCCACCCTTTCCAGCCAGATTTTTCTTAACCGCTTCCCTCTGCGAAGGAATCAAGCATAAACAGGAGGGATCATGACAAATGATCAAGTGCCAGAACAAGTAAAAAGAGGTCTCTTTGAGGCCAAACGCGACAACACTCCACTCGGGCTGAGCTCTCTGGAAAGATACATCGACGACACCAAAAATCCTGAGATCCTTGCCTGGTATGGCTACTGCTTATCCAAAGAGCGTAAATCGTTCAGCGAAGGGATAGACTGCTGTCTTAAAGCACTAAGGCTGGAGCCGAAATGCTCGAGCGCCTATCTCTGTATGGGGAAAATTTATCTGCAGGCAGGCCGAACAATAAGTGCCCTTAAGGCCTTCAATAAGGGCCTGGAGGTCGAACCGAGCCCATCACTGCGGAAAGAGCTAGACAAGTACAGTACGCGCAAACCGCCGGTTTTCCCGTTCTTCCACCGGAATAACCCGCTGAACATCTATTCAGGCCGCCTGCTCAGTAGGCTGAGTCTGCGCTAGGAGGCTATCGGACTCTCTAGAAATGCCTGACAGGTTCGATAGCCTCCTGGCTTACTTGGCTTCTCCGCGCAGATATTCGATCAGGGCTCGAACTCCAAAGCCGGTACCTCCTTTGGCTTGTCCAGGGCGACCTTTTTCGTCCCAAGCCATGCCGGCAATGTCGAGGTGTGCCCAGACATAATCCTCGGCGAACTGATGGAGAAAAGCAGCGGCAGTGATGGTGCCCGCAGCCCGGCCGCCGGTATTCTTAAGATCGGCAAAATCGCCCTTGATCTGTGCTGTGTACTCTTCCCAGAGCGGCAGTTGCCCAAGGTTTTCGCCGCTACGCTCGCCTGCTTTCAGCAGTTGCCGGACCAGGCCCTCATGATTGCCGAGTACCGCTGCGGCCTGGTTGCCCAAGGCAACAATACAGGCCCCGGTCAGGGTGGCCAGGTCGATGACCACCCGTGGCTGGTAACGGCCGACATAGGTTAAGGCATCGGCCAGAATGAGCCGTCCCTCGGCATCGGTGTTGAGAACTTCAATCGTTTTGCCGGAGAGCGATGTCAGTATATCTCCCGGCCGGATGGCCGTTCCGGAGGGCATATTTTCCACCGCCGGGACCACGGCCACCAGGTTGACCGGCAGCTGCAGTTCTGCCACGGCCAACATGGTGCCGAGGACCGCCGCCCCGCCGGCCATATCCATCTTCATCTCATCCATTTTTTCCGCCGGCTTCAGCGAGATGCCGCCGGCATCGAACACCACCCCCTTGCCGACCAGGGCAACCGGCCGGGTATCTTCGGTGCCACCAGAGTATTCAAGAACTATCAAATAAGGCTCCCGCTCACTTCCCTGGGCGACTCCGAGCATTGCTCCGAAGCCTTGCTTCTCCAACTGTTCACGCCTGAGCAGGTGACAGCGGATGCCGACCCGTTCAGCCATCTTGACGCTTTCCATCGCCAGATATTCGGGGGATTTACGATTGCCCGGATCGTTAACCAGGTCGCGCGCAAAACAGACCCCGGCACAAATTGCCCGGGCATCCGCGAGCCCTTTATCAGCGTCCTTGAGGCTCTCTTCGGGACCGATCTGCAGACCGACTTTATCCAGCGCAACCGGCTGGCCCGGCTTTTTATTCGGCAGATAGCGGAGATAGCGATAATCTGCCAAAAAAACCCCTTCGGCCACGGCCTGAGCCCGCTCGCCCAGACTGCTCTTTTTCACCGCAACCCGGGTCAGGGCGAGCAAAAAGCTATCCAGCTGTTTCTCCGCCAGCTGCTTAGCTGCGTTGCTGGCCGCCTGCCGCAGATCGGCCAGGGACAGGCTGCGCTCTTTCCCCAAACCGAGCAGTAAAACCCGCTCAGCATGCATACCTTTCGCACCATGCAACAGCAACGCTTGGCCTTTTTCGCCAGCAAACTCCCTACTGCGAACAGAACGTGAGAAAGCGCCATCAAGCGCCTGATCAAGCTGCTGCAGCACTGGTTCTTTTAATTTCCCTTCCAGCACCCCGAGCACCAGACAGGGGGTTTTCAACTTGAGCGGATCGCCCTTTATGACCTTCAGCTTCATCCTGAATCCTTTCACGGCTACAGCCTGATCAGCTGTCCGAAGCAAATATGTAAGGTTTTGATATGACACTCTGTTTTGCTATATCGATAAATGATAGCAGCCTTCCGGAGTTTTTTTGACTTTTCCTGCCCGACCGTTACAATTGGAGGCAGTTTGTTTCCAGACGCAAACATTTCTTTTTACAATATAGATACCCAAGGAGGATCGGCATGAAACAACTCATTATGGCCCTGCTGATGTTCGGCTTACTGACTGCCTGTGCGACTACCAAGCAGCAACAACCAAGCACCAGCCCTGAGGCGACCCAAGGACCCAGCGGCCTGAGCGGCAAGGTAACCCTGAAAAACAATGGTCAAGCCCTCGAGGGCGCCTACGTCAATGTCTACCCCAGCCACGCCTTTAATCTGCTCGGCCCGGCAACCTACCTCTCCAGCCCTACCGGCGCCGATGGCAGCTATTCTATTGATGTCCCCCCCGGGGCCTATTATGTTGTTGCCCGCAAGCGCACCTCCGGACTAGCCAGCGGACCGCTCTCGCCTGGCGATCATCTCTCTGAAGATTCGCGAAAGCTGGTTGAGATTAAAGCGGGGATGCGTTCCAGAGTCGATTTGCCGATGGTCAAAATGACCGCGCCGATGTTCTTTAAGCAAGGTGGCGGCATCAAAGTGACCGAGCGGGGGATTTCCGGAATACTGGTGAATGCCGAGAGCAAACCGGTCACCGGCGGTTTTGCCATAGCCTACCGCAACAGTGACATTCAACGCCTGCCTGACTTTGTTTCGACAGTCACCAATGACAAGGGAGAGTTCACCCTTTATCTACCAGCCGGCGGCACCTATTACCTGGCCGCCCGACTGCACGGCTGGGATATGCCGCGCCCGGGTGAGCCTTACGGTAAGTACGATGGTGATGAGTTGAAGGCGGTCCGGGTACCGGGAAAGGGTTTTGTGGAAGGGATCAGAATCAACATGCTGCCGTTTACCGGGACCTATAAGGAAGGGATGAATAAACGGCCATACTAGAATGCTCAAGGCCCAACCACGTAAATAGAAACAGGCAGGAGTCGGGAATACCGGTTCCTGCCTGTTTCTTTGAAATATTTCACAAGATTTTTTAAACCACAAATACCACCAACGGCCACAGGGCTGATCAAAAGCACCCAGATGCTAGGCTTGCGCAGGCCTCCAACCACAGGCCTAGCAGCGCTAGGTCGAGGATTGGAGTCCAAGCATAACGCCGCAGATGGGTGCTTTTCATCAGCCCCTCCCACTAAATACCACTTGAGGTAAGCGACTCGTTGATCGCCCACTGCTTCATCTTCAGCGCAATCTGCCGGCGGATGCGGGTGGGGATTTCGACGTGCAGGCAGAGAGTGCGGCTGCCGAGCTTACAGGCCTCGATCCGCTGCTTGGCGTTGGCGCCGGCACTCGGCAGCCAACGGACATTCTCCTGCGGCAGATAACTGCGCTCCTCCCCTGTCAGCAGACTGGAAACTTCTGCACGCGGGTCGAACTCTCGACCGATCAGTTGCAACCCACCGAGCAAACCCAGCTGGTAGCCCCTGTGAGCCTCGGTGCAGCACTGCACGTAAATCTGGTCGGAAAGTTCTCGCACCATGGTCAGGCCACGGCGAAAACGCTCGCCAGGCAGCAGATGGACAACCTCGGCACGGGTCTCCACCCGGCCCAGCTCGGCCAATTGCGGATAGGGAGGCAGCCCCCCCATGCCGACCAGGACCCGTTCATCTTCAGCGTGGGTGCCGACATAACCGTGCACATCGACAATCAGGTCGGGGGGCGGGCCGGCCAGCTGGTGGACATAGCGACAAAGCCCTTCCTCGTGCTTATAGCAATAGGGATGTCCGCGGTCATCCACATAAGGGTAGATCACATCAATATTGCTGGGGTTCAGCGGTACCCCCCAAGCCTTTAATTTCTGCAGATTGCCATCCGCCAGCGGTTCGCGGCCGGAGAAGCCGAGATTGATCATCGCCGCACGCCCCTTTTTGAAGCGCAAAAAATAGAGCGCCACTTCAAGCGTATGGGGATCGTAGGGACCATGACTGACCGTCAGCAATGGCAACCGCGGGTCGTTGCCGGTGCTCTGCAACAGCAGGGCGCCGCCAGCGCCGTCGGCAAGATATTTACAGCGAAAATCGGGCAAGACCTGCTGGCAGTCGTGCCAGTCGCGGTCGTCCAAGGGCAGCTCACCAAAAAAGCGCTTCAGCACCCGCTCCCGCCAGGTGGGTATAAACCGAATACAGCGATCGGGCAAGCGATAATAGATATGGTAGCGCGGCACATCCAGATAAACCCGGATCTGCAGTTGCTTGAGCAGCTGATGGTTATAATTGTTCTGAGTGGTATGCAGCAACCGTTCGGTTAACTCTTCAAAAGGAGTAAAAAACTCCTCGGAGGGGGTCGGTTCGACCATCTCCACGCGCTTGAGCCCGGCATAGTCCTCCTGGGCAATCTCGACCTCAAGCCGGTTGAGATGTCGCTTGAAGGGAGCCGCCTCATCTACCTCGAAACGGTTCATGAACAGCGGTGATAATTTGACCTGTGGCTTTTGGGATTCCGTCATCGCAGTTTAACCTCGCAGTATCTTCAGGATAACCCTGCAAGGGTTGCGGAACAAGGGAGCAGGGCTAAAAGGCGCTCTGAGCATGCAAACTGGCCAATGCCTGCTCAACCCGCTGAATCCCCTCTGCGAAGGGTTCCAACTCGATTTCCAGCCGCTGCTCGGGGAGAGTGTGCAGGTAGAGGGGGTCGTAATAACGAACCATCAGCTCGCGGACCAGGGTCTGCCAGTCGCCAGCCTCGAGCAGCTGGAGCAGTTCGGCGACAACCTGTTTTCCCAAGCGCTCCTTGAGCGCCTGGATCGGCCGTTCAAACTGGCTGCGCAACTGATCCAGCGCAGGATACTCTTCAAGGATAATTTGGGTGCGCATCGCTAACGATGCATTTAACCAGAGACTCGGTTGCCGCTGCATGGCCTGGTGAAATAATTTTGGCACCAGCAGCCGACCGATATGCAGGCTCTCCCCTTCGGTCAGCAAATATTCAGCGGCCTGCAACTGATCGAGCCGATCCCAGAGCAAGGCTTCGAACATTTTCTGTGCCGGTTGCGGTGGCAGACCAAGAGCACCGAAAGCGCTGCCGCGATGATTGGCCAATCCTTCCAGATCGATGGTCGGGTAAGCCTTTTTCTGCAACTCCTGCAGCACGCGGGTTTTACCGACCCCGGTCAGTCCCCGCAGCACATAAATCGGCGGCCATTGCTGCTGCTCGAAATAGTTGCAGACATGCTTGCGGAAGGCCTTATGCCCACCAAGCAACTGACGAGCGGCAATCCCGGCCAGATTACAAAAAGAAGTCATCGCCAGTGAGCGCATCCCACCGCGCCAGCAGAACAGAATCACCGGCTCGCGCTGCGGCTGCCGGGCGGATTCAATCTGCTCAAGCAGTTGCGGGATCTTCGGTGCGATCAGTGCAATGCCGACCTTGCGGGCCACCGCTTTGCCCGCTTGCTTGTAAAGGGTGCCAACCCGGGCCCGCTCCGCATCGCTGAAGATCGGCACGTTAACCGCCCCGGGGATGGTCGCCTCAGCAAATTCGGCCGGGGTGCGCACATCCACCAGCAAGGCACCCTTGCGGCGCTGTTCCAGAGCCTTTGGCAATTCAATTGTTGCCTGTATCAAATTATTATCCTTGAAAATGGGAGCGTTGCAGATGATGTTTCTACACTATCGTGGGCAGCAACACAACGCGTTTCCGTTAGTGTCTGCATCCGTTGCCGCGGGATGGAGCAGTCTGGTAGCTCGTCGGGCTCATAACCCGAAGGTCGGGGGTTCAAATCCCTCTCCCGCAACCAATACAATTCAAAGGAGGTCACAGATTTTGTGGCCTCCTTTTTTTTTGTTCTCACTACCGCTCCAGGCTTCCCAACCAAACTGCCGACAATTTGCCAAATATTTAAAACTCTGATAGTTTACGCAATATTTCGTTGCTAATGAGCAGCTCGAGGAAACCGTTTTTGCAGGAGGTTTCAAGCATGTCGAACAACGCCTTTACCGTCGAAGAACGCTACCGCCTGGCCGCTGAGCAAGGCAAGCCTGACGCGCAATTCAATTACGCTCGGATGTGCGAAACCGGCGAAGGGGCACCGCAAGACCTGTTTCAAGCGGCCAGCTGGTATCACAAAGCTGCTGAGCAGAACCACATGGGGGCGCAATTAGCCCTGGGTTACCTGCATGAACAGGGCAAGGGCGTCGGCCAGGGCTTTAGCAGCGGACCCTTCGTCTTTGGCCAGAACCGCAAGTTCCAAGCGTGTGGCATAATCCCAGTAATCGGGCTTGCCCTGGGCGATGCGCTGCTCCACAGCATAGGTGACTACGGGGATCAACTGCGCACGGCGGGCATCCGGCGGCTCCTTGAGTTCCATCAGGGTCACGGCGTTGATGCCGGGGTAGGCATCGCGCCAGTCGGCCTCAAAACCCTTGAGGTAGGCC
>CAMYNC010000025.1 GCA_947259685.1 uncultured Desulfuromonadales bacterium | reverse complement strand
CGTTTAGAATTCAGCCAGAAGTTTCTCTTCATGTCAATACTTTTATTGGGATTCTCTGTTGCATTCCATTGACTTAGTCTGTTAATTAAGGATTTATGCTAAATAATTGGCTTGTTATCGAATTAACCGTGCCCGGTTCCAGCGTCGACCTGATCTGTGCCCTGCTGACTGAACTGGGTTGTCAGGGGACTGTCGTTGAGGAGCTCAAGCTCGATACCTTTGTGGTTCCCGATCCTGAACTCGATCCCTCCAGCAACTATCAGCTTAAAGCATATTTTGCTGACCAGGCCGACTCGCAGGTTTTGCGTCGCCAGGTTGTCGCGGCCTTGGATCAACTGCCCGGGCTGGCTGGCCAACCGCACCTGGTCGGGGAGCCGAGCAGTGTGCGCATGGAAGACTGGGCCGAAAATTGGAAACAGCATTTTTCCACGACTAAAGTCGGTTCGCGGCTGATCGTTCGGCCGAGTTGGGAGGCTTATCAGCCGCTTGACGACGAAGTGATGATCCAGCTCGATCCCGGGATGGCCTTCGGCACCGGAACTCACGGCACCACCCTGCTGTGTCTGGAGATGATCGCTGAGCTGTTGGCACAGCCACAGCCACCGCAAAGCCTGCTCGATGTTGGCACTGGTTCGGGAATCCTGGCCTTAGGGGCTGCTGCGCTCGGCTGTAAAACCATTCTGGCAAACGATATTGATCCTGAAGCCTGCCGGGTGGCGCGGGAAAACGCAGAAATCAATGGTTTTCACGAACTGATCCAGATCACCGCAGAGCCGCTGGAGCAACTATCCGGCCGCTTCGACCTGGTGGTCGCCAACATTCTGGCTGAAGAAAACGTGCGCTTAAAGGATGAGCTGCTGAAGCACTTGCAGCCAGGCGGCTGGCTGGTGCTTTCCGGTATTCTGCGCGAAAAAGAACAACTGGTTCGTGATGGATTCAAAGATCTGCCGCTGCGCGCTTATCCGACCCGGCTACAAGATGACTGGGTCTGTCTGAGCTATCAGCGGGTTTGAGCTGATGCGGCGTTTTATTTTGCCGGGTGCGGATTTGTTACCGGGCCAGCAGGTTGAGCTGCCGGCTGAGCTGGTTAAGCATCTGCGCACGGTTCTGCGGCTGGCAGCAGGCGAATCGATCCTGCTATTGAATGGCCGCGGTGGTTCGGCACCGGCCAGAATTCTTAGCTTGGAGACAGGTTCTGGTAGAGCCGAAATTCTGTCAGTTGTCCAGCTGAGTGCGCCGGCACTGTCGCTTAGCCTGATCCAAGGGCTGCCGAAAGGCGATAAGCTCGATCTGGTGTTGCAGAAGGGGACAGAGTTGGGGGCTGGACAATTTATCCTGACGCCGATGGTGCGCAGCGTTGGGCGCATAAATGCGGAACGCAAGCCGGGTAAGTTAGAGCGTTGGCAAAGGATTGTGCTGGAGGCGGCACGTCAATCCGGTCAGCCTTTTCTGCCTGAGGTGCAGTTGGTCGACGGTTTTTCCGAGGCGCTTTCCCAGGTGCAGGCAGATTTGAAGTTGCTGCTTTGGGAAGACGCCGCGTTGCCGCTGCCTGAACTGCTGCCGCAGCAGCCGCCCAAACGGATTGCGGTAGTAGTCGGCCCTGAGGGCGGTTTGACGGCGACAGAAGCGGAGCAGGGCCGGGTCGCCGGTTATCAGGCAGTACGCCTGGGGCCGAGAATTTTGCGAACTGAGACTGCCGGACTTGCCATCATGTCGATTTTACAATATCTTTATGGTGATTTAGGCTTGGGTCAGCTTGGCAGTGAAGCTGTTTTTTAAGGGAAAGGATGAGTCATGAGATGCCCTAAGTGTGGCTACAACAGTTTTGACCATCTCGACAGCTGCAAGAAGTGCGGCAAGGATCTGGTCGAGTTCAAAGAGCGCTACCATATTCGTAGCGTCCTTTTTCCGGGCCAGATGAAACCGTCAACTTCGGTTGCTGTGGATGGGCCCGGAACTGGCAGCAGCGCTGTCGATGATGCGGTCGCTACGGCGGCCACGGTCACCGCGGCCACGGCCACGGCTGCAGCAGCTGCAGCAACGGTCGGCGGGGCTGAGTTCTCCGAGAGTTCGGACGCTGCCACCAACGAAGCCGACGATTTCGGTTTTGACTTCATGGGTGAAAGTGGCGAAGAGGAAGATTTATCTTTCGATGAGCTGTTTGAAGATGCGCCTGCCGATGAGGATATGGAAGAGACCCTCCCTTCTCCCGAAGAGGAGGCAGCCGCGGCGGCCGAAGCTGGTGCCGGGCTTGAGGCTCCGGATGATTTTTCCTTTGACTCCGCTGAAGATTCTGCCACTGCAAAGTTGACCAACGAGGGTGAACTGGAAAATGATTTCGGCTTCGATCTCGATACCGAAGTAGATGCGCCTGATGAGAAAAGTGTCAAGCCGGAGGATCTTTCTGTGGAGGACTTCGAATTGCCGCCGACTGAGGAGAAAGATTTCTCTTTTCGCGACGACAATATCGATTTCGAAGATTCGGACGACGAGGATGAAGAGAGTTCTTCGGGGCCCAAGGAGGGCCCCAAGGACCCTTTTGACTTACCGGGCTCTCCTCAAGCTGAGGAGAGCCCGGTTCTTAGCGAAATTCATCCCGCTCCCAGCGAGCAGATGGCGACCCTCACCGACGAGGCCGATCTGCTGCTTGCTGAGGCTGCTGAGCGCCCGGATAGATTTGCCCCGCCGGAACAGTTTGACGAACCGAACACCCCTGAGTTTGCGCCTGCCCTGGATGTGGATCCACCGGCTGAGGAGCCACTTTCTTCAACGGATTTAGACCCTGATGCGGAAACGGCCGTTGTCGCAATTGATTCTGCTCCTGCCGTTGAAACGCCTCTTGGTCCTGAGGACCTCATCAATATTGAACCTGTCCCACCCCCCTCTGCTTTCGAAACAGCAGGCAGTTCTGGCGAACAAGATGCCCTTGGCGGCTCGTTTGCGGTCCCAGCGGTCACTGCCGAAACCGAGTGGTCTGAATCTCTGACCGCGGGGGCTGCGGAGAGCAGCCATGCAACTCCTGCTCCTGAGACGCCCAGTGCTTCAGAAACTCTCGCTGCCACCAGCCTCAGTCTGGCGGCAGAAACGCTGGCAACTGGCCAGGGAACAGAGGGTGTAGCTGAGTCCACAGCCGCTAAAGAAGAAACCGAACTGGTCGATATTGCAATGCAGGTTGTTGAGGATGTGACCACTGTGTCTCCAGAGCCGATCGCCGCTGAAAGTGAAGTTCTTACAGCGGTCGGGCCGGATGACCTGGTCACGGCGACGAGCCAGGTGGTTTCCCCGGAGCAGCAGACGCCGCAGTTCTTTGAAGAGCCTGAAGAGCAACTTGGCGCCGGGGCTGAGCTGGCAGCCGGAACAGTCACTGCTGCCGCTGTGGCTGCGGCCGCCGAACAGGTTCCACAGGCAGCGGCAGCTGACATTGTTGCTTCTGCGGCAGAGGCTGACGAAGCCCAAAGCCTGCGACCGCCACTGGCCGGCCGCATCGCGGCGTTTTGCTGCGATCTGCTGCTGTTGGTTTCGGTCGGCTTATGCTTTATCGTTGCCGCCGAAGTGGCCATGGCTGAAGGGGGGGATGGTCTGCTGCCCAGCCTGGAGACCCTGATTGATCTGTCGGTCCCTTACTTCCTGGTGCTGTTCTTTTTGGCATTCGGTTATTTTACCCTGTTCCATTTTCTCGTCGGGCAGACCCCGGGGAAAATGCTGGCTGGGTTGCGGGTGGAAACGGTTGATGGCAAGCCGTTGGTGTTGTCCCAAGCTTTTTTACGCAGTGTCGGCGGCCTGCTACAAGCACTGCCGGGCGGATTGGGTTACCTGGCGATCCTGTTCAGTGAGGATCGGCGAGGCTGGAACGACAGGCTGGCTGGGACCCACCTGGTTGCCTTGACTGAGCAGCCTGAAGAGGGCTGAGGTAAAACCAGTCATTGCATTTCGGTGCCTATCCTGATCGCTCACTCAGGAAGTTCTGCCACTTCTTTTCCTGAGCTGGTTTGGCCATTTTCGTTCTTTCATAAAGATCCAGAATTAATTCAATCTGCCCGGCTGAAAGAAGGGGCTTTTCGGCTTGGGCGTTCGCCCGGGAGACGAAATAAATCACCTCTTTCAAACTGTTTCTGTCGTAGTGGATTTGAGCTTTCGCTGGCCGTTTCAATGGATCAACGGCGGCAAAGTCCAACCACACCTCGCCTTGCCCGGATTCAAGCCATTGCCTGCTGACGCCATAAATCAAGCATAAAAGAGTGAGCAGGTGCGCAGATGGTTTTCGATTGCCGTTTTCAAGCATCGACAGGTAACTGCCGGAAACTGACAGGCTTTTGGCCAGTTGGCTTTGGGATAAGCCAAGCGCATATCGCAGCCGCCTGAGCCGCAGGCCTTCCCAGCTGTGATTGACCATCCCGCACATTGGTTCAGACTTTCAGCTGCTGGGACAGGCCATCAGTTTGATCGGCCATTTTGGAGTCGCTTTGGGCACCCGAAAAGCTGCCTGCCAGCAGGTTCACAGCTGCCTTGTAATGCCCCTGTGGCCAAGCGAAGACCTTAAGCCGTTTTCCCAGGCAGAGACGTACTGCCAGGGTCAGAAACAGCCAGGCCAAGGTCACGTTGACAAACGCCGGTGGGTTTGGGCGACTGAACAGGGCGGCGGTGAGCAGCTTGCCGAGCAGATAGGGGGCAAAGATGAAGATGCAGACTCCGGCGGTTAAACCGCACAGCGGCAGCGCCGCGATGAAAAGAAACCACGTATCGATAATAATTCCCAATGCTTGCATGCCATTTGCCTCTCTTTGCTTAGGGTTATAGGCTAGATTCTTACCCTGGAGAGTGCTTGTTAGAAAGATGGTTTATTGGGAAGATAAGGGTGTGCCAGTTACCAATCGGTTACAGATTGAAAAAATAAAAAAGCCTTAGATCATTAGATGTAATGAGCGAAGGCTTTTTTGTTTCTGTCGTTCGCCTGCCGCAGCAAGCAGAGTTTTTCTGTTTCAGCCGAGTCGCAATTTGATGAAACTGGGCAGGTCGGGGCAACGGATGAAGTCGTTATTTTCAAGCTCCCAGCCGATGGTTGAGGTCGGGGTCGGGCCGTAATTGTGTCCCGGGTAAACTTGGGTTGTCGGCGGCAGTTTTTTCAGCCGGAGCAGACTGTCGTACAAGTGCTCGACATTGCTCCCGGGTAGGTCGGCGCGGCCGCAACGGCTGACGAATAGGGTATCGCCAGTGATAATGGCCTCGCCGGTTTTGAACACCAGTGAACCAGGGGTGTGGCCGGGCGTGTGTAGTACCTCGATTTCCCCCTGACCGAGGCTGATTTTACTGCCTTCCTGCAGGTGGATATCGGCTTGCGGTAGTTCGGCAGGATGGGCTGCCAGTTTCACTCCGGCTTGCGCGAGAATCTGCGGATTCCCGGCGATGTGGTCTTGGTGGCCGTGGGTATTCAGCAGCAGTTTCAGCTTGATGTGGCGATTTTCCGCTTCCCGCAGTGGCAACTCAGGGCGCATCGAGGGGTCGATTATGGCGCCTTCAAGAGTTTTGGAGCAGTAAACCAGATAAGAGTAGTTGTCCATCTCACTGGCATCAAATTGGATGATTTTCAGACTCACCATAGTTGCTCCGGGATCTCTTCATTGCCGATCAGTTTGATTTCGCTGTCGATCACCTTAAAGCGGTCGCCAGTGCTGCGCACCACCCATTCATCCCCTTCTTCCGGGGGCAGAGGGAATTCCTTGCTGCCCAGGTAAACATCGTCGTTATCGATCATCGCCCACCAGTCGAGGGCACCGGTCTGCCAGAGTTTGGTTTTCAGGTGAAAGGCCATATCAGTCTCCGTTTAAATTCAGTTGTGAGCAATCCAGTCGGTGTTTATAGTAGCAGACAGCAAAGGTCAACAACAACCGGTCGAGAGGGTGCTTATGAAATTTACTAAAATGCATGGAGCGGGCAACGATTATGTTTATATCAACGGTTTTGAAGAGCAGGTGGCTGATCCTGGCAAACTGGCAGCGCAGATCAGTGATCGTCATTTCGGTATCGGTTCCGATGGCCTGATTCTGATTCTGCCGTCTGCCCAGGCCGATGTGCGGATGCGAATGTTTAACGCTGACGGTAGTGAGGCGGAGATGTGCGGCAATGGCATTCGCTGCGTTGCCAAGTACGCCTATGATCATGGCCTGGTCGACCGATTGGAGATTCGCGTGGAAACCGGCAACGGGGTGTTGCCGTTGGAGCTATCCAGGGGAGCTACCGGGCACATCGAGCGTGTGCGGGTCAATATGGGGACGCCCAAGCTGACCCGTGCAGAGCTACCGATGGTCGGCCCGGCGAATGGCCAAGTGATTTCCCAGCCGATTAAAATTGCTGGACAGGAATTTGCTATCACCTGTGTTTCAATGGGGAACCCGCACTGCGTCATTTATGTTGAAGATGTCGACGGTTTTCCGGTCGCGGATGTCGGTCCTTTGATTGAAAATCATCCCTGGTTCCCGCAGCGGATCAACATAGAATTCGTGCAAGTTGTCAGCCCGACTGAAGTGAGGCAGCGCACTTGGGAGCGTGGCGCCGGAGAAACCCTAGCCTGCGGCACCGGGGCCTCAGCAGTGACCGTGGCCGGGGTGTTGACCGGGCGCACTGAGCGCAAAATTATCAACCACCTGCGCGGTGGAAAGCTGGAACTGGAGTGGCTAGAGGCTGGTCCGGTGATGATGACCGGCCCGGCGGTGGAAGTTTTCAGCGGCGAATTTGCACCCAAGTGATGGGATCAGCAGCGATGCAAGCAATTCTTTTTGATCTAGATAACACCCTCTATCCGCCGGAGCGGGATCTGTTCTCGTTGATCGATGTGCGGATCAACCGCTATATGAAGGAAGTGGTCGCTATCGACCCGCAGCAGGTGGATGGCTTGCGGCGGCGCTACTGGCAGGATTATGGTGCCACCTTGCAGGGGCTGATTCGCCATCACGGGATCAATCCGGAAGAATACCTGGATTATGTGCATGCCGTCGATGTTCGCAGTCGCCTCTCCCCGGATGCTGCGCTACGGGCAACCATCGAGGCGCTGGAGATCCCCTGCTACGTGTTTACCAACGGTTCGCTCTGCCATGTCGAGCGGGTGGTCGAGGCGCTTGGACTGGAGGGGCTGTTTGCCGATGTCTTTGATATCCGTATCGCCAATTATCAACCAAAACCCAACCCCGACCCCTATCAAGGGGTGCTGGATAAGCTCTCGCTGGCAGGGGAGCATTGCGTGATGGTTGAAGACCAGCCGCTAAATCTGCAGACCGCTAAGGGATTCGGCATGAAAACCGTGCTGGTCGGCCCCCCCGAAGCGCGCAAAGAAGAGCATTGCTTCGTTGACGCTCATCTGGCCCGGCCGGCAGAGATCGGTCCCTTGCTGCGTGGCTGGCAGGCAGTGTCCTGATGGCTGATGCCCTTGAGTCAGAAGGCAATGCGCTGTTGCTCGGTGCCCATGTCTCGATCGCCGGGGGGATTGAACAGGCCTTTGCGCGGGGAGAGGCGATCGGTGCCACGGCAATCCAGATCTTCACCCGCAACGCCAGCCGCTGGCAGGCCAAACCTTTAACTGCCGAGGCGATTTCCACTTTTCACGCCGCCCGGGCAGAAAGCTCAATCGGTTACGTCGCCAGCCATGACAGTTATCTGATCAATCTGGCCAGCCCTGATTCTGAATTGCGAAAAAAATCGATTCTGACCTTTGTTGATGAGATGCAGCGCTGTGCCCACCTAGGTATCGCCGACCTGGTCATGCATCCGGGGGCGCATATGGGCAAAGGCCGCGAGGCGGGGCTGGCAACCCTGGCGGAGAGTTTCCGCAGCATTTTTGCCGAGGCGCCTAAGAATGTCCGGGTCTTGGTGGAAAATACCGCTGGTCAAGGCAGCTGTCTCGGGGCGCGGTTTGAAGAGTTGGCGGAGATTTTCGCCCGTTTGCCGCAGGGCAACTTCGGGGTTTGTTTTGACAGTTGCCATGCCTTCGCCGCTGGTTACGATCTTTCAACAGTAGAGGGCTATACGACCAGCATGGCTGATTTCGAGCGGCTGATCGGGCTGGAGCAGCTGGGGTTATTCCACCTGAATGACAGCAAAAAACCGCTTGGTGCCCGGGTCGATCGGCATGAGCATGTCGGCCAGGGGTTGATCGGGCGCGGCGGCTTTGCGCTGCTGATGGCCGATGCGCGGTTTCGGTCGCTGCCGAAAATTATCGAAACCCCCGGTGGGGAAAATAACTGTCACGATTTGAAAAATCTGGCCTTGCTGCGTGAATTGGCCGGATCAGCAAATACGAGGTAAGATTAGAGATGCGTGCAGTTGTGCAACGGGTCAGCCGCGCTGGTGTCAGTGTCGAGGCTGTGCGGATTGCTGAAATTGGCAAGGGCTTGCTGGTGCTGCTTGGAGTCGAACAGGGGGATGATCAGGCGGCCGCCGATTACCTGGCCAACAGAATTGCCGGGCTGCGAATTTTTGAAGACCTGCATGGTAAAATGAATCTTTCGGCCAGCGATATCTCCGGAGAATTGCTGGTGGTGTCGCAATTTACCCTGCTGGCAGACTGTCGCAAGGGGCGTAGGCCTGGGTTCAGCAACGCCGCGCGGCCGGAGCTGGCCGAACCGCTCTGCCGCTACTTTGTCGAACAGCTAGAGAAAATGCAGCTGGCAGTGCAAACCGGTCGCTTTCAGGCCGATATGGCGGTCGATTTGGTGAATGACGGGCCGGTGACGATCATCCTCGATAGCCAGCGCCGATTTTAACTACGAATGGAGGTTTTACATGCGGAATTTACTCTTGTTTTTCTTGCTTGGCTTGCTGTTCGTGTCGACTGCAACGGCACAGACCTATTCCTGTCGCGATAAACAGGGAAAACTACTTTTTTCTGACAAATTGTCAAATATGCCCTCCGAATGCCTGACCGAGGCCACGGAGGTTACGTCGGAACAAGCTGGAACACTCAACTTCGTGCCGAATCCTTCGACATCGGCAGGGGCCAGCCAAGAGGTTGAGAATCAGATCAGAGAGGTCGATCGGCAAGCAGAAGAGAAAAACGCTCAGGCTGGGCAGTTAGAGCAACGTGCTAAGTCATTGGCAAATCAATACCAGGACGCGGTCGCCAGAAAAACCAAAGCCCGCCGCAGCTGGAATTACTCTTCGCGAGAAACGGTTGAGCAGGCGGAATCAGAGATTCAGCAAGCACGGCAAGGGAAGCAGCAGCTGCTGGAAGAGTTGCCACGAGCGGCGATTTCCGGAGACAACCAAACACGCATCAAGGAACATTTGGGACAGATTGAGGACAATTAAAAACAGGCCCTGTTTCCCTAGGGCCTGTTTTTATCAGCATCCTGACTGGCTCAGAGGGCTTTTTGCAGCAGGCTTTCCAGCTGGTTTTTTGGCACTGCACCGACCAGTTGGTCAACAACCTGACCGTCCTTGAAGAGGATCATGGTCGGGATGCCGCGGACACCGAACTGACCAGGGGTGGCGGGATTTTCATCGACGTTGACCTTGCCGATTTTGACTTTGCCTTCAAAGTCGCCTGCGAGTTGCTCAATGACCGGTGCGATAGCTTTGCAGGGCGCGCACCAAGTGGCCCAGAAATCAACCAGGACCGGAGTTGATGACTGCAGCACCTCTGCATCGAAATTGTCATCGGTAAATTCTACGACGTTGTCACCTGCCATGGGGTTCTCCTTTTTTCGGGTTGGCGGGGAATTTAATTTCATGAGTTAGAATTGCCCTCAAATATAAATGACCTGCAAAAAAAATCAAGCAGCAAACCACGGCAGCGTCGGTTGCTTGACAGTCCTTAAGCGGACTCTTATCATGCCGGCTCCGAGAATCTTTATTCGGCAGCCGGTCATGAGTCAATATTCAGGAGGTAGAGAATGAATCAGCGAGTGGCTGCAGCCAGCAGCCAAGCCGTTGAATTGCTTCAACAGTTCAGTCAGCAAGGGGATGAACTGAGCCGCATTGCCCGCCGCTTGGGAGGGATCTTTGCCGCCGGAGGACAACTGCTGGTCGTTGGCAGTGGTCATACCCAGCCGTTGGCACAATTGCTGGCCTGCCAGTTCACCTTTCGGCTCGGCTTCGAGCGGCCGGCCCTGCCAGCCCTGGCGCTCGGCAGTGATCCGGTTCTGGCCGCGGTGATGCAAGCCGAAGCTGCAAAACAATTGCCGGTGCGACATTATCGCGCGCTGAACAGTTCCCAGCAGCTGTTGCTGGTGTTGGCGATCGGTCAAACTGATGCTGGACTTCGGCAGTTGATCGATGAGGTCGTCGAGGCCGGACAGCCGATTGTCCTCATCGCACCGGAAGGTAAGGCTGATCCTCTTTATCGGGACGGTTTAGAGGCCTGTCTGAAGCTCGGCAGTCAACAGACCGCGCGGATCCTGGAGTTGACGATGTTTGCCGGTCATCTGCTTTGCGAATTGGTCGAAGCTGAATTGTTTGGTGTTTAACCAGAAAGTATCCGCATGTCGGTCTGCTCAAATACCTTCAAGTATCCAATTTTCCTCGATCTTTCTCAGCGGCTGGCTTTGGTTGTCGGTGCCGGTCGCGTCGGCCGGCGGAAGTTGGCCGGCTTACTCGACACTGGCGCTCGCGTGCGAGTGGTCGACCCCCAGGCGAGCGGCGGGGATTTTCCAGCCCCAGCTGTAGAGCTGCTGGCGCGCGAATATCGCCCGGAAGATCTGCGGGGGGTGTTTCTCGCCTTTGCCTGTACCGATTCAGCACAGGTTAACCAAAGACTCTTGGCGGATGCCGCAAGGCAAGGGATTCTCTGTGGTTGCAGTGACCGCTCGGCGGCGGGCGATTTTGTTCTGCCGGCGGTGTTGCGGCGTGGTGACCTGACGCTGGCGATTTCTACCGCTGGGCGCAGTCCGGCTCTGGCGACCCTGGTGCGCGATCAACTGGCCGAACAGGTCACCGACAATTGGGGACTTGGCCTGGAGATCGTCGCCGCCGTGCGGCGAAAGTGGTTGACTGATCCCGTACCGGGTAAATATAATCAACAGGTTTTGCGTGGTTTTTGGCAAAAGCAACTGTTGCCACTGCTTGAGACGGGCAGCAGTGAGGCGGTTGATGGTCTGCTGCGTACAACCTTTGGTGATGACTATTCGCTGACCAAGTTGCAGGTCCAGCTACCGGAAGGAAAACCATGAGCGCCATCACACTGCTGTTTTACCTGACCTTGCTCGTCTATCTGGGGGCAACAGTTCTCTATCTGGTCGGGATGCTCGGCAAACGCCCCGTCGCCGGGCGGGTCGGCCGCTGGGTGCTGGTGGCTGGTGCTATGCTGCATGCCGGCAGTTTTGCCGTGCGCCATTCGACTGCCGGTGGTACTCCGGTCACCAGCCTGCACGAATCGCTTTCCTTTTTTGCCTGGTGCCTGGTGTTGCTGTTTCTGCTGCTAGATCTGCGCTTCCGCCTGGCGGTAATGGGGGCCTTTGCCAGTCCGCTGGCGGTGCTGCTGATGATCGGCAGCGCGCTCAGCCCGGATGTGGTCATGGAACTGAATCCGATGCTGAAAAGCTGGCTGTTTCCGGTGCATATCGCCTTTGCTTTTCTTGGTAACGCCGCCTTTGCTTTGGCTTTCGGGGCTGGGCTGATGTACCTGATTCAGGACCGGATGCTGAAAAGCAAACGTTTTACCGGCATCTACCAGTTGCTGCCGTCCCTCGATACCCTCGACAAGGTCAACTATACCTGCCTGAGTGTTGGCTTTCCGCTGATGACCCTGGGGATTATCAGTGGGGCGTTCTGGGGCAATACTGTCTGGGGCAGCTACTGGAGCTGGGATCCAAAACAGACTTGGGCGCTGATCACCTGGTTCCTTTACGCCGCGCTGCTGCACGGTCGTCTGACCATCGGCTGGCGCGGGCGCAAGGCGGCGATTTTCTCGATCATCGGATTTATTTTTCTGCTGTTTACCTTCCTCGGTGTCAACCTGTTGTTGGGCGGCCAGCACACTTTTAAAGCCTTCGCACTGTTTTAACGGGAGCCTGACGAACAGAATTATGAATATTCTTGTTGTGGGGCTGAGTCACAAGACCGCCCCGGTAGAAATCCGTGAAAAAGTCGCCTTTGCGCCAACTGAAATGGCCGCGCCTCTGCAGCAGATGCTGGCCCTGCCGGCGATCACTGAGGCGGTCATCGTTTCCACCTGCAACCGGGTGGAGCTCTATGCCACCAGTCGTAATGTCGACGCGGGAATCACAGAGCTTAAGCAGTTTCTGGCCGATTTCCATCAGCTTAAACCTGCCGATCTCGAAGGGCATCTCTACGATTACACCGGTCAGGAAGCAATCCGTCATGTGCTGCGGGTCTCCGCCAGCCTTGATTCGATGATCATTGGTGAGCCACAGATTCTCGGGCAGATCAAAACCGCCTACGGTTATGCCAGCGAGTTCAAGACCGCTGGACTGATTCTCAACCGCTTTTTACACAAGGCCTTCTCGGTAGCCAAACGGGTGCGCACCGAAACCGCCATCGCCTCACATGCCGTCTCGGTTTCTTTTGCCGCGGTGGAATTAGCGCGCAAAATTTTCGATACCCTGGAAGATAAAACCGTCATGCTGATCGGTGCCGGAGAGATGTGTGAGCTGGCAGCCCGGCATTTTGTCAACAACGGGGTTTCCAAAGTACTGGTCACCAATCGGACCTTCTCCCGCGCCGAGAAACTGGCGGAGGAATTTGACGGTACGGCAGTCTCGTTTGAAAACTTCCGCGAGCAGTTGCATCGGGTCGATATTGTCCTCTCCTCGACCGGGGCACCCGATTACGTGCTGGCCGCTAAAAAGCTCAAAGAGGTCTGCAAACTGCGCCGGCATAAGCCGATGTTTTTGATCGATATCGCCGTGCCGCGCGATATCGATCCGCTGGCGAATAAGATCGACGGCATTTATCTCTACGACGTTGATGACCTGCAGGGCGTGGTGCAGGCGAACCTCAAAGAGCGTGAGAAAGAGGCGGCTAAGGCTGAAGCGATCATCAACGACGAAATCGTTCAGTTTCAGCGCTGGATGTCGACCCTGGAAGTCAAACCGACCATTGTTGCCCTGCGCCATCAATTGGATAGCGTGCGCAAGGCCGAACTGGAAAAGACCTTTTCCAACCTCAACGGGCTGGGCAAGAAAGAACGCAAGGCGGTTGAGGCGATGACCAATGCCATCGTCAATAAAATCCTCCATCACCCGACCAATATTCTCAAAGAAGCACAGAACGGCAGCGACGGCGACCTCTATATCGATGCTGTACGCAGGCTGTTCAATCTTCCTGATACCACCGAACAGGCGCAGCAGGCGTCCGATTCGGACGAAAATTAAAGGAGTTTTTTATGGCCAAACGCACTCTTCGTATCGGTACCCGTGCCAGCGCCCTGGCGCTCTGGCAGGCCAACTGGGTCAAGTCGGAGCTGGAAAAGAAATACCCCGAGCTGGAAGTGACCCTGACCAAGATCAAGACCCAAGGGGATAAGATCCTTGACGTGCCGCTGGCGATGGTCGGTGGCAAAGGTCTCTTCGTTAAAGAAATTCAGGAAGCGATGCTGCGCAACGAGATCGATATCGCCGTCCACTCGATGAAGGATGTGCCGACCTTCTTTCCTGAAGGGACCGGCCTGCGCTGCATCACCGAGCGGGAAGATCCACGCGATATCGCCGTTTTGAAAGCAGGCCTCAGCAGTTTTATGGAGATCCGCCAGGGCGGCCGCATCGGCACCAGCTCACTGCGGCGCAAGGCCCAGCTGCTGCATATGCGCCCCGATCTGGAGATGGTTGATATCCGCGGCAACGTGCAGACCCGGATCGGCAAACTGACCGAAGATAATCTGGATGCGGTCATCCTCGCCGCCGCGGGGATGCATCGGCTCGGATTCGGCGAACAGATCGGCGAATATTTTGAGCCGAAAACCTGTTTGCCGGCCATCGGCCAGGGCGCGTTGGGTCTGGAAAGCCGCATCGATGATGCTGAGACCAACGCGCTGATCGACTTTTTCAACCACCCGCCGACCGCCTATGCGGTGAAGGCCGAACGGGCGGTGTTGTCCACCCTCGAAGGGGGCTGCCAGGTGCCGATCGCCGCGTTTGGGATCGTGACTGGCGAGCAACTGGAGCTGACCGGACTGGTGTCGACCACCGACGGACAGACGATGTTGAAAAAGACTCTCAGCTGTCATGTTGATCAGGCCGTAGAGACCGGTGTTACACTGGCTAAACAGTTGCTCGAAGAAGGTGCCGGCCCGATCCTTAATGAAGTCTATGGCTGCGAAACCTTCAAGGACAAGGGCTGATACGCTTGGCCACCGGAAAGGTCTATCTGATCGGCGCCGGGCCGGGCGATCCCGGCCTGTTGACCCTTAAGGGGCAGCAGTACCTGGCAACGGCCGATGTGGTCATCTACGACTACCTGGCTAACCCGGTGCTGCTCGGTCATGCCCGTGCCGCTGCGGAAAAAATCTATGTCGGCAAGGTGCGTGGCCACCACCATCTGCCGCAGGAAGAGACCAATGCCCTGTTGGCGGAAAAAGCCGCCGCCGGCTTGCTGGTGGTGCGTTTGAAAGGGGGCGATCCCTATATCTTCGGCCGCGGTGGTGAAGAGGCAGCTTATCTCAAAGAGCGCGGCATTCCTTTTGAGGTGATTCCTGGAGTCACCGCCGGCTTTGCCGCCGCTGCCTATGCCGGAATTCCACTCACCCACCGGGATATTACCACCAGTTTGGCCCTGCTGACCGGGCATGAGAGGCCGGAACGGAAACTTTCAAGTCTTGACTGGGGAAAACTGGCGACCGGTCTCGGTACCCTGATTTTCTACATGGGGATGTCGAATCTCAAGTCAATCAGCGAAGAGTTGATCAGGCACGGCCGTGACCCGCAGACCCCGGTGGCGATCATCCAATGGGCAACCCTGCCGCGGCAGCGTACCCTGGTCGGCACGCTGGAAAGCATCGTTGCGGATGTCACCCGGGAGGGTCTGGAACCGCCAGCGGTGATTATCATCGGCGAGGTGGTCAAATACCGCGAGGAACTGCGCTGGTACGACAATCTGCCGCTGTTCGGCAAACGTTTCCTGATCACCCGACCGCGTGCTCAGGCGGCCAGTTTCGTTCAGTTACTGCAGCAGCAGGGTGCCGAAACCATCTGCATTCCGACCATTGAGATTACCCCACCGGAAGATCCTGCGCCCTTTGATGATGCTTTACAGCGGCTGACGGAGTTTGACAGTCTGGTGCTCACTTCAGCCAATGCGGTCGAGGCCTTTTTCTGCCGTCTTAACGAAAATCAGCTTGATCTACGCAGTCTAGCCGGGGTGCAAATCGTCGCTGTCGGTCCTAAGACCGCCCAAGCGATTGCCGCCCATGGGCTGCGTCCCGATCTGTTGCCGGACGACTTTCGAGCTGAAGGGGTGGTCGCTGCCTTGCTGGCGCAAGGGGTTGCCGGCAAGCAGATTCTCTATCCACGCGCAGCGCTTGCTCGCAATCTGATTGTCGATGAGTTAACCCGCGCCGGAGCTGAAGTGGTTGCGCCGATCGCCTATCGGACGGTTGTTCCACAAGGCAAAGCCGATATGATTCGTCATCTCCTGGCGGCCGGTGAGCTGGATGCGATCTGCTTCAGCTCATCTTCGACCTTCGATAATCTGCTGGCAATGCTTGGCAATGAGCTGCAGCAGCTGCAGGGTCGCGCTGAATTTTTCTCCATCGGTCCACTGACCTCGGCGACGATCCGTAAACACGGCTTCGAGGTGGCGCTGGAACCGCAGCAGTCGACCCTTGACGATCTGGTCGCGGCGATGGTGGAATATTATAACGAATAGGTTCTGCACCGCAGAGACTGCTTAAACAAACAGTCCCTGAGACTTTGCGCACTTCACGATCTCTGCGGTACATTTATGCAAATCTGTTTCTTACCTTTCCTGTCAAAGGAGCTCGCGAAATGTATTTTCCCAGTTACCGTGGCCGCCGCCTGCGCCGCAACCCCAACCTGCGTCGCATGGTGCGTGAAACCTACCTGCATGTCGAAGACCTGATCTACCCGATGTTCAGTGCCTTTGGCGAGAACATTAAAAAAGAGATTGCTTCGATGCCAGGAATCTATCAGCAGTCGATTGAAAATATCGTTTCGGTATCCCAGAGAAAAAGGATGCCATCGGCAGTGATGCGTTCAGCGACAGCGGCATCATCCAGAACACCATCCGGGCGATCAAAGCAGCGGTTCCCGAACTGACGGTGATCACTGACGTTTGCATGTGTGAGTACACCGACCACGGCCATTGCGGGGTTATTGTCAATCAGGATGTCGATAACGATGCCACTCTGGAGCTGTTAGCCAAGGAGGCTCTCTCCCATGCCCAGGCCGGGGCCGATATCGTTGCCCCTTCCGATATGATGGATGGCCGGGTCGCGGCGATCCGCGATATTCTTGACGAAAACGGCTTCAGCGATATCCCGGTGATGAGCTATGCGGTCAAATACGCCAGCGCCTACTATGGTCCCTTTCGTGATGCCGCCGAGAGCACCCCGCAGTTCGGTGATCGGCGGTCCTACCAGATGGACCCTGCGAACCGCATGGAGGCTCTGCGCGAGGCAAATCAGGATGTCGCCGAAGCGGCTGATTTTTTAATGGTCAAGCCGGCGCTGGCTTATCTCGATGTGCTGCGGGAGCTCAAAGATAATTTCGACCTGCCGCTGGTCGCCTACAACGTGTCCGGCGAGTACAGCATGGTCAAGGCCGCGGCGGAAAAGGACTGGATCGACGGCGACCGGGTGATGATGGAGACTCTGCTCGGCATGAAGCGCGCTGGTGCTGATCTGATTATCACCTATCACGCCAAGGAGGCGGCGCGGCTGCTGCAGGGGTGAGATTTAGCACCATCGTTGATTCACAGAAATGGCTACCCTCCCCGGTGGCCATTTCTGTTTGCGTCTGTCGAGGGCTGGCGGACAATCAGCGCTCCATGTAGGCTTTGAGCCGGGGTTCGAGGCGCAATGCTTTGTCCAACAGCGGCTGGTATTCAATGCCGCCTCTGCTCAGCTTCAAGGCTTTTTCGAGCAGTGCTTTTACCGAACTTTGTTGCCCGGTATTCAGCAGGCAGCGCGCCTGGTCGAGGTTTTTCTGTACTCGAAGATAGCTGGGCAGGTTCGTTTCCCGCACCTTTTCCAGGTAGCTTAGGGCTGCCTGGTAGTCGGGTTGCCGGATCTGTCCGAGGGAATAATCGCGGAAGGGCTGGGCGAGGTTACTGGCCAGGGCTAAGTTGGCGAAGTCGGCGAGGGGACTGTCGGGGAACTTTTCCAGCAGCGCGGTAAGGTGCGCTGCTCCCTTTTTGAGGTGATCCCCCTGCCGCCAGAGCAGCAGTTTTCCCGCCTGAACACTCTCTTCGCCGCCTTCCAGGAGGAACCGGCCGGCCCCGTCCTCTTCAGAAATCGCCAAAGGTTGCGTTTGCGCTTTAAGGGCCGGTGCATTTCTTTGTTTCGCATCATGGTAGCTGGCCGTCAGGCGGTAGTCGCCCGGCTGCTGGAAGGTCCAAGCGGGGGAGCCGAAAAAGATCGGGACGATAGCACTCAGGGATGCGTTTGGCGCCAGGGTCAACCGCGGTGCCGTGATATCGGTGTAAAATCGCGGCGCATAGCGAAATGGCGGCTGGTTGGATGAGGCGATATTCAGCTTGATGTTGCCGACTTGAGGGGCCAGGACTCGGTCTACCTCAATAGGCATCTGACCGGTATTGCGCAGCTGCACCAGCACATAGACCGGCTCACCGAGGACGAAGCGGTTTTTTTCGGTGCTAAGGCTTAGCTCAAGATTTGGATCAATTCTGCCAGGCGAGTACTCTGGCGCTCCCCAGGCGGCTCCGCTGAAAGCCAGGCTGCAGGTCCAGAGTAGCAGGCTGATGCTGAGAAAACTGACTTTGTTGATCGGTCGCAACATAATTCTTCTCCCCAGTCGAAATCTCAATCGCAATCATAGCTGGTCAGGCCACTGTTGGCGTGCCAAGCGAAATGCGCAGGAGTTACCCATTGGAAGAATGCCCCTCCAACGGCACCTGGGTATTTACACTGGTTGGGATGGTTCTGCAGGTGGTCGACGCTGTCCGCGGAAAACTCGAAGACCCAGTTGTCCTCATCGAGGTCGCCTGTCTGGTTCATAATGGTGGTGCTACCATCGCCATCTTCATGATGCAGATTGAGGGCATGGCCGATTTCGTGCACTGTGGTCCGCAGATACTCCGGGCTACCGGCCTGAATGCTGGAGTGGAGGTAGAAGATCGCGAAAGCCGAACGGGTATGGTGATTCCACATTTTTCCCAGGACCCAATTCGGACTGCAGGCATCTAGAACCTCACCGTAGTGATTCACGACAACACCGTAGAGGTAATAGGTCCACATTGATGGGAAAAGCGGGGATGACCGATGACTATTTTCTATCGCGTCTAGCTCTGCATCGCTGATGCAATCGTTTTGCGGTAGGTTGAGTTCCGCGATATTCGTATCATCCTCTTCCACCGAGACCCTAAAGCCAGCATCAAGGTAAATGGAATTTATGTCGACGCTGCTGCCATTGACAAATTGTGCAGTTGGAAAGGTCGTCCCGACCATTCGGTCGAATTCGACCGAGACACAGGAACTTAACAGGCAGCAGGCAACAAGGCAGACCCGTGAGAAAATCAATTTCGCTAAATCAGACATACACACCTCCAGATATGTCATCCTATCAGAAACCAATTTTTTCTTAATTATAACCTATCTAGTCTGGATTGGCGGGCCAGGGGGAAATATTTCTGAGCCGGCATCGTCAAGTCGCGGCTGTTTCTTTCGCCGGCGCCTGTTCACAATGGATATGTTTATCGGCAATTTACGGTCAGGTTTTTCACTGTGGGTAACGATCACGCAACTGCGCCAGCCCCTGGTTGTCGCCGATGATAGTAACTCTATCCCCTTCCTGCAGGATGGTGCTCCCGTCCGGGACAAAGGAGAGCCCGCCACGGCTGAGGATGGCGATCAAGCAGCCGTCGGGAAATTCAATTTCGCGCAGCGCCTTTGCAACCAGTTGTGCGGCAGAACTATCGTGGGCGATGCGCATCGAGAACAGCTGGTCGTCGTGCAGCAGGCTTTCCTTGATGTCGTGTTCGTCTCTGGCGGTACGCCATTCGATGGCAAAATTCTCTTCATCGACCCGCTCCGCGATTCGGGCCAGCATCCGCAGATGCTGGGCCGGATCACGCTCCGGGCTGATCAGGAAAAACACCGCGGTGACCTCTATGGCGTCTTTCTCTTCGTGGGTCAAGGCGTCGTAAAGGGTCATGCTGACCCCTTTGAGATTGCGCACCAGCACCATTTCCGGTTGCTCGATACGATGGGTGCGGAAATGCGGCAGGGCGACGCCGTGGGATACCGGGGTCGCGCCGATCCGGGTGCCTTCCATAACCTGATCGATGATCTCATCCGGGGTCAGCGGAATGATCATGCGCAACTTGTAGGCGACAATCCGCACCAGGCTTTCAAAGCTGCACTCCTCGTGCAGGTCAAACACCAGGCTGCGAGAGACGATATCATCAAAGGGGTCGTTCTTGCGCAGCCCCTTTTCTTTAAGGATACCGCGCAGCTCAGGGTCCAGACCGTGATAGCGTTGTCGTCCCAGTCGTTCAAAGACGTGATAGATCGCCCCGGCGCGTTCGACGCGTTTGCGTGCGTAGTACATGAACCATCCAGCAGATAACAACATCAGCCCGCTAGAAAAGAGGATTGAAAATGCTCCCATTTCGGCGATCAGGTAGAGTGGGGCAATAATTCCGATAATCTGCATCCAGGGGTAGAAGGGGGATTTGTAGCCTGGATCGTAGGACTGGATCTGACTTTCGCGCATCACAATCACCGCCAGGCAGACCAGGGCGAACATCAATAGTTGAAAGGCACTGGCGAGTTTGGCGATGCGCATCGGATCGAAGAGTAGGATAATCAGGATGATGGTGGCCAGGGTCAGGTAGATGGCATTGGTCGGGGTACCGAATTTGCTCAGGCGACGAAACATTGGCGGTAGCAGGTGGTCGCGCCCCATTGCCAGTGGGTAGCGTGATGAGCTGAGCAGCCCGGCGTTGGCCACGGAAACAAAGGCTAGCAGCGCGGCGACAGAGAGCAGGATGACACCGAACTTGCCGAACGCGTAACCGGCGGCGGTGGCAACCGGAGTCAGGTTCCCCTGCAGTTCGGTCGGTGGCACCAGTCCGACGATGACCGTCGTGCCGACACCGTAGACCAGAATTGCCGTCGTCAGGGCCAGGATAACTCCTTTGGGCAGGTTTTTTTCCGGGTCCTTGACCTCCTCGGAGAGGCTGGCCACTTTGGTCACGCCGACATAGCTGATATAGACCATGCCGGCGGTGCCGATGATGTTGTCAAACCCGGCGGCAAAGAAGTTTTGAAAGTGCTCCGGCTGAAATTCGAGCGCCCCGCCGGCAAAGAATACGCCGAGGATTGCGAGTAGACCGACACAGAGAAATACCTGTAGTTTGCCACTTTTTTCCGCTCCGAACAGGCAAAGCGCGCCGAGAATCAGGGCGATGCAGACGGCGATTGGCTTGATCTCCAGATTGGGGAAGAACAGGGCGATATAAGCCCCCATGCCGACCAGCGCAAAGGCGACCTTGAGGATCAGCGCCAGCCAGGTGCCTATCCCGCCAATGGTACCGAGAAAGGGGCCGAGGGCGCGATCAAGGAAGTAGTAGACGCCGCCGGCGCGTGGCATGGCGGTGGCCAGTTCGATGATGCTGAACATCGCTGGGATCAGCGGGATGGCAGCGATCATATAGGAGAGCACCAGCGCCGGGCCGACCTGGGTGGCAGCGATCCCCGGCAAAAGAAAGAACCCGGCACTCAAGGTCGCTCCGGTGGCGATGGCGTAAACATCGATCAGCTTCAGCTCTTTGTTTAGCCGTGTGTGCTTTTTGGGTGCGCTCATCGCTAGCTCCAGTCGGGTTGGCCGTAAAGTATACTAAATTTCAACCCTCTCTTGACAATAAAGAATCCAAGCCGAGCACAGCAGGTTCCAGCGGGCAGAGTTTAGGTTTGCGGTTGTCAGCCTGAGCATGCAGTTGCGCCAGCTCGCGCAGACAGCCAGGATCTACCCGTCGAATCCCTAGCTCTACAGTTCAGGCCTTCGGATTCCTTAAGGTTGCTGGTTGTGCCACCTATCTATCCAAGATACCTTCATTGTCGCTTAATATCCCTATCTAGGCGATTTTTGCCAGCAATCCTTTCCATGGCTATACTTAGGGAGTGAAGCGGAGGCCAGCCGGATGGAGCAGAAGCAACAAAAACAGTTGACCCGCAGCGAGGAAATTACCGCCTTGGCCCATTATTACCGCGCCGAAGTGCAGCGTAGTTTGGCCTGGCGTGATCGACTCGATCGGACGACTAACTGGGCGGTAGCCGGCACGGCTGCTTTTCTCGGCTTCGGTTTCAGTCACTCCGACATACATCATCTGTTTTTTCTCTTCGGCCTGACCATTCTCTATATCCTGCTGTTTGTCGAATCGCGCCGTTTCCGCTTTTACGACGCTTACGAATACCGGGTGCGGTTACTGAATCAGCATTTTATCTATGATGTGCTGACCGATCGGGTCTTGCAGGAAAAATCGGAAGGGAGTGGCCACTGGCGAGCCGAGCTGGCGGCTGATATCCGTCATCCTAAGTACAAGATCGGTAAGCGGCAGGCCTTATATCAGCGGCTGCATGCCAACTACCTCTATCTGTTTCTGGTCCTGGTCGCTGGCTGGTTAATGAAAATCCTGGTTCATCCCAAACCGGTCGATACTTGGAAACAATATGTGGATCAGGCCGCGCTCTCCTTTTTGCCGGGTGAAGTGACCCTGTTGTTTCTGCTGGCTTTTCTCGTGCATCTGTTTTACCTTGCCAGCCTGGGTCGCCATGATGTTGGCGGCCGCGACTCTGTTTTTGGCCCCCGCAAGTGATGAGCTGATTAATTGTCAATGCCCGAATATTTCGTTGATACCCTCGCCAATGGCCTGCGGCTGGTCAGTGTGCCGATGCCGCACCTGCACGCCGCCGAGCTGGTCTGTTATCTGGCCGTCGGCGGGCGCAATGAACCCACCGAACTTTCCGGAATCTCCCACTTTCTCGAGCATATGTTGTTTCGCGGTACCGCCGAGTACCCGACCAGTGCCGAATTGGAGCGCGCCTTTGAAGCGATCGGCGGCGCAGTTAATGCTTCGACCGATGCTGAAACCACCTGCTACCATTCGCGCTTGCACCCCGATTTCCTGGCCGAAGGGGTGGCTTTGTTCGCTTCGATGTTGCGCCGGCCGCAGTTTCGAGACATGGAGATCGAGCGGCGGATTATTCTCGAAGAGGCGCGCGAGGACTATAACGAGCAGGGTGTACAGGTCAACATCGACAACCTGATGGTGAGTCTGCTCTGGTCGGGGCACCCGCTGGGGGATTCGCTAATTGGCACTCCGGAGACCCTGGCGAATATGGATCTGCCGACCCTGAAGGATTATTACCGTCGTTGGTATCAACCACAGAATTTGGTCGTCTGCGGCTGCGGCCGGATCGATCGTCAGCAGTTACTTGAGTTCGTAGAACGGGAGCTGGGCGATTGGCAGGGGGCGGACCTCCTCGAGGTTCAGTCGGCTCCGCAGCTGGCCAGACCGGGTCCGGAGTCCTGCTGGGTGTTCGATTCCGATTCGCAGGTCAATTTGCAGCTGGCCTTTCCACTGTCTGGCCGAAATGATGCCAGCACCATTTCGGTCCGCTTGCTGCGGCGCCTGCTTTCCTGGGGGGGCGGGTCACGATTGCCGCTGCGGCTGCGCGAACAGCTCGGCCTGACCTACGCGGTTGAAGCAAACTGCTCAATGCTTGAAGACACTGGCTATCTGGCCATCGACCTGGCGGTGGCCCCAGAAAACCTGTGTCAGGCGGTTGAAGAGCTGTTCAAGGTGTTGCGTGAACTGCTCGCTGAACCGGTGCCGGCAGCGGAGCTTGCTGCAGTGGTGCGCAGCTACCTGTTCGATCTCGATTTTTCCAAGGATCAGACCGAAGCCTTGGCTGTGCGATATGGTTGGGGCCTGCAGGCGAATTATCTGCGGTTACTGGAGCAGGATCGCGAGGAGCTGCAGCAACAGACCCCGCAGCAACTGCGGCAGGCGGCACAGCGACTGCTGACCTCGAACAGCATGAAATTGGTGGTTGTCGGCCCCTGGAATGAGCAGGATCGCAACCGGGTCGACGCCTTGCTGAACAGCTCCGGATTCTAGTCATTCAACGGGCAAGTGATGATAATCAGCTGATAGCTGAAGGCGAAAAGACCTTTCCAGCAACAACTTTCTAGCCTTTTTTAACTTACCCGGATTGTCTTATAAAGAAAGTTTTTGAAGCGGTAGAAGAGCTTGCGGCCGGCCACTGAATTGTCGGCTGGGTCACAGGCTTGCAGCGTCCTCGCCAGCTTGGGCATGGTCGACGCGCCGGCCCGCCGCGCTGTCTCGATCACTTTCAACACCGCTTCTCGGGTCAGCTGTTTCTGTGAGTAGGGCTGATAGACCGCTTCCCAGAAATCGCTTTCACCTGCATTGATCTGCTGTAAAATCGTTTCCGCCAGCTGGCTTTCCAGTGTCGATCTGCTGGTCAGGGCCATGCCGCTGCTGTGTGGTTGCAAAGCCCGATCGATCTCTTCCGCCTGAATCACTTTCCCCTGGCGAAACAGCATGGCCCGCAGCAGGATGCTACGCAGTTCGCGGATATTGCCGGTGTACAGATGCTTGGAGAGCAGCAACTTGGCCTCTTGGCTGAGCAGCGGGGCGTCCTTGTCGGTTTGTTCCGGTTGCCGGTAAACCTGGAACAGCCGGCCGAGAAAGTGGACCGCCAGGTCGGGAATGTCCTCCCGACGGTCATTGAGGGAAGGAACCTCGATAATCAATTCAGACAGTCGATGGTAGAGATCCTCGCGAAATTTTCCTTCGGCAATCAATTGGCGCAGGTCACGGTTGGTTCCGGCGACCAATAGGACTTGTGAATGGCGGGTGATGTTTTCTCCCAGCCGGATAAATTCACCGTTGTCAAGAAATCTGAGCAGCTGAACCTGGGTTTTCGGGTCGGCGTCACCAATTTCGTCGAGAAACACCACCCCGCCATGCGCTTCTTCGAGGATGCCGCGCCGGTCGCTATGGGCGCCGGTGAAGGCACCGCGCTTGTGGCCGAACAGTTCAGAATAAGTCAGCTCGCCGCTGTAGGCGGCGATGTTGGTTTTTTTTAGCGACAAAGTCCCCTGGTCCGGCAGCAGTTCGCGATAGATGCGATTGAGCTGGGTAAACAGATTGTTGAATAAAAACTCTTTGCCGGCGCCGGTCTCTCCGGTAATCAGGATCGACGGCAGGCCGAGAAACTCGCCCTGATCGGGAACCCCTGGCTTTTTCCACAGCGCGATCCGCTGGCAGAGTGGCGGGGTGATCCGTTCGATCGTATCGATAATCTCCTGGGTTTTGACCGAATTGCCGATAATGTTGCCGAGCCGGTAGGAGGAAATACTCGGGTCTTTGTAGTCAACGTCCTGCCGCAAACGGTCGATCTCGCTGGTCAGCTGCTCGATCTTCTGCAAAATCGCCAGATGGTGACCGATCATTCGTTCGATGATCAACAGAATCCGCCGATGTTCGCTGGTAAAAAAGTGCGGCCGCTGGCTGTCGAGGCAGATGACCGCCAGAACCTCCTCATCATAGATGACCGGCACGGCGATTTCGCTGCGGATCGCCTCGGTCACTTGCAGGTAAAAACCTTTGCCGCTGTCATCTAAAGTATCGGCGAGGATGGCCGGTTGGCCGCTAGCGGCGGCTTGGCCGGTAAGGCTGCGTTCTTGCTTCGGCAGCTCCTGGCCACCGACGCGGATCGGCGGAATATTCCGTTTCAACCAGTCTTTGCTTTTCGCGCCGACCAGCTGCCCCTGGGCATCCTCCACCACCAACCAGCGCTCCCCTTCCTGCTCACGTATCAGCGCGATGCTGCCGGTATCGGCGCCGATCAACTGGGTGGCTTTGGAGAGGACTCGGTGAAGAAAGGTTTGCAAGCTGTCGCTCGATTGCTGCAGCAGATCGCCGATTTCCGAAAGGACCTGAACCTCAAGGTGCTCGTCGCCGATTTCTTGCACCACCCGCTGGGCCATTTCGGCATGCGCCTCGAGCAGGCCGCGTTCGAAGGCGCTGAACTGATAGTGTTCCTTGGTGTAATAATTGACCAGGCAAATGACCCGGCGGGTACGATTGTCGTAACGGGGCACCATGTAGAGCGATTTCAGGCCCAGCTCTTCGGTCAGGAATTGTTTCTGCAGTGATTCGGTGGCCAGATCGGGGATGTATAGCGGGCTGAGCAGGCTGTCGTCGGTAATGACTCCGGCGCGGTCGATAAAGCGGGCCAGCAGTGATTCCCCGGGGGTCAGGTTGATCTGCCGCTCTTGGGTATAGAGCTTGCCCGCTTCTGCTTCCTTGGAATATGAAGCGAGAATCTGCAAGGTGCGTTCGCCATCCACCTCTGAGGGGATCGGAATTAAAACCGACGCCAGCGCGACCTGTTCAATCAGGTGGGCCGCCGATTGCACCATGAACAGTGCCGCTTCACGTTTTTTTGCTTCATCGACCCGTCTGGCCAGCAACAGCTGCTGGTGATACTTGCGGGCCCGGTTTAATGTCGGACTCACCGCGGAGAGCAGTTGTCGCAACTGCCGTAATGGTTGCTCCTCAGGAAACTGTCCAGACCGCCCGCGATCCAGACAGAGGACACCGATCGAGCGGCCAAGATGGGTAATCGGCAGCAGGTAGCTGGCGCCGGCGCGTCGGCTGAGCGAGACGATCGGCAGATCTTCCGGATGCCGGCTTAAGTCTTCGATGGCCAGCTCTTCCTGCTGTTGGTAGACCTGGGAAACGAGAAACTCACTATCGTTGATCGGGAAGGATTTTTCCCGTACCTGGCCCACCTCACCGCCAGCCGCCGCCACGCAGGTCAGGGCACCCTTGGTCAGGTCTTCGAGGTAGACGCGGCAACGCCCGCCTGCTGCCAGGGCCTGGACCGCTTCGATCAGTTTGTGCAGGATCTCCTCAAGGTTTTCTTTGCCGAAACGATCGATCTGGGTGATCAGTGTTTCGACCTGAAATGGACTGGGCAGATTCATGTTGAACTCTCTGTGTGTGTACATATTTAACTCAGTGGAGTATAGGAAGGTCGGTTGCTGGTTGTCAAAGGCTTCTTTTCTTGATTGTCGGCATGACAAGCCGGCTTTGTCCTGTTAGGATTTATGAATATTTTGCTGACTATCCTTTACGCTGGAGAAGTTGATGAAGCCAATACTGCTGGTTCTGTTGTTGGTCTGTTGCTTGCTGCCAATGGGCGCTGCAGCCGAATCGGTCGGCACGGTGAAAACCGTCAGTGGCCAGGCGCTGGTCGATCGCCAAGGGCAATTGCTGGTCGCAGTTGCCGGTATGCCGATCTTTGCTCAAGATCAGCTGATGACTCAAGCGGATAGTAGCCTGGGGGTGATCCTGAAGGATGATACCAGCTTGTCCCTCGGGTCGCAGAGCCAGCTGTTGATCCGTGAATATGTATTTGAGCCGAAAAGCAGCACTTTTTCGGTGGTGTTGAAAATGCTTAAAGGTACTTTTCTGTATATGTCTGGAGTTATCGGCAAACTGGCGCCGGAAGCCATTCAGCTGGAAACTCCGGAATCGACGATTGCCGTGCGCGGCACCCGCCTGTTGGTCAAGGTTTCCCGTTAGTGTTGTTGATTGCCAAGTCATGGAAGGATAAAGGAGGAGGGTGATGTCTGCTGCACCGCTGATTATGTTGATGGTTTTTGTCGCGGGTGTGCTGCTTGGGCCAAAACAGGAGACCCGGGTGATTCTGTTGCCTGACCCTGACGGCAGTGTTGGAGTGGTTGAAGTTCAAACCGAGGCTGGCAGTGTTCTTCTCAGCGAGGCCAGGCAGATGTCTCGGGTAACCGTTGCCGACCGGCCACCGGCGGAACCGGTGGAGTTCAGCAGTGCCAGCATTGAACGTGAGTTTGCCGAAGTTCTGGCTGCCGAGCCGCCGCAGCCGAAAAAATTTCTGCTCTATTTTCTCGAAGGGAGTAGCCAGCTAACCAGTGAATCGGAACAGCAGCTGCCGCAAATTGTTGCTGAAATCCGTCAGCGGGAGTCTTCTGCCATTGGGGTTTATGGGCATAGTGATCGGGTCGGCGCCGACGAATATAACCTGCAGCTGTCCCTCGAACGAGCACTTGCCGTGTCTACGCAGCTAGCCGAGGCGGGGGTAAGCCCTGAGTCGATGGATATCGATTCCCACGGGGAGGGAAATCCGCTGGTACCGACGGCGGATAATGTCGCCGAGCCGCTGAATCGCCGAGTGGAGGTTGTTGTTCGCTGATGCTTGCGCGCAAGCCCCGCAATCAATCGATGATGCGTCTGCGCCCGTTGCAGCAGGGACGCTTCAGTGTGCTGCTTGGTGGTCTTTTGGTAACCCTGCTGGCGGTCTTCTTTCTCTATTATCCGCCTGAGCTGTTGCGGTTTTTCGATTTTCGGGTTTACGACCTGATGATTGCGCAGCGCCCCCCAGCAGAAGCAAAGTCGCTGCCGATCATTGTCGGTATCGATGAAGCCAGTCTGGCCGAGTTCGGCCAATGGCCCTGGCCAAGGTATCGACTGGCGCAATTGCTCATGGCGTTGCAGCGACAGGGGGTTGCCGCCATTGGGCTGGATATTTTGATGCCGGAGGCCGACCGGACCTCTCTAGAAACAATTCTGCATGAACGGCAGCGCGATCTGGGTGAAGTTATGCCTGCCGATAGCTGGATGCTGCCTGGTCAGTCGAATGATGACCTGTTGGCCGAAGCGATCGCCACAGCGCCGGTGGTGCTTGCGAGTAAGTTTCTATTTGCTAATGAAAATTCCAGACCTGAAAGGGTTTCTTTGCCCCCGCTTGAGCATATCGTGGTTGCCGCTGAGGGTGCTCCCGAAGTGGCTGCCGAAGATTGGTGGCCCGAACCGCAGGGAGTGCTTGTCAGTCTTGAGTCTTTGACGGCTGCGGCCAAGCAGCTTGGCTTTACCAACGCCGCACCAGACCGTGACGGCGTGTTGCGACGGCTACCGTTGTTGTTGAAATATCAACAGGGGTACTTTCCGAGCCTTGCTCTGGCTACTCTCATGCAAGCGACCGGTGAACAGCAGTTACGGCTTGAGCAGCTCGATCAGGAGGCCCGAATCGATTGGCATGGCCGCCAGTTGCCGCTCGATGCCCGTGGTCGATTGTTGCTCGGATTTTCCACTCAGCCCCGATATCGCTACATTTCTGCTGCTGATCTATTGTTAGGGCGGCTGTCGGAAACAGCGCTGGCGGGTGGCATCGTCTTTGTTGGTGCCTGGTCGGCAGGCCTGGGCGATCGACATTTGACGCCACTGGCGCAAAATGTCCCCGGCGTAGAACTGCATGCCGTTGCCGCGGCAACAGTTCTGAATGGCGATTGGAATGCCCATCCGGTTTGGGCGCGCGGCCTGGAGCTGCTGGGAGTCATTTGTCTGGGGTTGGCATCGAGCTTGGTGTTAGGTCGTTATGGCTTACTGCCAGCGGTGCTGCTGTTGCTGGGAGGTTCTCTGGTCGTTTGCTGGGGCAGTGCGGCACTTTTTTCGGGAAAAAATCTATTTATTGCGCCGACCATGCCGGTTCTGGTGCTGTTGGTGAATACCGCGTTTTTAAGTCTGCTCAGGTACGGTATTGAGGCTGGTAAGCTAAGGCAACGGACCCAGGATCTGCTCAAGGCTCAGGATGCGACCATCGTCAGCCTGACAACTCTGGCAGATACCCGGGATAACGACACCGGGGCGCATATTCTGCGTACCCAGGGGTATGTCAAGGCGCTTGCCAGGAGGCTGCAGAAGCAATCGCGCTATCAGGGTCTGTTGACCGATGAGGATGTTGAAATGCTTTCCAAGTCAGCGCCCTTGCACGATATCGGTAAGGTTGGAATCCCTGACCGGATCCTGTTGAAAACCGGCGAGTTGACTGCCGAAGAGCGTCAACTGATGCAGGATCACACCCGCTTGGGGGCGATGGCCCTGGCGCGCACCGCTGCAGTGCTGGGACATCCTGATAACCATGCCTATCTGCAATATGCCCGGCAGATGTCGGAGTCGCATCATGAGCGTTGGGATGGCTCTGGCTATCCCTATGGCTTACAGGGGGAGGAGATTCCTCTGGCGGGGCGGCTGATGGCTTTAGCAGATGTGTATGATGCGTTAATCAGCCAGCGAAGCTACAAGGAGGCGTTTTCTCATCTGCGGGCCAGGGAGGTTATCCTGGCAAAAAGCGGTCACCACTTTGACCCGCAGATCGTTGCGGCCTTTTTGGAGTCCGAAGCCAGTTTTCAGGAGATTTCTGCGGCTTACCACGATGAATTGTTGGTCCATGCGACTTTGAGTGAAGATTAAAGTCACTAATAAAAGTTTCCCTGTTGCGTTGTTTGTACGGGTCTGGAAGCGAAGGTTGTCCTGCTGGTCGGATCAGCTTCTGAGCAGCAGATCAAGATCAACTTGGATATATATCAACGGGTTATCAGCGGCTGATGAGAGCCAGTCGCCGCCCCGGATCGCTGGTTCGTTGGGCAGACGAAGGTAGCTCTGTCTGGTGGCGCTAAGTGTTTGGATATTAAGAAGAACTATCGAATTTAAGCTTGCTCGAAAAGCAACGATGACGCATAATTAGTTGGCTGAAATGGCTTTGGAATTGCATTTTTTGTCGCCTTGATGTGCCATCCTGCCTAGTAACTTTAATTGTCTATGTGCAAATGACAAACTCTTATAGAGCCGCTATGACTGAAGGGAACATCCAGTTTGGTGAACAGGATATTGCCAACCTGTTCAGTATGCCACAGGTGCTGGTGCAGCTGTTTGAAGCCTGTGCCGACGGCACCGGTGCCGCTGCTCTGGCCGAGATTGTCCAGCAGGACACCTCACTTTCCGCGCGCATTCTCCACGCTGCCAGCAAAACCTGTCCGACCCGGATCGATGCCGCAGAACCCCTGACCAGTGCCATCCGGGGACTGGGACTGCCGGTGGTCAAAGGGATGGCTTTGCAGGCCGCGCAACACTTGATTGGGCAAAATTTTTCAGCGGAAGAGTTGCGCTTTCTGAACGGTCTCTGGTTTGCCTCGGCGGTGGCCAGTCAGTCGGCACGCTGCCTGGCGGCATCGGTCAGCTATCCGCATGTCGAGGAGGCCCAGTTGACTGGAGTGCTGCTTAACTTAGGCATGCACGCCCTGTTTGCCCGGGACAGTCAGCGCTATGTCCAGCTGGTTGAGAAGCCACAGAGCTGTTCCCAGCTCCGGCGCTTAGAGGATGAACACTACCATAGTGATCATCTGCGGATCGCCGAAAGCTTAATCAAAGGCTGGCAGCTCGACTCTTTTTTGATCGATGCCGTGCGCTTTCTGCATGTTGACGCGGAGCATATTGAACAGACCAGCCAGCTGCTGAAAATTGCCCGGCTTGCCCATCAATTCAGTATCGAACCGGCTTCGCTGACGCCTGAAGTGAGACAGATGGCAAAGCGGCTGTTCGATTTTCGCAGCTCAGAAATTGATTACCTGTTCGATTGGGCGCAAAGCCTTTTTGCCCAGAAATTACCCGCTTTCGAAGATCATGAAAAACTGCAACGAGAGCTGGATGAGAGTCTGACCCGGCTGACCGTGCTGGCCTTTGGTCTGGCTGATCAGGAAGCTGCGCGGGCCCGCTTAAGCTGCAGCCAGGCTCCGGAAGAACTAGCGAAAGTCGCTCGTAACCTTTATTTGGAAAACTGTTCCGCCAGTGAAGCGCTATTTTTTCTCTTCGACGCGAAAAGCAACCGGTTGATCGGGCTGCCGGCTGAAGGCCAGCCACGAACCATTCGGGAGCTAAGCATTCCGCTGGATGCGACGGCAAGTCTGGCGACCCATGCCCTGCTGAAGGGCGAGCCGCTCGATTCCTTCGCTGAGGTTCAGCCTGTTTCGGTGATCGATCATTTGCTGCTGCGCCTTTGCCAGAGCAAAGGCCTCTGTTGTCAACCCTTCCGGACTGAGACGGAATTGCACGGTGTGGTGGTGCTTGGCATTGAGACCCCACAGGATGTCGAAGCACTGCAGTCGCTGCGCCCGAAGATGTATGCCCAGGTGATGACCTCCGCTCTGCAGCAGCTGTCGTCAGGCGCTTTCGAACCGCTGGGGGAAAATACCAGCCTGTTGCGTAAGGTTTGCCATGAGGTCAGTAACCCGCTGACGATTATCAGCAACTATGCAGAGGTCTTGCGTCACCTGCTCGATGATGGTGAAAACAGTGGCTTGGCCGAGTCGATCAAAAATGAAGTTCAGCGGATTGATGATATTCTTAATTACTATCTCAATCAGCAGGACTTACCGCAGTTTCCCGAGCAGCGGGTTTGCCTGAATCAGTTGGTGCGTGAATCAGTCGAATCTCTGCAAATGGCAGAAATTGAACCGCGGAAGATCGATGTTTGGCTTGATCTGCAGGAAGATCTGGAGAAGGTTGCCACCAATGCCGTATTGATCAAGCAGGTGCTGGTGAATCTGGTCAAAAATGCCGCGGAAGCGCTTGGCGAAGACGGAGTGATCACCCTGGCAACTCGGGACAGCTATTCTGGTGATGGGAGTCGGCATGCCGAGATTGTCGTGCAGGATAATGGCCCAGGGATCGATCCTGAAATTCAACAAAAGCTGTTCCGGCCGGTGGTGAGTACCAAAGGGCCGGGCTATGCCGGGGTTGGGCTAAGCATCGTCAAGACAATGGTCGATGACCTGGGAGCACAAATCAGTTGCCATAGTTCGCCGACCACCGGGACCGGTTTCAGCCTGTTGATTCCTTCAGGCGATATGTGCCTGGCGGAGGCCGCAGAAATCGGCTAGAGGGGTTAGGGGAGCGGGGATGAGTACTCAAACAATTGCTGAAAAACAGCTTTCCGAACAGCTTCGGCAGTCGCGAATTCTGATCGTCGACGATCAGCGGTCGATGCTGGAAAGTTTGCAGGCACTGTTACGAATTAACGGCTACCTCGTCGATATGGCTCTTGGCGGCGCCGCGGCGATCGAAAAGCTGCGGGAAACAAATTACCGTCTGGTGCTGCTCGACCTGCAGATGCCGGAAGTTGATGGCCACGCTGTCCACCGCCATATCTGCGAAAAGAATATAAACGTTGAAGTGATTGTGGTCAGCGGTGAATCCTCTTTCATTGCGGTCAAAGATGCGCTGCGCCGAGGAGCCTACGATTTTGTCCGCAAGCCTTACCAGGCTGAAGAGCTGCTCACCACAATCAACAATGCGCTGGAGCATTACTGGCAGGTTCGTCAGTTGCGCCGCACCGAGGTCACGCTGAAAGAATCGGAGCGGATGCATCGCTTCATTGTTAATAATTCCCCCGATTTTATCTACATGCTCGATGCCCAGGGCCGCTTCACCTATGTTAACGATAAGGTGGAAGATCTGCTCGGTTACAAGCCTGGCGAGCTGCTGCATCGCCACTTTTCGTCCCTGATCCATCCGCATAATGCCGATGAAATCCACAACTATTTCAGTGAGCAGCGGGCTGGCGAGCGAGCGCCAAAAAATAGCGAAATCCGCCTGCTGGTCAACCGCGAGAGTGAACAGGTGGAATGCTTGGAAAATCGTGAGTTGATTGTCGAACTCAATGCCATCGGCATGTACGAGGCGGATGAGAAGGGCGGCCGCAACTTTGTCGGTACCCTCGGCTGCGCCCGTGATATCACTGCCCGCAAGCAGAACGAAGCACAAATCAGCTACCACGCCTACCATGATTTGCTGACCAGTCTGCCGAACCGGGTGCTGTTCGATGACCGGATCACCCAGGCCTTTGCCCATGCCCGCCGCTATGAACAGCAGTTTGCGCTGTTGTTTCTCGACCTGGATCGCTTTAAGCTGATCAACGATTCCCTGGGGCATGCGATGGGTGATCGCGTTCTCCAGCAGGTTTCAGCACGGATTCTTGGCTGTCTGCGCGCCGAAGATACCCTCTGCCGTTTTGGCGGAGATGAATTTTCCCTGTTGCTGCCGAATATCGAAAGCAAGGAGAATGTCGCCGCTGTTGCCGAAAAAATCCTCAAAGCGGTCCGCCAGCCATTTAAAATCGACCAGCATGAGCTGTATCTGAGCCTCAGTATCGGTATTGCCAGATACCCCCAGGCCGGTGAAACCAGGGAAGCGCTGCTGCAGGGGGCCGACATTGCCATGTACCATGTCAAGGCAAGCGGCAAGGATGGCTATTGTTTCTACAGTGATGCCATGATCGGTAGCACCTCAAACTTTCTGTCGGTCGAACGGGATATGTATCTGGCGCTGGAAAAGAACCATTTCGAACTGTTTTTCCAGCCGAAGGTCGATCCGGCCAGCCATGTGATAATTGGCATGGAGGCCCTGTTGCGCTGGCGCCACCCGGAACGGGGCTTGATTTATCCTGACGATTTTATTGGGATTGCCGAAGAGTCGAAACTGATCGTGCCGATCGGCGATTGGGTGCTGCGCAGGAGCTGCGAAGAGGTGCTACGTTGGAAGCGGCAGGGATTGCCTGAGATCAAGGTTTCGGTGAATGTTTCATCGGTCCAGATCGATCAGCCGGAATTTGCCGACAAATTCATCAGTATGCTTCAGGAACACGGCATACCTGGCTCCATGTTCGAAATCGAACTGGCTGAGCAGGGGCTGATTAAAGGGCGCAAGGATGTCATCAAGACCCTGCGGATGCTCAGCGATTATGGCATTTCCATTGCCATTGATGATTTCGGTCGCGGCTATTCTTCCCTCAGTCACTTGCAGAGTTTTCCCATCAACACCTTGAAGGTCGATCGTTCGTTTGTGCGTGAAATAGAGGCTGTGGCAGACGCCTCCTGTATTGTCGACGCCATCGCCCTGATGGCCAAAGGACTCAAGCTGCACATGGTGGCAGAAGGGGTGGAAAACCTATTGCAGCTCGATTATCTGCGTAAGCTCGGTTTTTGCGAGGTTCAGGGACACCTCTACGGCGAAGCCCTGCCCGCCAAGGAAGCTTTCCTCATGCTGCGCACCCGGCCGGCAACCGGCCCGCATTTTATCTTGCCGAATTAAACAGGTTCTCGGCACCAAACTGGCCCGCGACCAGCAAAGGTAGCGGGCTTTTTTGTGTCTGCAATCAAAGGAGTTCCAGATGCAGATTCTCGATGAGCAGTTATTCGATGAGTTGTCAAGGCAGGCCCAGCGCAGCCCACGACTGCGGCAGAATTATAATCTTCATGAAGATTATAGCGAGCCCTGCCAGCGGCTGCTGAATGCCTTGGAGCCAGGCACTTACGTGCGCCCCCACCGCCATCTGACTCCCTTGAAACCAGAATGTTTTATCGCCCTGCGTGGGCGCTTTGCCGTTGTCCTGTTTGCTGATGTTGGCGACATCGAAAGGGTTGTGGAACTTTCCCCGGAAGGCCCGGTTGTCGGATTGGATATTCCTGCGGGGAGTTGGCATTCGATTGTGACCCTGGAACCAGGGTCGTTATTTTTTGAATGCAAGCCAGGTCCTTATGAGCCGCTGTCAGATAAGGATTGGGCACCTTGGGCGCCGCTGGAAGGGGCAGGGGATGCCACTGATTATCTGCGCAAGATTGAGGTTGAAGTCGGTAACTGCTTGCGGAAATAAAAAGCCCGACTCCTCTGTGAGGCAAAGAGTCGGGCACTATCCCAAGCCGTCTCGGGTCGCCTGGGAATATCAGATTGATCTGGGAAAGGTTCTCTAGCCTGCTTCCGGGGTCGCCTGACCGAGCAGCTCCATCAGGTGCTGAACCGGTTGCGGCATGCCGGCTTCGCGCAAACCCCAGTCCAGTTGTAAGTGACAGCCGGGGTTGGCAGTGACCAGAATATCGGCCTGAGTGTTCTTGACGTTGTTCAGTTTGCGGTCGAGAATTTGCTGGCTCTCCTTGGTGAATTTCAGGCTGAAGGTTGCGGCCGAGCCGCAGCACCAGCTGGCTTCCTGCATTTCCCGATATTCGATACCAGGAATCGCTTTGAGCAGCTCGCGTGGTTGCTTGGTTATCCCTTGCGCGTGGCAAAGATGGCAGGGCTCATGATAGGTCACCGACTTGTTGATCGGTTGCAGATCATCGGTACGCAAGCCCAGCTCGAGCAAAAATTCGCTGACATCCTTGATCTTGCTGTGGAACAGCTCCAGTTTGGCGTGATCCTGGCGCTCAGAAAGAATTTCCTCGTATTCTTTTAGGGCCGCACTGCAGCCAGCGCAGTCGGTGACGATGGCATCGACATCCATGGCGAGAAAAAGATCGAGGTTGTGGTTTGCCAATTGCCGGGTGGTCTCCCGATCGCCTTCAGTCAAGTGCGGCGCGCCGCAACATTTCTGCTGTTTTGGGGTGAGCACCTCAAAGCCCTGATGGCTTAACACCCGCACCGTCTGGCGAGAAACTTCGGCATACATCAGGGTCATCACGCAGCCGAGGAAAAAGCCCACCTTGCCGCGTTTTTCGCCTCTGGCAGGGGTCAGTTCCGGCAGCCGTTGGCGCAGCGGTTGATGCAGTTCCGGCATCATCCCTTCGGCCTTATCAATCCATTTCGGGCCCATTTTCAGCACCCGGCTGTTGCGGACCAGCCATTGGATGCCAAGCTTCTGGTAGAGGCGGGCGGGCAGCAGCGAGGTTTCCAGTTTGTCTGGATCGGGCAGCATTTTCTGCAGTACGAAGTCGCGAAATTTGGCCTGCCATTTCGGCAAGGGCTGCTGCTGGTGGACCTGCGACCGGCAGACTTCCATCACTTCACCGGCGCGGACGCCGGACGGGCAGGCGGTTGTGCAAGCGCGGCAGTCGAGACAGAAGTAGGCTTCCTCCTTCATCGCCTGGTTAAACGGTAGCTTGCCTTCGGACACCGCCCGCGCCAGAGCGACACGGCCACGCGGGCTGGAACGCTCACGCCCGGTCAGGGCAAAGGTCGGGCAGGTCGGCAAACAGAAACCACAGCGCATGCACTGCAGCACGTCTTCATATTCAGGGGCGTCTTGGGCGGTAAAATTGCTAAGGTTCTCTTTGTTATCCATAACTGTGTTGCCACTCTTTTTATGGTTTTATGGGTCTATCCCCTCTCCCCGGTGGAGAGGGCTAGGGTGAGGGGCGTTTTGATAGGTTCATCCCCTCATCCGGCCTGCGGCCACCTTCTCCCTCAGGGAGAAGGATCGAATTCAATCATCGGCAAAAATCTTCCCTGGGTTGAGAATTCCGGCTGGATCGAAGGCCTGCTTGATCCGCTTCATCACCGCCACTCCGCCAGGCCCTATCTGCCGGGCCAGGTAGCCTTTTTTGGCGATGCCGATGCCATGTTCACCAGACACCGTGCCTCCCCAGGCCAGTACCTGCTCGTACAGCTCGTCATAAAAGGCGTGGGCACGTTTCATCTCATCAGCATCGCGTTCATCGCAAAGCACGGTGGGGTGCAGGTTGCCATCACCGGCGTGGCCGAAGGTGCCAACTTTTAGTTGATATTTTTCTGTCAGCCGTTCGATCAGGGCGAAGGTTTCGGCCAGCATCGAGCGGGGCACGGTGGCATCTTCCAGCAGCGTCGTCGGCGAGACCCGCGCCAGGGCCGACAGGGCAGTACGGCGTGCAGCCGCAAGGCTGGCGGCTTCTTCGGCGTCCTTGGCGACATGCACCTCGGCTGCTTTGACCTCAAGCAGGATCCGCTCAACCCCCTCGGCCTCTTCGGCGACCATCGCCGGATGACCGTCAACTTCGATCAGCAGCAAGGCCGCCATCTGGCGTGGCAGGCCGATCTTGACATAGTCTTCAACGCAGTTGATGGTTGCCTTGTCCATAATCTCCATGGTTGAGGGAATGATCTTCGCCGCGATAATTTTCGAGACCGCTTCGCCGGCCACCCGGATATCATCGAAGTAGGCAAGAAAGGTCCGTTTGTCCTGCGGTGGTGGGATCAGTTTGGCAGTGATCTCGGTAATGATCCCCAGGGTGCCTTCTGAGCCGACTAGTAGGTCTTTAAAGGCGTAGCCGGCGACATCCTTGACGCTTTTTCCGCCGGTGGTCAGCAGACTGCCGTCCGGCAGCACACATTTGACAGCCATCACGTAATCGCGGGTGACGCCGTATTTCAGACCACGCAGCCCGCCGGCATCCTCCATGACGTTGCCGGCCAGGGTCGATATTTTCTGTGAACCGGGATCAGGAGGATAGAAGAGCCCTTTTTCGGCGACCGCATTAAACAGATCGAGCGTTACGACGCCGGCTTCGCAGGTGGCGGTCAGGTTTTCCTCATCGATTTCCAGAATTTTGTTCATTTTGTTCAGGCAGATAACCATGCCGCCTTCGACTGGAATGCTGCCGCCGGAAAGCCCGGTGCCGCTGCCTCGAGGGGTGATCGGCAGGCCGTTTTCGCGAGCGATCTGCATGGCGGTCTGCACCTGTTCGCTGCTGGTCGGGTAGATGACCACATCGGGAGCACTGTGGAGACCGGGGGTGGAGTCGTAGCCGAGGACCAGCAGGTCTTCAGCTTCAGAAATGACTGCTTCCTCCCCTAGTTTCCGGATCAATATCTCAAGGACGCTTTTATCGATCATGATGACCTCTGTTTTTGGTTGCCGCTGTTCCGCTTAAGGGATCCGCACCAGCAGCGTCGGCAGCGAGCAACTGTGTAGAACCTTGTGAGCGGTGGTACCGAGTAGGGCTTCGCCTATCGCTGAATGCTGGTGGGTGCCCATGACAATCATGTCGGCTTGACATTCCGTAGCTTGCTTGATGATAGTCGCTGCTGGCTGCCCTTCGAGGACCTGAATTTCCGCGACCAGATTTTCCTCGGCGACACAGGCTTCCTGTTCGCAGAAGGCATGCAGCCGCCCTTTGAGATCCTCCAGCAGCTTACTGCGGATTGCAGTATGTTGATTTTCAGACTCCTGATGGGAGACGTGCAGTTCCACCAGGCTCTGGGCAAAAGGGCTCAGCGGCTCGACAACATGTAAAATAGTGACTTGGGCCTGATAGCGGCTGGCCAGACTCAGAGCATAGCGGAATACATGGCTGGAGCCGTCACCCAGATCGGTTGCGTAGAGAATATTTTTTATTTCCGGAAGCATCTTTGTGTATCTCCTGAAATGTGCTTAGCGGCCGAAGAAAATGTCAGGCAGGTAAGTGATGATTTGCGGGAATGCCACCAGCAATGCCAATCCGCACAGCTGGATCGCGACAAAGGGCAAAATCCCTCGATAAACATCGCCCATTGTGTATTCCGGCGGTGCAACCCCCTTGAAGTAGAACAGCGAATAGCCGAAAGGCGGGGTCAAGAAGGACGTTTGCAGGTTGATGCAGATCATCATCGCAAACCAAAGTGGATTGAAATCCAGGTCCATGGCGATGGGGGTAAAAATCGGCACCACCACCAGCAGGATCGCTGCCCAGTCGATAAACATCCCCATGAAGAAAACCACCGCCATCATGATCGCAAAAACCACGTAGGGGCTGACATCCATGCCGAGTAGGACATCGGCGACGACATCGCCACCACCCATGCTCAGAAAGACCACCGAAAAGACTTTACCGCCAACGAACAGGGCCATGATCATCGCTGTGGTGCGGGCGGTTGAGATGCAGGACTCGGTAATGACATTCCAGTTAAGTTTGCGCGTGACCAGTGCAAGGATCAGTGCACCGACGCAGCCTAAAGCGGCAGCTTCGGTCGGTGTGGCGATCCCGGCCAGAATGGTTCCCATGACGGTGAGAATCAGGCCGAACGGCGGCACAAAATTCTTCATCGTCATGTTGAATTTTTCCATGGCGGTGGCGGTTCGGTCTTCAGCCGGGATTGGCGGGCCGATCTTTGGATTCAGGTAGCAGCGGATGCCAACATAGAGCAGGTAGGAACCTGACAATAGCAGGCCAGGAAGAATCGCAGCGGCAAACAGGTTGCCAACCGAGGTTTCTTTCTGGCCGGTCAGGCCACCGTAGACAACCAACATGATCGACGGCGGGATCAGAATTCCAAGGGTTCCCGAAGAGCAGATGATTCCTGCCGAGAGGGCTTTGTCGTAGCCTCTGCGCAGTAATGCTGGCCCGGCCATCAGGCCCATGGCGACAACCGAGGCGCCGACGATGCCTGTGGTTGCAGCGAAGACGGTAGACACAACGATGACCGCCATTCCCAATCCGCCGCGCAGTCCGCCCAGGACCGTATAGAGAGCGTCAAACAAGCCTTCTGAGACCTTGGAGCGATCGAGTATCTGGGCCATGAAAATAAACAGCGGGATGGCCACCAGGGTGTAATTGAGGAAAATTCCCCAGGCATTGTTGGCAAACAGGCCGAGCAGGGCGGGAAGGTTGAAACCGTTATCGATCAGGCCGAACAGGGTCGCGACCGCTGCCAGGGTTACCGCCAACGGGTGCCCCATGGCAATCGATGCCATCAGGGTCAGTATCATGATTATGGTTAATACTTCTACGGTCATGGGTATCATTTCTCCCTGCTACAGGTTTTAGTTGGTCTCTTTTAGTGCGCGAACATCCTGGATCAGTTTGGAGACCCCTTGCAGGAAGAAGAGGATGAAGCCGATCGCCATGAACGTTTTAAACGGGTAAATTGCCGGCGCCCAGGAACTGGAAGCATGTTCCCACTGTTGCCACGAGTTGGCCGCCATGACACACATGTACCAGGTCAACAAGCCGATACTCGGCAGGAACAGCACCGCGTTGGTGAAAATCCGCAGGATCAGGCGCGGTTTGTCAGATAACCGGGCTTCAAAAACATCGATCGCAACGTGGGTGTTGTGTTTGTGGGCATAGGCCAGGGCAAAGCAGAAGTGAACACCGTACAGGAAAACCGTCAGTTCGAAAGCCCAGGAGGTCGGTGCGTTAAACGCGTAACGCATAAAGACCTCAAAGACGACCACGACAATCAGCGGCAAGACGAGATAAGAGGCATAAAAGCCAAACTTTTCGTTGAAGGTGTCGATCATGCCATCAATTTTAAACATAGAAACCTCTTAAGCTGTGACTGGTTTGCTGATCCGGTTTTGGGGTAGATGAAGCGGGGGCCTGACGGCCCCCGCAGGTTTTGTCTTACTGCTTGTGCTGACCTTTAACGAACTGCTCGTAGGGCCATGGAGCAACACCACCGCGTTCTTCACGCCAGTCAGCGAAATCAGACTTGAACTTGTCCTGGGAATCCATGACTTTTTTCACGTCAGGATATTTTGCTTTCAGGCTCTCAATGTATTCGTGAGAGGCTTTGGCGAACTGATTGATGGTTGCTTCGTCCATACGGACGAATTCAACCTTCTCCTTGAAGCGTTTAACTGCTTCGGCGTTGAGGTTTTCCTGCCAGGCTGTCGACCAGAGTTGGGTTTCCTTGGCGGCGATGTCGACGATCCACTTCAGATCGGCAGGCAGCTTGTTGTAGGAGTCTTTGTTGATGAAGAATGCACTCTGGCAGGATGGCTGGTGGACGCCAGGCTGAATAACGTACTTGGTGATGTCGTCAAAACCCATCGGGAAGTTGATGGCGGGGGTGCTGAATTCGGCGGCATCAATAACGCCACGCTCCAGAGCAAGGTAGACTTCACCGCCTGGTAGCGGGGTAACACTGGCGCCAAGCTTGGTCATGATGTCCATGTACCAGCCCGGAGTTCTAATGCGCATGCCTTTGAAATCTTCCATTTTGGAAGCTTTTTTGTTGGAAAACAGGCCCAGTTCCTGACCGACGTTGCCGCCAGGCAGGGCAAACAGGTTGTAGCGACCGTACAGCTCCTGCATCATTTCCAGACCGCCACGCTCATACAGCCAGATGTTGTAGCCTTCAGCGTCGAGGCCGAAAGGAACCGAGGCAAAGGCGACAAAAGCCTCATTCTTGCCTTTCCAGTAGCCTGGCCAGTCATGGCCGATATCAGCTTGCCCTTTGCTGACTGCATCGAAACTTTCCATGGCGCCGACGAGTTCGCCAGCCGAAAACAGTTTGATGTCGAGGCGACCGCCCGATGCAAGCTTTACCGAGTCGGCAAAATGCTGAGCTACATCATAAAACAACAAACCTTTGGACCATGGCATGACCATTTTCCATTTAAATTTATCCGTGGAGGGTTTGATGGTCCGCATTTCTTTCTTTACTTCGTCGTGCCGCTTGTCGGCGCCGAACTTTTCCCGTTTGGCAGCAAAGGCGGTGGGGGCCATTACCAGGCTCAGCAGGACGAGCAACCCAATGATCTTTTTCATCGTTCGCATTTTTTTCTCCTCTCGTGCTTCCATGTTGATATCAGGATGTGGTCAGACATCCGCTTAGTGGTCAACCGTAAGTAGTGATTGCATGGTCTCTCTGTTCATTGGTCAGGCCAATAAAAAATAGACCTGGTAAACCATTTGTGTCAAGAGAAAAATAGAAAGTTGTTTTATGTATGCAGTACACAAAGGTTTGGCTTTATGCGTACTGTTGAGTAAAAAGTATACAGCATTTTCGGGCGATGTGATTTATGCTCGCAAAAGGGGGCTATGACTGGACCTGGTCGATATCATCTAAAAGCGCAGCTAACTGTCTGGAAACTTTGACGATGGTAGATTTTGTTGGTGTTTTCTGAGGGGCTACCTGGGTTTCGGGTAGGGATAATTCCTGAGGCTGCTGCGAAACGAACATTGTGTTTCTTTTTCTTGACAGCCCGCAGAGCACTGGTTATTTTTGCGGGAGTGGTCAGACCAATTTTGGAGATGACATGAAAAAAAATACTGAGATGAAAAAGATTTTTGTCACCACCGCAAAGGCGGTCGGAGCACAGGTGATTGAGTGTAAGACCCTGCAGCAGGCGGTTAGCTATCTGGCCGAACAGGTTGACGGGACACTGCTCTGCCCCCGTTTTGCCAGCGGCGAGCGCAGCGGGCTGGCCGAGAAACTGACCAAGGCAGGTCTGCAGTTGGTGACCGATGATTTCCGGAATCAGGCGCCGAATGCTAAGGCTGGCGTCACTGGAGTCAACTTCGCGATGGCTGACACCGGAAGCCTGGCGCTGGAAAGTACCGACGAAAACATCCGCCTGGCGACCACCCTGCCGGAAATTCAGTTTGCCCTGCTTGATCCGGAGAAGATCCTCACCGACAGTCTCGAGGCGGTTGCGCCGCTGCGGCAGTTGCACCAGCGCGACCCGCGCAACTATATCGCCTACATCACCGGTCCCAGCCGCACCGCAGATATCGAGCGGGTGCTGACCATTGGTGTTCATGGTCCCAAGCAGCTGCACATTTTGCTGGTGCCGGAACTTTCCAGCGATCTGCTGGAAATGTAAACTGTAGGGGCGAGATAAATCTCGCCCGAACCCGGCTCATTCGTTGATAGATGGTTCCGAGCGAAGGGCGCCATGTATGGCGCCCCTACGGAATGACTTTAAAACGATGGCTGAGAGGTGCATATGAACAAACAAAGAACACGCGAATATAAAGAGCGAATCGATCAGGCCCTCGCCACCCCCAAGTTACAGGATGCCCTGCATAAGTTTGGCGATGCCTATCTGGTTTCCCGCGCTAACGCCTTTGCTAATTACGACTTTGAAGCCATGCGCGCCGAGATCGCTGAGATGAAGGACAGCGTGCGGGAGAATCATGCAGAACTGTTGCAGCAGTTTATCGGTAATGCCGAAGCTGCGGGGGCGACAGTCTATCTGGCTAAGACTGCCGAGGATGCAAATAATTACATCGCTGACCTGGCCAGGCAAAAAGGTGCCAAGTTGGCGGTAAAAAGTAAAAGCATGGCCAGTGAAGAGACCCATCTGAATGTTGCCCTGGAAAAGGCCGGTACCAAAGCTCTGGAGACCGACCTGGGTGAATGGATTATCCAGTTGGCCGGACAAAAGCCCAGCCATATGGTGATGCCGGCCATCCATATGTTTAAAGAAGATGTTGCCGAGCTTTTCAGCAAAGTGACCGGCAAGCAGGAACCGGCTGAAATCGCTCATCTGGTGCAGGTGGCTCGTGAGCAGTTGCGCCAGGGCTACCTGGATGCCGATATCGGCATCACCGGGGCCAACATCGCCGTGGCCGAAACCGGTGGTATTGCATTGGTGACCAACGAGGGCAACGCCCGGCTCGCCTCGACCCTGCCGAAGGTGCATGTCGCCCTGGTGGGAATCGAAAAGCTGGTGCCGACCCTGGAAGATGCCACCAAGGTGATCCGCATTCTGCCGAAGAACGCCACCGGCCAGCCGCTGACCTCCTATGTCACCTGGATTCGTGGAGCTGTTCCTTGTGGCGAGGAAGAAAAAGAGCTGCATATCGTACTGCTCGATAACGGCCGCAGCACCCTGGCTGAGTCGCCCCAGTGTCAGGATGCCCTGCGTTGCATCCGCTGCGGTGCCTGCGCCAACGTCTGCCCGGTCTACCAGACCGTCGGCGGCCATGTCTTCGGTCATATTTATATTGGTGCCATCGGAATCATTCTGACCGCCTTTTTCCACGGCCTCGACAATGCTGCCGAAATCGTTCGCGCCTGCATCGGCTGCCGTTCCTGCGTGTCGATCTGCCCGAGTAACATCGATCTGGAAGAGATCATCCTCAGTCTGCGCGAAACTATCGGTGAAGAAGAGGGGATCGGTGCCGGCAAGGATCTGGTCTTTCGCAAGGTGATGCGCAACCGCAAACTGTTCCATGGTCTGATTCGCGCCGCCAGCATCATGCAGAAGCCGGTCACCAAAGGGGAACGTTCGATTCGTCACTTGCCGCTGTTTTTCTCTTCGCTGACCGAGTGGCGTACTTTGCCGGCGGTGGCGGAAAAGCCGCTACGCGATATGATTCTGCAGCAGCCTCAGCAGGTCGAGAAACCGCGTTACCGGGTGGCGCTGTTCGGTGGCTGCGCCAACGATTTTCTCTATCCGGAGCTGGGGCTTGACCTGGTGACCGTGATGAACGCTCTTGATGTCGAGGTTTACTACCCGCAGGAACAGAACTGCTGTGGGGTCCCGGCGCTCTACTCGGGCGACAAAGAAACCGCCATCGACCTCGCCAAGCAGAATATCGACGCCATGTTAGAAGGCAACCCCGACTTTGTGCTGACGACCTGTCCGACCTGCACCATGGCGCTGCAGCGTGATTTCGTTGAGCACCTTAAAGACAACCCCGCCTGGGCCGCCAAAGCTGAAAGCCTGGCCGAGATCACCGTCGATGCCGCCGGTTTTATCGTCAATCAGCTGGGTGCGGCGGATCTCTTCAAGCAGCTGGCCAGAAGTGAAAAGGTCACCTACCATGATTCCTGCCACCTCAAACGGGGCGCTGGAGTCTGGCGGGAGCCGCGGGAACTGATCGAAACCGCCGGCCATGACCTGGTCGAAATGGCCCACGCCGATCGCTGCTGCGGGTTCGGCGGTTCCTACTCGCTGACCAGCCATCCCGATATTTCGAAGCTGATCCTTAAGGACAAGTTGAGCGATATCGAGGCCAGCGGCGCCAGTTGCGTGGCGATGGACTGTCCCGGTTGTATGATGCAGATTCGCGGTGGACTGGAAAAGCAGGGCTCAAGCGTTCGTGCCCAGCACACGATCGAACTGTTGGCCGAGGCGCTGAAGAATAAAGAGTAATTGATCAGCTGACCAAACGTGGAACCCTCTCTCCCACGTTTTAATGCCCCATCCCGAACGACCTGCCGGGATGGGGCGTTTTTTGTCCAATCGCTTCCAGCTTGTTGTCTGCCAGTGCTTATGTTATATCGGTGAACCAGGAGGCTGCTTGCATGTATAAAGATTATTTCGGGCTCAAGGAAGAGCCTTTTTCCATTGCTCCCGATCCCCAGTTTTTGTACATGAGCGAACGCCATCGCGAGGCGCTCGCTCACCTGGTTTATGGGATGAAAATCGACGGTGGCTTTGTGTTACTGACGGGTGAAGTGGGTACCGGTAAGACTACCGTCTGCCGCTGTCTGCTGGAGCAGATTCCGGAAAATTCGGAAATTGCCTTTGTCTTCAACCCGAAACTGACCGCCACCGAACTGCTGGAAACCATCTGCGACGAGCTGTGCATTGCCATCCCTTTCGGGACCGGTAGCAATAAAACATTCATCGATGCCTTGAACGCGTTTTTGCTTGAAACTCACAGTCAGGGACGCAAGACGGTGCTGATCATCGATGAGGCCCAGAATCTGCAGGTCGATGTCCTGGAGCAGGTCCGTTTACTGACCAATCTGGAGACCACCAAGCAGAAGCTGTTGCAGGTGATCATGTTGGGTCAGCCGGAGCTCAAACAACAGCTCGAACGCCCGGAACTGCGCCAGTTATCACAACGGATTACCGCCCGCTACCATCTGGAGCCGCTCTCAAAGGATGAAATTCAGGCTTACGTCAGTCATCGTTTGGCGGTGGCCGGTGTTGAGCGGCCGCTGTTTCCTGCCGTGACTATCGGCAAACTTTATGACTTAACTGGCGGCGTGCCGCGGCTGATCAATCTGCTTTGTGATCGCGCCCTGCTCGGCGCCTATGTCCGGGAAGAACATAGCGTCAGTCCGGCGCTGCTGAGCGAAGCCGCCGGCGAAGTTTTCGGCAAACAACTCAAACGACCCTCGGCCAAGGCTCCTGCCTGGCAGTGGGCGCTGCTGGTTGCTGCGCTGTTGGGTGGCGGCACCCTGCTGTGGCAGTATTATTCAGGTCAACCCTTGCCAATGCCGGCTGAACCCCAGGTCAAGATCCCTATCAGCCGAGAGCTGCCGGAGGAACCTCTGCTTGAAAAACCACCGGTCTCGACGCAACCGCTGACCTGGGACAGTCAGGAGTCGATCGCTCGTAGCAGTCTGCTGGCTTATCAGGTGATGTTTGCCCGTTGGGGATTTGAATACCGGGCTGAAAAAGGCACCGCTCGATCTCAGGCAGAAACTTTTGGTCTGGATCTCATTAGCCGGCGCGGCAGTCTGGGGCGTTTGCGGCTGTTGAATCGCCCGGCAGTTTTGACCCTCAACGATCCACAGGGGCGACAATTTTACGCCGCCATAACCGACCTAGGAACTGACACTGCAACGCTGGTGTTGGGAAGCCAGGTTCGCATCGTCCCGATTTCTGTTCTGAATAATCAGTGGTTCGGTGAGTTCACGCTGCTTTGGCAGTTGCCGCCGAGCTATACAGGGCCGTTGCACCCTGGTGAGCAGGGAGAGTTGGTGCACTGGCTCGAGCAGCAAATGGCCGCTTTGCACGGGCGTGCGGTCCGGGCCCTGGAGAATCCCGTTTTGGAAGGTCAGTTGCTCAAAGAAGTTCAGCGCTTTCAGGCTGATGCCGGCCTGGCGCCGGATGGAATTGTCGGCCATTATACTCTGATTCTTCTGAACAGCCACAGCCAGAATCAGCACCCGACTTTGACTGCAGGACAAAGGGGCTAAGATCAATGTCATTTATCCTCGATGCGCTGAAAAAGTCAGATAAGAAGCGACAGGTCGTTGTTGCGCCAAGTTTGGATACGGTGCACAAGTCACCTGCCGCAGCTAAGGGCCACAGCAAACGGCGGCTATGGATTTTCCTGGCATTGCTGATCCTGCTTCTCAGTGGCGGATTGCTTTTCTGGCTGCTCAATCCCGGCCAGGAAATGACGCTTGCAGAACCGCTGACAAAACAGAAAATTATTGCTCGCCCAGCGGAATCAATCGCTCGAGAGCTGGCCCCGTCGGTGAAGTCTGTAGCGAAGCCGGCTCCCATCCAGAAAGAAGTCACGACGCCAGCAGAGCCTCCCCCATCCATCGTTGAGGAGCAGGTCACTGAGATCCCCGTGGCCAGTTCCCAGGGCTCACCGGGACGGGTTTACGCCATCGCCGAATTGCCGGGGAGCATTCGTGGCCAGCTGCCGGAAATGCACATGTCCCTGCACGCCTTCAGCCAGGACGATGCCGCTGCTAGCCTGGTGCGGATCAATGACCGGATGATGCGCGAGGGCGCCAAGTTGGCTAACAGATACCTGTTGGAAGAGATTACCGCAGAAGGGGCTATCTTCAGTTACCAGGGATACCGCTTCCTGCTACCGCGCTAAGGCA
>CAMYNC010000024.1 GCA_947259685.1 uncultured Desulfuromonadales bacterium | reverse complement strand
GAAATGCTGATCTCTGGCTCACGCAGATCTGCGGTTCTATCAAACATGGCATGAGCGGCATTTTCCAGAAGATTCAACAGGACCTGTTGAATCTGGCTGGGCTCACACAGGATCGCTGGCAGGTTTTGCGCATAATTACGCTTAATCTTAATCTTTTTAAAGTCGAACCCTTTTTTCAGATCAAAGTTGTGTTCTGCCAACAGCAGGGTTTGTTCAATCAATTCCTCTGCCGATTTGCGTGCATATTCGCCTGAATCCTTGCGGCTGAAACTCAGTACGTTTTCAACGATCTTTGCGGTACGTTTGGTCGCGTCATCGATCGCATCCAGCATGCCCAGAATGCGACTGCTGGTTAAAAAGCCCATGATTTGTTCCATGCTCAGCTGCTGCTTTGCCGCACGCTGTTGGTTCGCTTCGCGCTGCGGGTTCAGGCGTTGCCGGATGAGTTCCATGTTCAGCAGAATCCCGGCCAGTGGATTATTGATTTCGTGTGCCATCCCGGCTGCCAACCCACCGACAGACATCATTTTTTCGGTTTGCAGCAAAAGCTCCTGAGCGCGTTGCTGTTCACTGTTGTCAAAAACCACTCCGTCAAGGAACTCTGGCTGGCCATCTGCTGCGTAGACCGGTGACCCGCGCTCGACAAAATGCCGATAATCGCCCTCCTGGTGGCGAAAGCGATATTCGATGCTGTAGGCTTTTTGCGTTTTAATTGCTTCATTGATCAGCTGACGGCTGTCGACAAAGTCTTCCGGGTGAATCCGGCTGGCAAACAGCCCGGTGCCGCCAACAAGCATTTCCTCAGCGGTGAAACCGGTCAGGCTCTCCTGAAAGGTATTCAGCAGAATCAGCTTGTTGTTCACTTGCAGGCAGATTCGGTAGACGATTGCCGGCAGGTTTTCAGCCAGGGTGCGGTAATCCTGCTCGCGCTGGCTTAAGGCGGCTTCCCGGTCGCAAATCGCCATAGCCATCTGGCGAAAATTTGTATCGAGGGTGGCAACTTCCTCATAGACCGGAGTCAATGGTGTCAGCTCGTAATTGCCAGCGGCCACCGCCCCGGCATGCTGGGAAAGCTCAAGAAAAGGTTGGGCGACCCGATGGGCTTTGCGAAAGGCAAAAAACATCGAGATGAAAATCACCGTGACGACGCCGATGGCGAGCAGAATCCCGGCATTGGTCACCGGCTGGTAAGCAATCCTGGTGGGTTGGGAAATCAATGTCAGCCAGCCCGTGCCACTGATGATCGACACCGAGCCGAGGTGGGAGATCCCGTTGTCTAAAAACAGGCTGTTGTTTTCCAGACCGTTCAGCCCCTGGCGAATCAAGTTCAGGTGGCGCAGATTCGCGGTCAGCTCAACTCGATGTGGATCGGCTACGGCGATGACTTCGCCGCGGCGGTCGAGGATGGTGGTTTCGACGCTTTCAGTATGACTGATGCGATTGAGCATGGTCTGTAGAAAGCCGATATTTATGTTGCCGATCAGGGATCTGCCATCAATCAACGGTACACAAACCGCGACTGAGGTATTGCCGGTGATTAACGAATGAAAGGTGTCGGACCAGGTGGCTGTTTGCGTGCGCAGGGCTTTTTGGTAAAAATCGAGATGACTTAAATTGAGCTGTTTGAAATCATCCCGGAGACTGGACCGCTCCCGATTGAGGCCGACCACACTGATCAATCCATCCGTGGATAGCAGGTAGATGGAGTCGAAAAACCGTTCGTACTCGACATGCTGATTGAACAGATGCTGCAGGGTTACATCGGGAATGTCCACCGTTTCCTGTTCCAGTTGATAGCGCAGGTTGTTCAGGGTGGTCAGAGGAGAATTGAGCAGAGCTTCAACCTGGCCGCTGATTGCTCTGGCCAGCATCTGGTTTTTTTCTTTAATTTGTTGAGTCGATGAAATGATCAGGTGATACAGGATGACCAGGCCGAGTAAAAAAATCGGCAGAGCCGAGATGAGGACAAAGACCCTGCTAAGGGATTTATAAAGACTGGGTGGCGGTCGCATACTCATTCCAGAACGATAAATTGGCCCTCTTTGACCAGGGTGATATAGGTCGGCCGGCTGGCATCTCCATATTGATCGATATGGAACGGTTGTTGAATCCCTTGGAATTTGCCAATCTCCAGGATTGTCTGTTTTGGCCGTTGGCCAGGTGCTTTGATAAGTGCCTCAAGAATAACCCGGGTCGCATCATAGGCGGCAACCGAAACAAATCCCGGTTCTTCGATAAAGCGCTGCCGGTAATTATCTCGAAACTTCAGATAGGCGGGGCGTTGATTCTGGCGATCGAAAAATTGTGCAACGATCATCCCCTCGACCGCTTTCCCGCCCATTTCGATCAATTTCTCCGTTGCTGACCAGGCAGTGGCGGCAATCGGCTTGGTAAAGCCAAGTTTACGCAACTGCTGGCTGAACATCGCGGTATCCATAGCAGCTGAAATAGACAGAACGGCATCGATTGCACTGCTGGTAATTTCAGTGGCCAACTCGGAAAACCTAACCTCCGGTCCGGAGCGATAGGATTTTACTAAAACCACTTCCCCGGCTAATGCCTCAAACTCTTTCTTGAAGCCGGACAACCAGCTTGCGGTGAAGGTTTGATTCCCCAAATCATAAACCACTGCGATCTTTTTAACGCCGCGTTTATGGCGAAGAAAACGCGCCATAGTTGCCGAATATTGGGCTGAGTCCGAGCAGATCCGTAGAAAGAAATCATCCAGACCGGTCAGGCTTTCGGTGGTGACCGTCGGGCTGAGCATGGTGATTTTTTGGTCATTGACAAGGTCCACGGTGGCTGTCGCCATGGCACTGGTCATCGGCCCGATTATCGCGACCACACCCTGCTCGATCAGCTGCTGAACCTGTTGGCGAGCTATCTTTGGTGACTGTTTATCATCTGCCAGCAGCAGTTCCACCTTTCGGCCGTTGATGCCGCCCGCTTGATTCCTTTCTTCCACTGCCAGCATTGCTCCGTTACGCCCCGCCAGACCCAGGTCGGCTACCCGGCCGGAAAGCCCGCCGATAAAACCGACCTTAATCGGTTCCGGATCGCTGCAGCTGAGCAGCAGCAAAACAGCTAAGCAGGCGAAAAGCCTTGGAGCTTGCATGGAAAACTCTCCCTGGGAAGTTATTAAAATAAATTATAACAGCAAGGCGGAGGTTTGATGAGTAATTCAGGTTAAAATCTCAGTTTTTATGAAACGGAACGGTGGTAGCGGAGCTAAGCGTTAAATATGGTACATCTGTTCGATCGACAAAGACGGCAGGCTGATGCTGAAGCAGGTTCTGGACAATCTCCGCTGCCCGCTTGCCGGCGGCATTCATCCTCTCCAGCATTTGCGGCACCTTTGATAACGTAGGATATGGTTGTTGAGGTTACGGGGAACCTGATGGCTCTTCTGGTTGGTTGCGGATTCGATGGCTAGCAGTCTGTCGGACTTTTCGTCCGTAAAATGTTAAACTCGCCGGGCTTTGAAAATCCCTGCGAAGGTGAAAAATCCATGAGTGATACGTTCCGTCAAGTTGATCGAGAAACCCTTTTTCTGCTACCGCCATCAATGGACGACTGGTTGCCCGAGGGGCATCTGGCCCGGTTTATCGTCGAGATCGTCGGACAGCTTGATCTCACGACGATCAAATCCGCCTATGCTGGACGCGGCTCCAAAGCCCATCATCCTGAGATGCTGCTGGCCCTGCTGTTCTACGGCTACGCGACCGGCGTTTTCTCCAGTCGCAAACTGGAACAGGCAACATATGATTCCGTGGCCTTTCGCTACATTGCTGCGAACGATCATCCCGACCATGACACCATCGCGACCTTCCGCAAACGGTTTCTTCCTGAGCTGACCCCGCTGTTCGTTCAGATTCTGCTCATCGCCCAGCAGATGGGGGTTCTGAAACTGGGCAAGGTCAGTCTCGACGGCACCAAGATCAAGGCTAACGCCTCCAAGCACCGGGCCTTGAGCTGGAAGCATGCCTGCAAACTCGAAGCTCAGCTCAAGGCCGAGGTCGAAGACCTGTTGCGGCAGGCCGAAGAGGCCGACCGTAGTGACCTGCCCGACGGCCTGGACATCCCGGCTGAGCTGGCGCGTCGCGAGGAACGCCTGAGTGCCATTGCTACAGCTAAGGCCGAGATCGAACGGCGAGCGGTTGCGCGTCATGCCGAGGAACAGGCCGACTACGAAAAAAAGCTGGCCAAACGCAAAGCCAAAGAGCAAGAGACCGGCAAGAAAGCCCGGGGGAAAAAGCCCAAGCCACCTGAGCCCGGCCCCAAGGACAAAGACCAAGTCAACCTCACGGACGAGGAATCGCGGATCATGCCCGTCTCCAGTGGAGGCTTCGATCAATGCTACAACGCTCAGGCCAGCGTCGATGTCGAGACGATGCTGATCGTAGGTCAGCACCTCAGCCAGACCCCCAACGACAAACTGGAAATCGATCCCGCCCTTGCGGCGTTAACGTCGTTGCCGGAGGAGCTGGGAACGGTGGACAGCCTGCTGGCCGATGCCGGCTACTTCAGCGAAACCAATGTCACGAGTTGCCTGGAAGAAAAGATTCTTCCCTTTATCAGCCCTCGCCGCGATGAGCACAACCAGAGCCTCATCGACCGTTTCTCCGAGCCCGCCCCCTTGCCCGAGGACGCTGATGCTGTCACGCAGATGAAACATCGCTTGAAAACCCAGGCGGGACGCGCCATCTACGCCAAGCGAAAATGCACCGTTGAACCGGTCTTCGGCATCATCAAGGCCATTATGGGCTTCCGCCAGTTCTTGCTCCGCGGGGTGGAGTCCGTCCGCGGAGAGTGGAATTTGGTCTCCATGGCCTGGAACCTGAAACGGATGCATGTTCTGGCGGCATAAACCCGCCGGAACCATCTTTTTTTGTGTTGGGACGACGCAGTAATAGACATCAGAATCAAAAAACGAGAGGTCTCTGCTGATTTCAACATTCCCAGCTCAAAGCAATCGGCCAGAATCCACTGGTGGTGGTCAAGTCCGACGGACTGCTAGGTGCATCAAGAGGTTGTGCAGATTTTCGTGATCCAACTGCAGTTTCTAGGTTTATATCTAAAGATTACTTTCGTGGCGGTCGATAGGTACTGTACGAATGGTTTCATGCCTGATCTTTTTGGAGGTATCATATGTCGATCAACTCGATTGTCAGTATCTCTCAGCAGTTACAGACGTCGCAACTGTCAGCGACCCTGGAAGTTGCTGCGGCCAGACGCAACCTTGACCAACAGGAAATAAACGGTCAGGCAGCGTTGAAACTGATGGCAGAAGCCGCGATTCCGGTCGATCCGAACCTGGGGCAGAGCATCAATATTAGTGTTTGAACACGGGTGGCTGATTAAGGTTGAGCTGTAATTCTGTGAGTAAGCCCGGAATTGCAGGTGAACCTTCTTCAGCTGCCTTTAAGTTGAACCTGAATCAGTGAGTAACCGGCGGCGAATAGCACAAGTCATTGAATTGCCTGAGTATCACCGCTGAACCTTTGGGTGCAGCTTAGATTTTTGAAGCACTCATTCAATCCAAGCACTTGCACTCTTCATCCACCTATTACTCACTGATTCAGGTTGAAAAAAAAGCGGGACAGGCACCCGCCTGTCCCAATCCTGCTGGTTGGATAAATTCGCATTCCATTGGGAGAAGGAATTTTTCCCCTATTGATTCGAACAGTTCTCCGGGATTTGAGCAGAGAGCGCTCGGGCCACCTTGGAGCTGCTCGGTCGACCCAGATAGTTGGAAATGTAATCGCCGACGCCGGCCAGCTGGTTAAGATCAACGCCGGTTTCGATCCCCAAACCTTTCAGCATATAGAGCAGATCTTCTGTGGCCACATTCCCCGAGGCTCCCGGAGCGAAGGGGCAACCGCCAAGGCCGGAAACTGAACTGTCGATGACGGTGATGCCAGACTCCATGACGGCGAGGATATTCGCCAGGGCCTGTCCGTAGGTGTCGTGAAAATGAGCTGCCAGCCGCTCGTGCTGGACCTTTTCGGCGACGCTGTCGACCATCGCCTGGGCCTTGCCGGGAGTGCCGACGCCGATGGTATCACCGAGGGATATCTCGTAGCAGCCAAGCTCGACCATCCTCCCGGCCAGCCAGGCGACATTGTTCGGATCGATGGCACCTTCATAGGGACAGCCGAGGGTGCAGGAGATGTAACCGCGCACCCGCAGGTTATTTTTTTTCGCTTCGGCACAGACTTCGGCAAAGCGGTCGAGACTCTGGGCGATGGAGCAGTTGATGTTTTTGCGCGAGAAAGATTCAGAGGCCGAGGCGAAAATTGAAATCTCATCGATATCGGCCTGCAGCGCGCTTTGAAACCCCTGCAGATTCGGCACCAGGACCGGGTAGCTGACTCCTGGCTGGCGTTTGATTCCCTGCATCACCTGCAGGCTGTCGGCCATCTGCGGCATCCACTTGGGGGAGACGAAGCTGGCCCCTTCGATGGCGACCAAACCGGTCTCCGAAAGGCGGTTGATCAACTCGATTTTAACTTCAGTCGGGACGATCTTTGCTTCATTCTGTAAACCGTCACGCGGGCCGACTTCGACGATCTTGACCCGTTTCGGTAATCTCATTTCATCCTCCCTCACTGGCGATGGCGATCAGCTGAGCGCCATCTTCGACCATCTCACCAACCTGAAAATAGATCTCAGTGACCTCCCCGGTGGTTGGTGCGTTGATGGTGTGTTCCATCTTCATCGCTTCCAGGGTCAATAGCGGATCTCCGGCACTGACTTTGGACCCTGCCTCGATATGGATGGCGATAACCTTTCCCGGCATCGGGGCGATCAAGCTGCCTTCCGCGGCCTGTAGATCAAGCAGACCGTAGAGCGGGTCGTTGAGCTGCAGGGTGCGGGTTTCGCCACTGACAATCAGGGTCAGCTCCAGTCCCTCGCGGATCACCCGCGCGCGGCAACGATGGCCATCGATGGTGGCCAGCAGACTGCCATCGGAGTCCAACTCCCCATGCGCCTCAAGTTGACCGTTCGGTAGCTCAAGCAGAAAACCCTGTGGTCGATAATGCAGGACAACCGGATACTCCTGATCACCATCGCGTAGCAGCAACGAGTGGTGATTGTCGCTGTTCAGTCGCCAGCCGCTGGTATCATTCCAGGGGGAGTCTGGTTCGACCGACTGCTCCGCCTGCTCAAGTGCTTCCTGATTCCGTTGCAGTAGCACCTGCAGGGCCAGCAGAACCAGCTGCTCGTCACTGATGGCTGGCAGTGTGCTCAGCAGTTCTTCGCGATGGCGTTCGATAAAACCGGTGTCGATATCGCCGGCGGCGAATTCGGCGTTGTCGCAGACCCGACGCAGAAAGTCGCGGTTGCAACTGAGACCGACCACTTCGGTTTCATCCAGCGCTCTACGCAGCCTTTGCAAAGCTTGAGTGCGGTTGGCAGCATGAACGATCAGCTTGGCGAGCATCGGGTCGTAGTGGATACCGATCGTATCTCCCTGCTGGATACCGCGATCGACCCGCAGACAGGTCCCTGTTTGCGGGAGCTGCAGGTGCTTCAGGTTGCCGGTGGCCGGCAGAAAGTCGCGCTGTGGATCTTCGGCGTAAAGACGTACTTCGATGGCATGGCCAGCGATGCTCAGCTGCTCCTGAGAGCAGGGCAGGGGCTCGCCGGAGGCGACCCGTAATTGCCACTCAACCAGATCCTGTCCACTAATCATCTCAGTCACCGGATGCTCGACCTGCAGGCGGGTGTTCATTTCCATGAAATAGAAACTGCCATCTTCGTCGAGCAAAAACTCAATGGTTCCGGCGCCAACATACTCGATTGCCTTAGCTGCGGAGATTGCGGTAGATGCCATCTGCATACGCAGCTCTTGGTTCATCCCCGGCGCGGGAGCTTCCTCAATCACCTTCTGGTGACGGCGTTGCACCGAGCAGTCCCGCTCGAACAGGTGCAGGCAGTTGCCCTGACTGTCGGCAAACACTTGGATTTCAATATGCCGAGGCCGGCGCAGGTAGCGTTCGAGCAACATCCGTTCATCGCCGAAGGCACTCAAGGCTTCGCGTTTGGCGGCTGCCAGCGCAGCAGGAAACTCAGCGCCAGACTCCACGACGCGCATCCCTTTGCCGCCGCCACCAGCACAGGCTTTTAGCAGCAACGGAAAACCGACCCGTTCGGCCTGCTGCAACAGCAGGTCTGGATCCTGGTTTTCACCATGGAACCCGGGAACCAGTGGCACTCCGGCGGTTGCCATCAGTTTTTTGGCGCGGCTCTTGTCGCCCATCGCGTCAATGGCGCTGGGCGGCGGGCCGATAAAGGTAAGCCCGGCTTCGCCACAGGCGCGAGCAAAGTCGGCATTTTCAGCAAGAAACCCGTAGCCTGGGTGAATCGCTTGGGCGCCGCTGCGCTTTGCTGCGGCGATAATTTTATCGGCACACAGGTAACTGTCCCGGGCCGGAGCTGGTCCTATCAGGACTGCTTCGTCGGCCAGCTGGACATGCCGGCTGTCGGCATCGGCCTCGGAGTATACGGCAACTGTGCGGATGCCGAGGCGTGTGGCAGTTGCGATGATCCGGCAGGCGATTTCGCCACGGTTGGCGATCAGGATACAGTCGAACATCGTCATTAATCCTCTGTCCAGTAGGGCTTGCGTTTCTGTAAAAATGCGCCGACTCCTTCGCGCCCCTCGTCGGTGGCGCGGATGGCGGCAATCCGCTCGGCGGTCATCTTGATCAACTCGCCATCGATCGGTCGGCTGCTGACATCACGGATCAGCCGTTTGCCTTCGGTAAGTGCCTGTGGGCCGTTCTGCAGCAGTTGCTGACCAAGGTCAGAGACGGTCTGCTCAAGCTCTTTGGCCGCAACGACCTGATGCAGGAGGCCGATCCGCAAGGCTTCCGCAGCCGAAAAGCGTTCAGCAGTAAGAAAATAGCGGCGTGCCGCGCGTTCGCCGATAGCCGCCAGCACATAGGGGGAGATGGCCGATGGGATCAGCCCCAGTTTAACCTCTGAGAGGCAGAAGCTGGCACGTTCACTGGCGATGGCGATATCACAGGCGGCGATCAGGCCGACACCACCACCGAAGGTCGCTCCCTGCACCTGGGCGATGGTCGGTTTCGGCAGTTCGTTCAAGGTCCGCAGCAGTTCTGCCAGCCCCAGGGCGTCATGGACATTTTCCTCAAGTGTGTAGTCAGCGACCCGGCGCATCCAGTTTAGGTCCGCTCCGGCCGAGAAGCTTTTACCGGCTGCTGCCAGGGTAATAACGCGAACTTTCGGATTTTCCGCCAGCTGGTTCAGGCTGGCCGTTAGCTCGGCGATCAGCCGGTCATCAAAGGCGTTATGCTGTTCTGGATTGTTCAAGCGCAGCAGCGCACAACCTCTGCCGTCAATCTCCATTTGTAAGCGTCGCATAATCACATCCTGAAAACACCGAAACTGGTTTTTTCGATCGGTGCGTTGAGGGTTGCCGATAAGCTTAAACCGAGCACCTTGCGGGTATCAATCGGGTCAATAATGCCGTCATCCCAGATCCTGGCACTGGCATAATAGGGGTGCCCCTGATGTTCGTATTGTTCACGAATCGGTGCCTTGAAGGCTTCCTCTTCATCACTGCTCCAGCTGCCACCGCGCGCTTCGATGCCATCTCGACGTACCTGGCTGAGCACTGCAGCCGCCTGTTCGCCACCCATCACTGAAACCCGGGCATTCGGCCACATGAACAACATTCGTGGACTGTAGGCGCGCCCGCACATGCCGTAGTTGCCGGCGCCGAAGCTGCCGCCGATCACCAGGGTCAATTTCGGCACCTTGGCGCAGGCGACTGCGTTGACCATCTTCGCCCCATCTTTGGCGATCCCGCCGGTCTCGTACTTACTGCCGACCATGAAGCCGGTGATGTTCTGCAGAAACAGCAGCGGTATGCCGCGCTGGCTGCAGAGTTGGACAAAATGGGCACCCTTAAGGGCCGATTCGGAAAACAGGATGCCGTTGTTGGCGACGATGCCGATCGGCATCCCGTGCAGGTGCGCAAAGCCGCAGACCAAAGTGGTGCCGAACAGCTGCTTGAATTCATCGAATTCGCTGCCATCGACAATTCGGGCGATCACTTCCCGGACATCGTAAGGTTTGCGCGAATCGTTGGGGATCAGTCCGTAAAGTTCTCTCGGGTCGAACAGCGGCTCACGGCTGCCGCGCAGGGAGATTTTCGGTTGTTTCTGGCGATTCAGATTGCTGACGATTCGACGCGCCAGTGCTAAGGCGTGAGCATCATTTTCCGCATAGTGATCGGTGACCCCGGAGGTGCGACAATGGACGTCGGCCCCGCCCAGATCTTCGGCACTGACGATTTCTCCGGTGGCGGCTTTTACCAGCGGTGGCCCACCGAGAAAGATTGTGCCTTGCTGTTTGACGATGATGCATTCATCGGCCATGGCGGGGACATAGGCACCACCGGCGGTGCACGAGCCCATGACGACTGCAACCTGCGGGATACCCTGCGAGGACATCCGCGCCTGATTGTAGAAAATCCGTCCAAAGTGGTCGCGGTCGGGAAAAACCTCATCCTGCAGCGGTAGGAAAGCGCCGCCTGAGTCGACCAGATAGATGCAGGGAAGCTGGTTCTGCTCCGCGATCTCCTGGGCGCGCAGGTGTTTTTTCACCGTCAGCGGCAGGTAGGTGCCGCCTTTAACCGTCGCATCATTGGCGACGATCATGCACTCCTGGCCTTCGACCCGACCAATCCCGGTGAGAACCCCTGCTGCAGGTACATCGCTGTCGTAGATCTTCCAGGCGGCAAACTGGGAAAGTTCCAGAAAGGGCGAGCCGACATCCAGCAGCTTGCGGATCCGCTCGCGCGGCAGCAGTTTTCCTCGGTCGGTATGCTTCTGGCGCGCCTTTTCATCGCCACCCAGCTTGATCTGCTCGACCTTGGCGCGTAGATCCTCCACCTGTTCCTGCATTGTGGCGGCGTTACTATTAAATTCTTCGCTACCGGTTTTCAGTTTGCTTTTCAGTCGTGTCATAAAGTCACCTGTTATCTAGTTTTCGTCCGGAAACGGTTCTTTTCCGCCGTGGCGGCGTCAATCTACAGCCTTGCTTGTGCGACGGACGATGTACGTCTCCGCGCAAGGCTTTGATTTCCTTGCCACGACGAAAAACCTCTCGTTTCCAATCCGAAAACCAGCAGTTTCCTTCCAGAGTTTCCGGAAGGAAACTAGCTGGCTGTACGTTCGAACAGTTCGCGGCCGATCAGCATCCGGCGGATCTCGTTGGTGCCGGCGCCGATTTCGTACAGTTTGGCGTCGCGCAGTAGTCGGCCAGTGGGGAATTCGTTGATATAGCCGTTACCGCCCAGGCATTGAATTGCTTCTAAGGCCATCTGGGTGGCCCGTTCCGAGGAGAAAAGGATTGCCCCTGCGGCATCCTTACGGATCTTTCGGCCGCCACGACTGGAGGCTTCTTTGGCGACGGCGTAGACGTAGGAGCGGCTGGCGTTCATGTTGGTGTACATGTCGGCGACTTTTCCCTGCATCAGCTGGAACTCGCCGATCGAACGGCCGAACTGCTTGCGCTCATGGATGTAGGGAAGCACTGCGTCCAGACAAGCTCGCATGATCCCTAAGGGGCCACCGGAGAGGACGATTCGTTCGTAATCGAGGCCGCTCATCAGCACCTTGACCCCTTCGTTCAGTTGTCCGAGGATGTTTTCGGTGGGAACAGCGCAATCTTCAAACACCAGCTCACAGGTGTTGGAGCCGCGCATTCCTAATTTGTCGAGCTTCTGGGCAGTGCTGAAACCGGGGAAGTTTTTTTCTATGAGAAATGCGGTGATGCCGCGCGATCCGGCAGCCGGGGCAGTTTTGGCGTAAACCACCAGGACATTGGCTTCGGGGCCGTTGGTGATCCACATTTTAGTGCCGTTGAGGATGTAATAATCACCACGTTTATCAGCCCGCAAGCTCATGCTGACGACGTCCGAGCCCGAGCCGGCTTCGCTCATCGCCAGAGCACCGACATGCTCGCCACTGAGTAGCTTCGGCAAGTATTTCTGCTTTTGGGCGTCACTGCCGTTACGGAAGATCTGATTAACGCAGAGGTTAGAGTGGGCACCGTAAGAGAGCGCGACCGAGGCGGAGGCACGACTGAGCTCTTCCATAGCGATGACATGGTCGAGATAGCTCATTTCTGCGCCACCGTATTCATCGCTGACGGTGATGCCGAGCAGGCCGAGTTGGCCCATTTTTTCCCAGAGATCGGCAGGAAACTGATTGTCGCGGTCGATATCTGCCGCTCGTGGGGCAATTTCATCGGCGGCGAAATCCCTGACTGTCTCGCGCAACAATTTGGTCGTGTCGTCCAGGTCGAATTCGAGTCCGGGAAAGCTGATCGCTGTCATCTCTCTCTCCTGCAGTGGGTTTCAGGTTCTGTCAGGATAATTTGCAAGGCAGGTGCCAAGCCCGGAGTTCTGGTTCGATTTTTCTTGGACTAGTTAAGTATCTGTAATTGCTCCTGAAATTCTTTGCCCTGACAGGCCTTTGGTTTCTTGTTAGCTGGGTGTCAACGGATGGAGACGACCGTTCGCTTACAGCTGTCTCCTTCCGTTGACCCGGTTTGCATTGCGAATAAATGGCTATTTGGTCAGTGCCGCGCTTATCACAACCCGCTGCACTTCATTGGTCCCTTCGTAAATCTGGGTGATCTTGGCGTCGCGCATCATCCGCTCGACTGGAAACTCACGGGTGTAGCCGTAGCCACCCAAAACCTGCACCGCTTCGATGGTGACCTTCATCGCCACATCTGAAGCGTACAGCTTGGCCATGGCTGAATCCTTACTGTAGGGGATCCCGGCACTCGCCTTATAGGCTGCCTGGTAAACAAGCAACCTTGCCGCTTCGATTTCGGTCGCCATATCGGCCAGCTTGAACTGAATTGCCTGGAAGCTGCTGATCGCCTGGTTGAACTGCTTGCGCTCTTTGGCGTAATTCAGCGCGGCCTCAAAGGCACCCTGGGCGATACCGAGGGCCTGGGCGGCGATGCCGATGCGACCGCCATCGAGAGTTTTCATCGCGACCTTGAAGCCTTCGCCCTCTTCACCGAGCAGGTTCTCAGCCGGGATCCGGCAGTTTTCAAACACCAGTTCCATGGTCGGGGAGGCGCGGATGCCGAGTTTCTTCTCCTTTTTCCCAAAGCTGAAACCTGGGGTATCCTTTTCGATGATAAAGGCGCTGATGCCGTGATGCTTCTTTGCCTCCTTGTCGGTGCGGGCAAAGACGATGTAAGTTTCTGCATCGCCGCCATTGGTGATGAAGATCTTGCTGCCGTTGAGCACCCACTCGCCGCCATCGCGCACCGCCGTGGTTTTGGTGCCGCCGGCATCGGAGCCGGCCGAGTTTTCGGTCAGGCCGAAGCCACCCAGCTTGCTCCCTTCGGCCAGCGGTTTCAGATGTTTCATTTTCTGCTCTTCGGTGCCGAACAGATAGATTGGATTGGCAGCCAGGGAGAGGTGAGCCGAAAGGGTGACGCCGGTTGAGGCGCAGACCCGTGAGAGCTCCTCGACGGCGATGGCGTAGCTGATGTAATCAGCGTCGGCGCCGCCGTACTCTTCGGGAAATACGATCCCAGTCAGGCCCAGTTCTCCGAGCTTGTCGTACATCAGTTCGCGGTCGAAGCGTTCGGCTTCATCACGTTCTTCCACTCCAGGGGCGATTTCCGCCTCGGCAAAATCCCGGACCATCTGGCGAAGCAGGTTCTGTTCTTCGGTCAGTTCGAAAATCATGGTTATGCTCCTTGTTTAGATTAAAATCGATAATCGCCGAGCACGCCGAGAGCGCAGAGAAAAACTTTTTGAAATTGGTTTTCTCTGCGCTCTCGGCGCTCTCGGCGGTAAAAAAATCATCTGAAGCTCCGCAAAATATCCCGGGCGATGATCAGCCGCTGGATTTCGCTGGTGCCTTCATAGATTGAACAGATCCGCGCATCGCGGGTAAAGCGTTCCACCGGAAAGTCACAAGTGTACCCGTAGCCGCCAAACATCTGCATGGCTTCGTAGCAGGCGCGGTTGGCAGCTTCGGTCGCAAAAAGCTTGGCCATTGAAGCCTCTTTGCCGAAACTACGGCCCTGTTCTTTCTGAAAGGCGGCGTTCAGCAGCAGCAGCCGCGCGGCATCCAGTTCGGTGTAACCGTCAGCGATCTTCCACTGAATCGCCTGAAAATCTGCAATTTTCGTCCCGAACTGTTTGCGTTCCACTGAATAGGCGGTGGCCGCATCCATTGCCGCCAGGCCGATGCCCAATGCCAGTGAGCCGATACCGATCCGGCCGCCGGCCAGTTCGCCGACCGCGATCCGGAAGCCATCGTTGAGTTTGCCCATCAGGGCGTCCTTGGGGATGCGGCAGTTCTGGAACAGCAGCTCGTTGGTCGCTGAGGCGTGCTGTCCCATTTTTTCTTCTTTCTTGCCGATCACCAGCCCCAGTGCGTTCTGTTCGACGAGGAAGCAGCTGATTCCCTTCCCCTTCGGGGCGGCTTTGTCAGTGACCGCCCAGACAACGAAAACTCCGGCGTAAGGGGCGCTGGTGATGAAAATCTTGCTGCCGTTCAGCACCCAGTGGTCGCCATCCAGGACCGCCGTGGTGGTCATCCCGGCCGGGTCGGAGCCGGCGCCGGTTTCGGTCAGAGCAAAGGCTCCGGCCAGGTATTCACCAGAGCAAACCTTCGGGATATATTGCTGACGCTGGGTTTCATTGCCGACCGCCTGGATGACTTCGCAGACCATGTTGCTGACCGAAAGAGTCACTGCGGTTGAGGCGCAGGCCCGGGCAATTTCGGTCAAGGCGACAGAAAAAGCGACCACGCCTGCTTCAGTGCCGCCATACTCCTCACGAACGTTCAGGCCCATAAAGCCGAGTTCCGCGAGTTTTTTCAGATTTTCGAAAAAGATCTGCTCAGATTCGTCACGGTCGAGTTGCTCGGCAACCGGTGCCAATTCAGCGCTGGCAAATTCGCGCGCGGTGTCCTGGATCAGTTTTTGTTCTTCGGTCAGATCTAAATTCATTTTCGTCTCCGAAGGCTGCTGAAAAAGGTCCATCTGCTGGTTATGCTTGTGTCACGCCATTCGACATAGATAGCAACGCCTCATGTCGTGGCACTACACAAGCCGTGCATCTGGACCTTTTTGAGCAGCCGTGACCATTCCCAGGCTACAAAAATCACTTGCCAGTGAACTTCGCCGGACGTTTCTCCAGAAACGCCTGCATCCCTTCTTTCTGGTCCTCACTGGCGAAGCAGAGGCCGAACAGTTCGGCTTCATACTGATTGGCCTTATCAAGATCCATCTCCAGGCCGTTGCGGATCGCTTCCTTGGCCAGTTTGACCGAGAGCGGCCCCTTGCTGCTGATCTTGGCGGCCATGCTCTTGGCGGTATCGAGCAGTTCGGATTGCGCGACTACCTTGTTGGCCAGGCCTATGCGGTGTGCCTCAGCTGCATCAATCATGTCACCAGTTAACACCATCTCCATCGCCAGCCCTTTGCCGACCAGCCGGCCCAGTCTCTGGGTGCCGCCAAATCCGGGAATGACACCGAGGTTGACTTCCGGTTGACCGAAACGGGCGTTCTCTGAAGCCAGCCGGATATCACAACCAAGTGCCAATTCGCAGCCACCGCCGAGGGCGAAACCATTTACTGCAGCGATTACCGGTTTCGGGCAGGCCTCAATGCTGCGCATCACTTCGTGACCCAGCTTGGCAAACTCCCGAGCCTGAAGGGCGCTCAAAGTCTGCATGGCGGCGATATCCGCTCCAGCAACAAAAGCCTTTTCGCCGCTGCCGGTGATGATGATCACTTGCACCGCATCATTTTCGGCAAAACCGACAAAGGCGCACCGGAGTTCGCGCAGCGTCTGCTCATTGAGCGCATTGAGGGCTTTCGGGCGATTGATCGTGACGACAGCGGTGCCATCGGTAATCTCTACCAGCAGGTTTTCAAAATTCATCGACTCTCTCCTTTAAATAGATTTTTATCTAACTCGACATCAGCACGGGTACGGTCATTTGCTTCAAAAGATGATTTGCCAGCGGGCCCAGCTGAGCGGCGACCATGCCACCACAAACCAGAAGATCTATGCCTTCTTCCGCGGCGCGGTTAAGCAGGGCATCCCCCAGGCTGATATTGGTGATCAGGCGGCTTTCCAGTTTGGTTTTGATCCCATGCCGGGAGAGGTGTCTGGCCATCTTTTCCAGGGTGCGCTCATTCTCTTTACGCTCGTCATTGCTGGTGGAAAAACTGAGTAGAAACACGTCTTCGGCCTGCTGCAAAATCGGCATGACGGCTGCGATCGCTCGGGATGACGCCCGGCCGGCTTTCCAGGCGATCATGACCCTGGTGCCAATCGATTTGAAATTTCCGGCAAAGGGAATGGTGATGACCGGATGGCCGGAAGAGAGAATCAGCCGTTCAGCCAGCTCGCGCGGCGGTGGCGGCTGCCTGCTCGGTTGGCCGATGATGCATAGGTCGGCATAGGTGGCCTGGTAGATCACCCTGGTGGTTAACGGCAGGATCGCCTCGGCTTCATCCGACTCGGCCCAATCGAGCTGGACACCAGCAGCGGCAGCTTGCTCAGCGCATTCTACCTGAGCGGCCTCCCGCTGCGGCTTTTCTCCACCGCGCGAGAAATAGGGGGAGGCGGTTGAATAGAAGGCGGTCAAACAGGCCTGCTGTTGCTTGGCCAGTTGCAGTCCCAGCGCGTAGCGCATTGGGCTCTGGGGGGTGTTGTCGAGGTGGACCAGGATGTTCTTCAGGGCCATTGTTATCTCCTTCGCCGCAGGTGGTGCATTCTCGTTCTTCGCTTCGGCGGAGGTCCCGCGCGAAGTTTCAAAGTATCAGGCATAGGTGAAAAAACCTTTGCCGCTCTTTTTACCCAGCCAGCCGGCTTTGACCATCTTGCGCAGCAGCGGGCAAGGGCGGTATTTGCTGTCGGCGAAGCCTTCGTAAAGGACCTCCATGATTGCCAGGCAGGTGTCCAGACCGATAAAGTCTGCCAGGGTCAGCGGCCCCATAGGATGATTCATCCCCAGTTTCATGACTGTGTCGATCGCTTCCGGTTCTGCAACCCCTTCATAGACACAGTAGATCGCTTCATTGATCATCGGCATCAGTATCCGGTTGGAAATAAAGCCGGGGTAATCGTTGACCTCAACCGGAGTTTTATCCATCTGCTCGGAGAGGGCTTTGACGGTCTGGTAGGTTGCGTCGCTGGTGGCGATGCCACGGATGACTTCGACTAGCTTCATCACCGGCACCGGATTCATGAAATGCATGCCGATCACCAGCTCTGGGCGATTGGTGACTGCGGCAATTTCAGTGATCGGCAAGGAAGAGGTGTTGCTGGCGAGAATTACTCCTGGTTTGGCGACTTCATCCAAGGTACGGAAGATCTTTTCTTTGATCGCCATATTCTCGCTGGCGGCTTCAACGATGAAATCGACATCTCCGGCGTCCTTCAGCTCGGTCGATGGGATCAGTCTTGACATGACTTCGATCTTCTCGTCCTCGCTCAGTCGCCCTTTTTCGATATTTTTCACCAGTAACTTGTCGATAAACGCCAGACGTTTGTCGATAAATGTCTGGTCGATGTCGTTCAGCACCACTTGCAGCCCGGACTGGGCCGCGACCTGGGCAATGCCGCCACCCATCTGCCCGGCACCGATGACCATGATTCTGTTGATCGCCATTTTCTCCTCCATGTCAAAAAAAAATAGTAACCGCCCGTTCGCTATGCTCACTAGAGAACGCAGAGGACGCCGAGAAAAATGATTTTAAGTATTTCGCTTTTCTTTGCGCTCCCTGCGTTCCCTGCGGTTAAAGTATTTCGAAAATCGCCGCGACCGCTTCGCCGCCACCGATACAGAGGGTTGCCAAGCCGTAACGACCACCAGTCTCTTCCAAGCCGTTGAGCAGAGTTGCAACCAGGCGGCCGCCACTGGCACCGACCGGGTGACCGATTGAGATTGCTCCGCCGTTGATGTTGACCTTGTCGCGTTCAATTTTCAGCCGGTTGATTGTCATCAGTGCGACGGCGGAAAAGGCTGAATTGATTTCGAACAGGTCAATCTGCTCAAGCGACAGACCGGCTTTGGCGCAGACCCGCTCGATGGCGCCGATCGGGGCGACCGGGAACTGACTTGGATGCAGGCTGTTGGTCGCATAGGCGACCAGTTTCGCTTTCGGTTTCAGTGTGTAATTCTCACAAGCGGCACTACTGGCGAGCAGCGCGAAGGCCGCTCCATCGTTGATTGTCGAGGCGTTTCCGGCGGTCAGGGTGCCATCCTTTTTGAAGGCTGGTCGCAAGCCGCTGAATTTGTCGAAATCGACCCGCGAGGGCTCTTCATCGCAGTCGACGGTGACGTCTCCTTTGCGGGTTGATTTCACCACCGGGACGATCTCTTTGGCGTGAAAACCACGCTTGGCCGCAGCCTGGGCGCGGTTATAGGAACTGATGGCGTATTCGTCCTGGGCTTCGCGACTGACCCCATGCTCGGCAATCGCAGCTTCGGTGATTTCGCCCATGTGGCGGCCGGTGTCCGGGTCGAGCAGCGCGTCGTGGAGCAGCAGGTCAACTGCCTGACCGTTCCCCATGCGCATGCCAAAGCGGGCATTTAGCAGAGCGTAAGGGATCCGAGACATGTTTTCCATGCCGCCAGCGATAGCCAGCTGGTCATCGCCGAGACGGATCGCATCGGCGGCCAGCATCATCGCTTTGAGACCGCTACCGCAGACCTTATTGATGGTCATGGCCGGAACCGTATCCGGAATGCCGGCTGCACGCATCGCCTGACGGGCCGGTGCCTGGCCGCAGCCGGTTGAGATGACCTGCCCGGCGATAAACTGGCCGAGGACCGCTGGGTCGAGCTGGTTCCGTTCGAGCAGCTGGCGAACCACGGTCGCTGCCAGTTGCGGGGCCGGGACATCAGCCAGGCTGCTGCCAAAACTACCGAAGGGAGTGCGTAATGCTTCAATAACAAAGACTTCGTTCATATTTTTTTCCTCGTAGTAAGAGTGTTTTTCGTTAAACCGATAATTTCTCGGTCAGAATCGGTACCAACTGTTTCAGGTCGGCCACCGCTAGAACATCGGCCACCTCGCCAATCGGTGCATCCTTGTCGGTGTTGATGGCAATGATAAATTCCGCTTTCTTCATTCCCGCCAGATGCTGGATGGCACCGCTGATACCGCAGGCAACGTAGAGTTTCGGTGAGACGGTCTGGCCGGTGGTGCCGACCTGACGGCTGTGTTCGGTCCATTCAGCATCCACCACTGGGCGACTGGCACCGTATTCCCCGCCCAGAGCCTTAGCCAGTTTCTCGATCATCTCCAGATTCTCAGGCTTGCCGATCCCCCGCCCGGCGCTGACGATCACTTCGGCTTTTGAGAGGTCGACTGCGGTTGCTTCAGCTGCTTCATAACCCTGGAACTGGATGTCGCCGGTTGCTGTCGCTTCGAGTTTGATGATATTAGGACTGCCGGTGGGATCTACACTCGGGGTAAAGGCTCCGGCTTGTAGAGTCACCACAGAGATGGCAGTGTTCGGTTTCACCTTGCGCCGCAGTTTGGAGTTGCAGGCTGGAACCACCAGCTCGCCATCTTTGACCTCAACCACCTCAGAGACCTGAGCGGCGTTCAAGGCCACCGCCAGCCGCGGTGCCAAGTCCCAACCGTAACTGGAGTGAGGCAGTACGACCATTGTGGGCTGCTCTTTTTCAATGACTTCAAGAATCAGCTGCTTGTGTACGCTAGGGTTGAATTCCCCGGCCTGAGCGGCATCAGCCAGATAGAGGGTCCCAGCGTAGCCGGGCAAGGCGCTTTCTGTGCCGACGAGTAACATGGCACTGTCAGCGCCTAAGCTCTGAGCAAAGTTGATCAGTTCAGAACTGCTGCTGAGCAGTTTGCCATCTCTATATTCTGCTACCAATAAGACTTTCATAGTGATCTCCTCCTAAGCCAACACGGTGGTTTTTTCTTTGAGTAGCTGAATTAGCTGATCGGCCAGTTCGGCCGGTTCACCCTCAAGGATCAGGCCGCTGCCTTTTTTCTCCGGCGGCGCCATGCTCAAGGTCTGCAGGCGCACAGCTTCCGGAGCGAGATCTGCGGCTGGAATCGAAAGGAGTTCCTTCTTTTTCGCCTTCATGATGTTCGGCAGCGTTGGGTAGCGCGGGGTATTCAGACCGAGTTGACAGGTGACCAGGGCCGGAGTGGAACAGCTGACCTTGGCTTTGCTGCCGCCTTCAAGCTCCCGTTTGCCGCTAACCGTACCATCAGCATAAGCGAAGCCGACCAGGGTGGTCAGGCTAGGGATGCCGAGCAGTTCGGCGACCATCACTCCGACCTGGGCGCTGCCACGATCCTGCGACTGCAGGCCGGTGAAGATCAGATCAAAATCCTTATCTTTGGCAAAATTGACGATCAGTGAGGCGATGGCAAAAGGATCTTTCTGGTAACTGGTCTCATCGGCGATATGCGCGCCACGGTCACAGCCCATCGCCAGGGCTTTCTTCATCGTTTCCTTAACCTGGTCACCACCAATGCAGAGCACAGTCAGGTCGGAATCAGCGACTTGCTCTTTGAGTTGCACCGCCTGCTCGACGGCGTACTCGTCATATTCGTTCATCCGCCAGGCCAAATCGGCGTTGTCGTACCAGTCGCCCGTGGCGTTGACGTTAAAATGTGATTCCATATCCGGAACCTGTTTGATGCAGACCAGTAGTTTCATGATTGTTCCTCCCTTGGGTCGTCGACAATGGCGGCCCGGTTTGGGGCTTTTAACTGAATCGATTCTTTAGAGCAAAGAGGGTACCAACTGTTAAAGCCCATTTTTTATGCCGGTTTCAGTCTGTTTTTGGTTCTAATTAGTGCTAACACCGGTGACAGCGTCTCCAGTCGTTTACAGGCATGGGGTGACCGTTTCATCCATGAGCTTTCACGATCGTGGTTGCAACCCTTTGCAGAGTAGATCGGTGTACTGATCGGCAATCACTGCGATGGACAATGGCCCATCTGCTTTAAACCAAGTGGAGACTCCTGCACACATTTGGATCAGCGCCCTGGTGAACAGTTTGATCTCGGTCACCTGCCAGTTTTGCTGGTTTTTGCCGGCGCAGAAAATATTCTCGATGATCTGCTGATAGCGGTCCCGTTTGGCGATGATTTTCTGATAGTTGTCCGGTTCGAGATTGCGCAGCTCGTCATCGGTGATGTAGGTCTGGTCGGGGCCGGTGATGTGGTATTCGATGTGGAAGTGAACGGTTTTATGCAGTTGCTCCGCTGGGCAATCATTGCTGGCTATCTGCGCCGAGAGTTTCTCGATCATGTCACTCATGGTGTGATCCATCAGCTGAAAGAGGATCTCCTGCTTCGAGGAGAAGTGGTGGTAGATGCTGCCGCCCTGAATCCCCGAGCGTTTCGCCAGCTCCCGCAGGTTCGAGGCCTGGTAACCCTTTTCGCGGAAAAGATGGGCCGCTTCCTGAAGGATGATTTCCCGACGTGAATTGTTTTCGGTCATGCACTTCCTTTCACAACCTAACGTTTGTTAGGTTTGATTCTACCAGAAAATAATTTTGATGCAATAGTGTAATCAAACAGTTTTTTGAAATGAAAAAGGCGTTTTGGAAATTCACTGCTGATCGCTTACGGCTGATGCTGAATTATTTTGGTTTATGAATTAAAATCATTGCTATTTTTTAAGGCTTTTCCCGGCGTCGCAGTTGCTACTGACACTTTAGGCCAAGCAGGGGTGAAGTTTAAAGCGACGTATAACAAAGCCCCAACCGAATCTTCCGGTTTGGGGCCAAAATCACTCTCGACCAACTTCCGATAAATCAAAACTTAACATCGTTGACAATGGAAGGTTGTGTCTCAAGTCATTGGATTCCACCCAGGCAAAACACTCGTCGTCAGGAGGTCTTCGCAATGAGCAGGCGTTACCTTCAACAGGTTGCTCCTAAGAGACATTACTGTAAAATTTACGAAGATCAATTCCATTAATGAGTTGCTAATGGGCAGAGATGAGGGGAAACCACGATGAAATCTTTTATTCACGAGATCCCTAAGGCGGAACTCCACCTTCATATTGAAGGCACGCTAGAACCAGAACTCATGATTGCGCTGGCCGACCGCAACCGAGTCGTCCTTCCATTCGATTCTGTAGACGAGGTCCGCACGGCCTACGCCTTCGAGAACCTGCAATCCTTTCTCGACATTTACTACGCCGGGGCAAAGGTGCTCATCACCGAGCGGGACTTCTACGAACTGACCTGGGCCTACCTGAAAAAGGCTCAGGGGCAGAACATTGTTCACGCTGAGATATTCTTCGATCCGCAAACCCACACTGATCGAGGCATCCCTTTTGCTACGGTCTTCAACGGCATCCATCAGGCGTTGGAAGACGCCCATAGTCAACTCGGCATGACATCCAGGCTGATCATGTGTTTCCTGCGTCATCTCAGTGCTGAGAAAGCCATGCAAACCCTGCAGCAGGCGCTCTCCTTTAAGGAGTGGATTAGCGCTGTTGGGCTTGACTCCTCTGAGCAGGGACACCCGCCAGCGAATTTCACCGGAGTTTTTGACAGAGCGAGGGCCGAAGGATTTCTTTCCGTTGCCCACGCGGGGGAGGAGGGCCCACCTGAATATATCTGGCAGGCACTCAGAGAATTAAAGGTGTCCCGTATCGATCATGGAGTGCGGTGCGTGGAAGATAGCAAGCTGGTCGATTATCTGATCGCCAATAAGGTTCCTCTGACCGTATGCCCCCTCTCCAATGTCAAGCTTCGGGTTTTCGATAGAATGGATAACCACAATCTGAAAAAAATGCTCGACCAAGGCCTTCATGTCACCGTCAATTCCGATGATCCGGCCTACTTCGGTGGCTACATTGAGGAGAATTTCGCAGCCGTTCAACAGGCGTTAAATCTTAACAGGGAGGACATCCACGTCCTGGCAAGGAACTCCTTTGAGGCAGCCTTCCTAAATGCCGAAGAGAGGCAGCTGTATCTGCAGCGTTTGCAGCCATTTTCTGTAACTGGGCAGGGAGCACCTACTTTAGATACGGATTGACCTCAGCCCTCTCTATTGCTTCAGGCTTTTTACTGGAAGTGACGGTTTTCAATAATTTCTGATCTCACCGACTTTTATTCCCATTAAACAATCCGAGGCAACTTCCAAAACGGTTTGAGCTGAGCAGTGAATTGTTGCCAATCTGCCCTTGTTCATGTGTTCTGAAATACGGGATCAGTGAAACGGATCCTATTTGGCCACTGCTGTCCCGCACTAGAAAGCACTTGCGGCAACAGCCCGTTAATATCGGGATGCCACTGGGGGGAGATGAAAAGGGTAATGCTATAATGCTGGATTGGCCCTGCCTGATGGCGCGGGGCTTATAGGCCGCCTCTCCTGGATTGACAATGAAGCGATATGAGGCAACATTTAAAACTACAGGGCGGAGACTCGGTTCTAGCCCTTGGCGTGTCTAGCGATTCATACCATTGTTAATGGAGGAGGAACCGATGCCTACCTACGAGTATCGCTGTCAGAAATGTCAGGATGTTTTCACGGTTGTCCTGAGTATGGCTGAACATGATCAAGGCCGGGTTGAGTGTCCCCGCTGCCATGGGAAAAAGGTGACTCAGCAGTATTCAGTCTTCTTCGCCAAGACCAGTAAAAAGAGCTGAGGGCACGAATAACAGAACCTTCCCTGGCGGCCCGCACCACTCCCGTGAGCACCGCTTCGACCAGTAGGGGCGGAAGAGTTGAAAAAGGTCCAGGGATTTGAGCGCCAACAGGCACAGATGGTGGACACGCTGCCTCCGCTTCGAAGTGTTCGATATCAAGTCGGACAATCTGCCTTCTGCCCAAGACTGAACTGATCGAAACCTTTCCGGGGGGATAAAGTCGTCTATTACCTGAATCCGTCAGGTTTATTTATAAGAACCAGAAAGGGGTGTATTGATGCGCAAGCGAATTATTAAGCAAAGCTCAAAGGAATTATCCCCCCCTGAACAGGGCTGGTTGGATCTGGAATCTCTCGCTGAGATCGAACTTACTTCCGAAGATGCCGCCTACCCGATTGAGTCAGCAATCATTCCCTGCATTGAACCAGGCTGGCTAGCGATGCACCCCGGGGAGCAGACGGTTCGCCTTCTTTTTGACGAACCCATAAAGCTCAGGCGAATCCACCTGGAATTCGAGGAAGAATGTCGGACTCGTACGCAAGAGTTCGTGCTGCGCTGGTCAGCGGAGGGCGCGCAGAGTTACCGGGAGATTGTGCGCCAGCAGTTTAGCTTCAGCCCACCAAGTGCGACCTGTGAGGTAGAGGACTACATGGTCGATCTCAACGGGGTGACGGCACTCGAATTGAAAATTGTGCCAGATATCAGTGGCGCTGCTGTCTGTGCATCGCTCAAGCAGCTTCAGCTTGCATGAATACAGGACTCCCCGTTCAGTCCCACCAGACGAAAGCCTTGGCGCTTTCCCTGCTGACGGAACTCCTCAGTGTAAAATCCGACCGGATGAAGCAGCTGCCATTTATCTACTAACCGTTTGAGCAAGGTGGTCTTGCCACACCCCGGTGGCCCGGTCAGCAGAATGTTTCGGCGTAGAGGGAGATCCTGGTGCATTCTTAGGCCCCGCTTGCAGAAGCAGAATTATTATCGAGCTGCCGCTTCGGCGCGAAAAAGGGGACAGCATCGCTCGGCCCGACCAGCCGGCAATTATATGATATTCAGCCTCGTTCCAGTATCTGGCCTGCCATGCGATCAGCAAGAAAAGTTTAGAGCTGCAGGTGACTACGAGCAGATAGATGTTGCGGCGCAGCTTTCGACTGTGATTCGGGCTATAATCCTAAGGGAAAACTCCACCCGTGAGCGGCTGGCGTTGCTGGTGGCGGCGCTGATGTGGTTTTTTTACTGGGGTTATTTTCTGGTGATGTTTCCCGGCATCATCGAGGGCTGGTGGAGCTGGAAGCGCTCTGGGGGGGCGCAACATCGGACAAGGGGGGCATTCTATCTTCTCCCCGGCAGAGAAAGTTCGCAGAAATTCGCTCTCAAAATTGAAATACTGATTATTGAAGAGATGAATCTGTGCGATTTTCCCTTAGCTCACGGAGTGTCAAATTATCAAAAACTTACTGGAAAACACCAGTCCGCATAAGCAGGCCGGGCCTCCATTGGTTATGGGGGAGGTGGATTAAGGAACAAGTTACTAAGCAGACCTGCGAAGCGCCAGTATTCATTCTTGTGCCGAAGCGGAAGAAATAACATATCCTGATGCGGGCCTCACAACCTTGGCCACGAAAGGGGATGTCATGGCACGAACCAGCGCGCTGTAATTCAATTGGAAGATGACTTCTTCACCGACCGATAATTCGAAGTGGTCAGACTCCAGGATGAGGTGATCACTGCTGGCTCCCATGATGTCGATTCCAGCCGGGGCAGTCAGACCGCACGGGTCAATATCCTGCTGCCCGACAGCAAGAATGGCTTGCGTGACCAGGCCTCGATCCGTGGCTGGTGGCGCCTCCCCGAACGCGGTTTGCGCGATTGTCCCCGATGGCTGTGATGGCTTAACCTTTGCCTCGATCACTTCGGCACACAGCGTGATCGCATCTGTATGCAGTCCGTCGATCGGTTGCCGATGGAGTGTTTCGCAGCCAAGCAGGATTGCCTCCCCCAAGCGGAGATCGTTGATCCGGCCAATCTCTGCACCGCTCAGTGCCCACTCCAGGTTGGCAGAGTTCCCGCCCGATACGATCTCTATCGTGAGACCGAATGTCGCCTCGAGGGAGCCCGCGAGTTCAGAGAGCATCGCCATATTTTTACCGTCTGGCGACACTCCACTGCGGCAAGCGAGGTTGGTCCCGATACCTTTAAAAACGATATTCGGCAAGCGCAGCGTCTCGCGCACGGTATCTGTCAGGTCGCCTGGCATAATCCCCTCGCGGAGGTCGCCTAGTTCGACCATGAGGATCACCCCGTGGGTGCGATCTGCCTCTTGCGCTTCGAGCGATAGTGTCCTGATGACCTCGATCTCGGTGTTGCAGCTTACATCGGCATGCATAACAACCCGTTTCGCCTGACTCAGCATCGGCGAGCGGATCAGTGTCATCGCTGCCGGCACCTGCGCCTGCCGCATCGCTTCGATGTTTTCAATGCGTGAGTCACCCAGAGATTTCACACCTGCCCGCAACAAGGTGGCTGCGATCTCAGCCGATCCGAGGGTGACCTTGGTCACACCGGTCACAGAGATACCTCGACCGGCCAGCCGCTTAACCAAGGTACTGGCATTATGGTGAATTTTGTCGAGGTCGATCTCCAGCCTCGGTGCGGCCATCATGCGTTGGCGGCCTGTTTCCCCTTGAGATCCGGAAAGGCGGTCAGCACCATTTCCACCAACCGCTCGGGCGAACGGGTCAGCGCATCAGTGACCGGAATACCGAGCTCCTGCTCATACTGTGTGATGGCTGCACTGACCTCGATGTCGTTCATCTTTTCGTGATTGATTGTCAGGCCGATGATTTTTGTATCGGCAAAGGTCTCGATAAGATTGATTTCGCTGGCTGGTGTCGGCATCGCCATTTTTTCAAAGTCACAGCGTTCACTGCGCCGTGGAGCATGCTGTAACACAACGCCGTTGGGACAACTGCCGCGGAGGATAAAGGACGTGGAGGAGAATGCTGGGTGACTCAGTGCGCCTTGCCCTTCGACAATGATGACATCGGGACTCTCGACTTCGAACGCTTTGACGACGGTCGCTTCCAACTCGCCAGCGCAGAATTGTGACGGGACGGCATCAAGCGCGACGCCGTAGCGTGCTCCTTGGATTAAACCGGTCTGTCCGGTACCGATCATCACCGTGTTGATGCCCGACTCGTTGAGGGCACTGGTTATTATGTTGGCTGTGGTGCGTTTGCCGATTGCGCAGTCGGTACCGAGTACCGCGATAACCGGGCAGGTAACTTCGGCGATCCGGCCGCTGAACATGTTCAAATCTTTTTTGTCGCGGGGTTTGCGCACATCAAGAATCTCCACCTTGCTGGCGATACAGGCGGCGGCAAAGACCGGATCATCATTCAGGAATTCATGCAGGCCGTTGACAATACTCATCCCGTGGCTCATCGCCTCAAGCACCAGACCACGCTCGTGCTTCGAGAGCATGCCGCTTGATGGAGCCATGCCGAAAATGAAGAAATCGGGTACTGAGCCGGCCTGTGCCAGAGAGTCTGCAAGATCGCGACAGATGGGAATCGCGTTCGGCTTGTCATCGAGGACCATACCGGTATCAAATCCAGCTTTTTCACTGTCGATAACCGAAAGGATTTTATATTTCTCTGAACGTCTGATCAGACCATTGGCGGTTTTGCCGTCAATATCACCAAAATTAGCTTCACAATAGACGATTGCGGTGGCGACGCGTTGCGCAGGTTCAACCGATTGAGATGGTACGGGGATCGATATTTTGTTCTTGGAAACAGGTTTAAGAGGGATTGCAGGCGCGTTCAAAGACACGACGGGCGGGACTACTAACATAGCTACTCCTGTGAGTATAAGTCTCAGAGGAGGCGACGGGATCGTGCCGACCAGTATTGGCCGATTGTCAACGAGTAGTCCCAACTAAGGTTGGTTGCTGTGGAAATAAATTCCCACTGGGCGAGTTTAAGTGACAATTCTAACACGCTGCGCCATAAACTGTTAGGAAATAACCGAAAAATCTACATTTAAGGGCTCTAGGCTGGAGTCTTGTCACATATTATATGCCGCATGAAGCCGGTTTCGTACTCCAGAGCGGAAAAGAAAAAGAATGTAATTCCCAAGATGGTATATCATGAAATTTGCCGGTTCCTGATGAGCGGCTAAAGCTTTTCGAATAGGACATCAGAGTTCACCCCTCATCTTCACTTCTCATTTTGTTTTTTTCTCTTACCGGCACGGATTTTCCCATGAGTTTCAATGTACTAACTGCTGAGATTTCCCATGAAACAAATTCTTTCAGCCTACACAAAACTGGCAAACGGGCCTTCATGGCCCGCTATGCACTGATGGGCGCAGCGGCTATCACCGAGCGTGGTGCTGAGAATACGGAACTGGCTGGTTTCCTTGATGCAGGTCGTGCGCATGGCTGGCAGGTCAATCATGTCCTCAGCGCAGCTGCCGGTCCAAGCGGTAAAATCAGGCGCAAGGCGTTTGATTGGCTTTGTGAGCCGATAATCACAGCAATCGAAAATCATCAATACGACGGACTGCTGCTCGGTTTGCATGGTGCGATGGGGCTCGATTTTCGTGAAGATGGTGAAGGCGAATTGCTGCGACGTATTCGCAGTCTGGTTGGCAAGGAAATGCCGATTGCCATCACCCTTGATCCACATGCAAATGTCAGCAGGCAGATGAGTGCCTTGGCAGACATCATTGTTTCGTTCAAAACCTACCCACATATAGATATGCGCGATACCGGCCGCCAGGCTGGTGAAATTCTCCAGCGAACCATGGCAGGCGAAATCAAACCGCGCACGATCCGCGTCAGCCGTCCCATGCTCGAAGAAGTGAATGGTGGCCGAACAGACATCGGCCCGATGATCGAGCGCATTGCCGCAGCGCGAACTTATGAGGAACAGGCAGATGTTTTTGCCGTAAGCATCAATGCCGGGTTTGCCAGTGCCGATGTCAGGGAGGTTGGCCCAACGGTGTTGGTAACCGGCCAGGGAGATTTAGCCGCGCACACTGCCTTCGCTGAAACGATCGCGGATGATATTTGGAACCGACGCTTTGAAGTGCTTAACGACTATCTCAGCGTGACCGAGGCGGCAGCAATTGCTGCGAGCTACGAACCTGACAAGAGGCCGCTGATCATTGCAGATTATGCGGATAACCCTGGGGCAGGCGGCTATGGCGATTCAACGGACCTGTTGTGTGAATTGCTCAATGCGGGCGTGACCAATGCCTGCTTTGCCCCCATGGTAGATGGAGAAGTCGTGCAAGCGCTACAGAAGGCTGTTGTTGGTGAACCGGTTCAGGTTACGCTTGGTGGCAAGACCGATCCAGACTTCGGTGGTGGGCCACTTGCCCTAGAGGCAGAGCTCGTTTCTCTCAGCGATGGGCATTTCACGGGTGATGGTCCGATGCTCCATGGTCTCCACGGCAGTTTCGGCCCCAGTGCTGTTATCCGCGTCGGCGGCATTGAGATATTGGTGGTCACCACCCCCCGCCAAATCCTTGACTTGCAGCAATTCAGAGCCTTTGGTATCGACCCGCAGAGCAAACATGTCGTGGCACTAAAGTCGATGCAACACTTCCGTGCTGCGTTCGAACCGATTGCGGGACAAATAATCGTCTGTGACAGCGGCGCACTGTGCACCCCACGCTACGGCCGGTTACCCTATCGTAACGTACCAAGACCGATTTTCCCTCTGGATCAGGTAGACATCTGATTTATCATTGCTGACTATCGGAAAATAGGGTCAGTTGAGAAATCTAGGCAATAGTCCTCACAATCGGTTGTCATTTATCCATAGGAATTTTTTGGTGTGGCCGGACTGTCTTGCAAGTCACCCCTTAAAGCACGTGAATCGCCCACGATTGCCATATTGTTGGCGATTCTTGCTTTGCTGCATTAATCGGAAAAACTTGACTGCTTTGTGCGGTTTGAAAAAATCGACTGACCAGTCCGTTTTGCTGACCTATAAATCAATTCAAAATACTACACATGACTGTGCTGGATCGTCGTTCTTAAGTAAAAATATGCTATCCGTCCAGAGAACTTTTATCCGAGGGGGCCGACCTGAACATTTCCGACCTGAAGCTCTTTATCAAGAACCGTCTTCAAGTAATTTTTCTGGTCAATGGTCTTTGTTACGACATTCCCTTCACTCAGGATGATGAGTGATTTTTCAAAATCCTTTCCCCAGTTGCTGTCGGTCAGATCGGGTTCAAAGCAGACTATTTTACTCAGTCCTGATTGCACGATGGCTTTTGCACAATCGATGCAGGGGTACCAGGGGACATAAATTGTGCAGTTTTTAGTTGAGACCCCTAACAGGGCCGCATTGTAAATCGCATTTCTTTCGGCATGAGAGGCCCAGAGGTACTTTTCACCTGTCGATGCTTCGTGTCGTTCCTCAACGTCGTCATTCACCCCACGGGGAAACCCGTTAAATCCTGTGGAGCGAATCTCGTTGTCAGGACCAACAATAACGGCACCAACTTTTCTACCGCGATCCTTGCTCCAGGTGGCAATAAGTTGGGCGAGTGCCATCCAGCGGATATCCCAGTTTGAACTCGACAAGATTAACTCCTCTTTGTCGGACGTGCTGCACGACCGCATGACGTCGTTCGCAGCGAAGGGGTATGTCTAGAACAGGAATGCCTGCCTCAGCCACACTTTGAATCACCACAGTTCAGACAGGTCAGGCAGCCGTCCATGATGATAACAGCCTTGGTGTAGCACTTGTTACATTGTTTGGCGTCGGGAGGGAAATTGCCATTTTCCTCCCCCTGGGGTTGACCGTTCAAGTTCTCGTATTCGGCGCGCTTGGCCTGCAGCATCTCCTTTTGGGCTTCCGGCATTTGCTCTTCCTGAAGCAGGCCGATCATCTTCATGTGCCGCTCCAGAACGAAGCCGATCTCCGCCACGATCGATGGCATAAAACCACCACCGCCTGGCTTGAAGTAACCTCCCTGAGGGTCAAAGACAGCCTTCATCTCCTCAACCAGGAAGGTCACATCCCCCCCCTTGCGGAAGACCGCGGACATAACCCGGGTCAGGGCCACAACCCATTGGAAATGATCCAGGTTTTTCGAGTTGATAAAGATCTCAAATGGCTGTCGGGTTTCGTATTCAGTGCCATGATTCAGGACCATATCGTTGACGGTGACATACAGGGCGTGCGGGCTCTGCGGCGTTTTGATTTTGTAGGTGGCACCGACCAGCATCTCTGGGCGCTCGACATTTTCGTGCATATCTTCGCGTTGATGTTTTACTTCCTGGGCGGCTTTTATGCGTTGCTCTTCGAGGTTAATGACCTCGTAGGCAACAATTTTTTTGTCTATTTTTGTCGTCATTCTTTTACCCCTTGTTACAGCTTGCCGTAATAGCCTTCTTTAAGCGCATCGAACAGGTTGGCCGCCGTATGGATTTCGTTGTCGTATTCGATCTCTTCATTGCCCCGAACTTGCACAACAGAGCCGTCTTCGAGGGCAAACTGGTAAACCGTCTCTGCCAGATCCTTCTCCTGGACCAGGACCCCCTGGAATGCTTCCGGGTTGTAGCGAAAGGTCGTACAGCCTTTCAAACCCTGCTCGTAAGCATAGAGGTAGATATCCTGAAAATCAGTGTAAGGGTAGTCGCTGGGGACGTTGGCGGTTTTGGAGATCGAGGAATCGATCCATTTCTGCGCGGCTGCCTGAATATCTACATGTTGCTTGGGAGTAATGTCTTCCGAGGTAATGAAGTTGTCCGGCAGTCGCTCATCCGGGTTTTCACTCCCAGGCATCGCCTGCGGGTTGACCAACTCACGATAGGCAAGCAGTTCATAAGAGAACACATCGATCCTCTCTTTGCTCTTTTTGCCCGGGCGGATCAGGTTGCGTGAATAGTGATGGGCGAAGCTCGGCTCGATACCGTTGGACGCGTTGTTGGCAATCGATAGCGAGATGGTTCCGGTCGGCGCGATAGAGCTGTGGTGCGTGAAGCGGGCGCCAACTTCAGCCAGTTCGGCCACCAGTTCCGGGGCCTCGGTGGCCAACTTCTGCATGTAACGGCTGTAGCGTGAGTGGAGGACCCGGCCGGGGATCCGCTGCCCCAGGGAGATACCGTCGGCTGCCATCTCGGGGCGGTTACGCAACATCTCTGCGGTGACTTCATAGTCTTCCAACAGTGCCGGAGCTGGGCCTTTCTCACGGGCTAACTCCAGCGCCTGCTGCCAGCCCGCCAGTGCCATCTGCAGGGTCACTTTCTCGGTGAAGGCGACTGCATCTGCGTCGCCGTATTTCATGCCGAGCAGGGTGATGGTCGAGCCGAGGCCAAGATAACCCATGCCGTGACGCCGCTTGCCGACAATTTCGTCGCGCTGCTGCTGCAACGGCAGGCCGTTGAGTTCGACCACATTGTCCAGCATGCGGGTGAAAACGGCGACAACCTCTTGGAATTTCTCCCAGTTGAAGCGCGCTGCCGGCGTAAATGGCTGTTCGACAAAGCGGGTCAGATTGATCGAACCGAGTAGGCAGGAACCGTAGGGTGGCAAGGGCTGCTCACCGCAGGGATTGGTGGCGCGGATCTTCTCGCAGAACCAGTTGTTGTTGTTCTCATTGACCTCGTCGATCAGGATGAAGCCTGGTTCGGCAAAATCATAAGTGGACGACATGATGACGTTCCACAATTTCTTGGCGCGGATGGTGCGGAAAACCTTGCAGGCGACTTGACCGACCTCATTTTGCAGGTAGCCCTCAGTCGTCGGCCAGTCTTTCCAGATCACCTGCGCCGGGTCGTTCAGGTCGAGCCCATCACGTTCAAGCTCTTTGCTGGTCATTGGGAAGCAGAGCGGCCAGTCGCTATCCTGCTTCACCGCTTCCATAAACTCATTGGTGATCAGCAGCGACAGGTTGAACTGACGCAGGCGGCCGTCTTCGCGCTTGGCCTTGATAAAGTCGAGTACGTCAGGATGGGAGATATCGAAGGTCGCCATCTGGGCCCCGCGTCGCCCGCCCGCCGAAGAGACGGTGCAGCACATGCGGTCGTAGATATCCATGAAAGACATCGGCCCTGAAGTGTAGGCGCCAGCGCCGCTGACGAAGGCGTTCCGGGGGCGAAGAGTTGAGAATTCATAGCCGATCCCGCAACCTGCCTTGAGGGTCAGGCCAGCCTGGTGGACCTTGCGCAAGATATCGTCCATCGAATCTCCGATGGTCGCGGAAACCGTGCAGTTGATGGTCGAAGTCGCCGGCTTGTGCTCCAGGGCTCCAGCGTTGGAGGTGATGCGCCCGGCCGGGATGGCACCGTTCTCCAGCGCCCATTGAAAGCGCTCGAACCAATAGCGCTGATTCTCCTCGTCATTTTCCACCGCAGACAGCGCCTTGGCGACTCTCTGGTAGGTGCCACTCAGGTCGGCATCAATCGGTTGCCCTGCGGCATCCTTGAGCCGATACTTGCTGTCCCAAATATCCAGAGAGGCTGTTTGCCAGGGAATTTCAATAAGGTCAGGCTTCTTTTTGACTACGCTTACAGGCATCGATACAAATCTCCATTTAATTTTTTATTCCTGTTTCATCCAGGTCAGGGACATAACTTTGCGAGAGTACTGGAACTGACCCTGTTGGCATGCTTGGCACTGCATATTGTGTCTTTTGGATTTTAGTCCACAATATATTGTTTCGCAAACGAATATCACCAAAATTGTGATATTTAAATATAGTTAATCTATGAGGTGCACATATTCGACTTATCAAAAATCAGATTTTAACTTTTGAAATCAAAACTATGAGCGATCCACCCCATTTGCAAAGTAGTAAGTCATGACAGACAGAGCCCATGATTTCCCCCCTCCACAGTTAAACACTGAAATTTGACATTTTTTCGGCCTAACCTAAGTTCAGTCTTAGATTTGGTAAAATAATTGGTAAGTCATGCCGGCACAGGGCATTGGGGGAATACTTCCCGGTTGGTCACGGACAGAGGAGCTGACAATGAATTTCCTGAAAGAACTCGGGATTAAAGAGAAGAATTTCGGTGCTTCAACGGGTGTAGAATGGAACAGCACGACCGACCAGGGGGAATTGAACATCGTTTCTCCGGTTGACGGCAAGCTGATCGCCAGTGTCTATCTCGCCTCGGAGCAGGACTACGAAAAGGTTGTTGCCAGATCCGCTGCAGCCTTCAAACAATGGCGGATGGTTCCTGCACCGAAGCGGGGTGAGGTGGTCCGCCAGATCGGCTTGCAGCTGCGCAAGTTTAAAGATGCTCTGGGTACCTTGGTCTCCTATGAAATGGGCAAATCCTTGCAGGAGGGCAAGGGCGAAGTCCAGGAGATGATTGACATCTGCGATTTTGCCGTCGGCCAGTCCCGTCAGCTTTATGGCTTCACCATGGCCTCCGAACGCGAGCAGCACCGGATGTATGACCAGTACCATCCCCTGGGGATCGTCGGCATCATCTCCGCCTTCAATTTTCCGGTGGCGGTCTGGTCATGGAACGCGATGATCGCAGCGGTTTGCGGCGATACAAGCCTCTGGAAACCTTCGTCGAAGGTCCCTTTAACCGCCATCGCCGTGCAGAATATTCTCGTCGATGTCATCAAGGAGAATGATCTGCCAGAGGGGTTGTTCAGCCTGATTGTCGGCCGTGGTTCATCTGTCGGCGAAATGCTGCTCAATGATAAACGGATCCCTCTGGTTTCTATTACCGGTTCGACTAAGGTCGGTCGCCACGGCGCCCAGGCTGTGGCGAAACGGTTCGGCAAGACGATCCTTGAGCTGGGCGGTAACAACGCGATTATCCTGACCCCCAATGCTGATTTGAAAATGGCTTTGCCGGCCATGGTTTTCGGCGCAGTCGGAACGGCTGGGCAGCGCTGCACCACGACCCGCCGGCTGATCATCCATGATTCGATTTACGACAAGGTTAAAGCGAGCCTTGTCAGTGCCTATAGCGGCTTGAAGATTGGCAACCCCTTGGATGAAAATCATCATGTCGGTCCCTTGATCGACAGCGGGGCGGTCGAAGATTTCAAAAAAGCGCTGGTTCGAGCCAATAAAGCAGGCGGCACGCTGGTTTATGGCGGTGAGGTCCTTGCTGGTGCGGGCTACGAGTCCGGGTGTTACGTGGTGCCCGCTATCGTTGAAGCGGAAAACAGCTTTGAGATCGTGCAGGAGGAAACCTTTGCCCCGATTCTTTACTTGATTAGATATCAGGGTGAGATCGCCAATGCGCTTGCTTTGCATAACGATGTTGTTCAGGGGCTGTCATCTGCGGTGTTTACCCAGCATCTTCTCGAAGCAGAAGAGTTTTTATCCGCTGCCGGTTCCGATTGCGGCCTCGCCAACGTCAATATTGGCACCTCCGGGGCGGAGATCGGTGGCGCTTTCGGTGGTGAAAAGGAGACCGGTGGGGGGCGCGAGTCCGGCTCCGATGCCTGGAAAGCCTACATGCGCCGGCAGACCACCACCATCAATTACGGCAGAACACTTCCCTTGGCCCAGGGGATTAAGTTCGATATCTGAGCCGAACCCGATAACTACCGGAACGGAGAGCGGATAATGGCAAGGAAAATCAAATCAATTCTGGTTTTCGGCCTGGGAAAGGTTGGCTCGCTGGTCGCTTCCATGCTGCACGAGACCGGATTCGAGGTCATGGGTACAGATCATCAGATTCGGGAGGATTTCCCCTTTGCGGTGGAACCCCTGGAGGTCGGCTGTCACGACGAATTGGCAAAAACGCTGCGTGGTTTCGATGCTGTCATTTCATGCCTGCCGTACAGTTTTAATCTCGAAATAGCCGCCCTGGCACATGAGCATGGTGTGCATTATTTCGATCTGACCGAAGATGTGCCGACCACCAAGGCGATCATCGAAATGAGTAAGTCCTCCAAAGCGGTCATGGCGCCGCAATGCGGCCTGGCACCGGGATTTATCGCCATTGTCGGTGCCTCACTGGCCAATAAACTGGAGAAGATCAGAAGTATCAAACTGCGCGTTGGCGCCTTGCCGAGTCATCCCACCGGTTTGCTCTCTTATGCCTTTAACTGGTCTCCCGAGGGGGTGGTTAACGAGTATCTTAACGACTGCGAGGTGATTGAGCATGGCCAGCACAAGTGGGTTTCGCCCCTGGAGTGGCTGGAGAAAATTGTCATTAACGGGATTCAGCTCGAGGCCTTTACCACCTCCGGCGGCCTGGGAACCATGTGCGAAACCTATTTGGGGCAGGTGGAAAACCTGGACTACAAGTCGATGCGCTACCCCGGACATGCGCAATTGATGAATTTCTTTTTTCACGAGCTGCTGATGCGCGAGGATCGCAAGAAGGCCGGCGAGATCCTGGTGCATGCCAAGCCACCGGTGAGTGAGGATGTGGTTTATGTTCATGCCTCGGCGGAGGGCTGGGAGCAGGGACGGTTGCTCCGCGAAGAGTTCGTCGAGGCTTACCGACCGGTCGAGATTGCCGGCCGCCGCTGGCGGGCCATCTCTTGGACCACTGCTGCGTCAGCTTGTGCGGTGATCGAACTGGTGAGTAATGGCAGCTTGCCAGCCAAGGGTTTTTTGAAGCAGGAAGAGATCGCTCTCAATAAGTTTTTGCAGACAAAAAACGGGCGCTTGTACTCCGGGCAACCACATGGGGGTAAGCTGTAACTCTCAGGGTAGATTTGTGGGCGGGGTATAGTTCACCCTTGAGTTGATTAAAATAAACGAGACGGAGGAAAAAAACAGGAGCAGAAGATGACCAGTTCGAGTTCTGCCGCTAAGAGGGCAAGCGACCTATCTGGCAAGGAGGACAAATCTCATCTCGTTATTAACCCGACCGCTATCCAGGCGATGCTGGAGCGCTACCAGTTCTCTCCCGATGCCCGCC
>CAMYNC010000023.1 GCA_947259685.1 uncultured Desulfuromonadales bacterium | reverse complement strand
CGCAAGCTGTTCCGCTGGCTTGGCATCGGGCTGAAAAGATGCTGCTTTGCTTGATTCTGCATGAACCGGATGCACGGCAGAAAATTTCCGGCGACGGGGTTGCGGCCTACTTTTATGATCCTCAGGCTCTGCAGTTGGCCGAACGGCTGTTGGCTCTGCTGGGGGATTCCCCCGCGACTGAGCTGGAAGGGCTGATTGCCAAGCTTGGTGCAGAACAGAGGGCTGCGGCAGAAGCTCTGCTTGAGGTCGACCCGAATATCTTGACCGGCAGTCTGCACGAGATGCTGACTGGCTGCCGGCAAAGCCTGGAGCGTGACAACAAAAAACAACGACGTGAAGAATTGCTGGGGCAGATCCGTCAGGCAGAGCAAGGTGGTGACGCTGCCCGGGCGAAAGATTTAATGGATGAGTTTACTAAACTGAAGTAACGGTTAAACTTGAAAGCATGCAGCGGCCTGTGCCGATAACAGGTCCAGAGGAGAAGACGCAGAAATGGCGAAAAAAGGGAATCCAGAAGAGGTTCAGCAGCTGATCGATATGGGGAAGGAAAAGGGCTTCCTGACCTATGATGAAGTGAACGATATCCTGCCGGCAAGCATGGTCTCCTCAGAACAGCTTGAGGATGTGATGAGCATGTTCGGTGAGATGGATATCGAAATCGTCGATTCTGACAGCAAGGCACAAACCCCTAAGGACGATGACGATGATGACGACGACACCGATGAGGGTGATGTCGAACTGGAAGCCGGAACCCTTGGTCGCACCAGCGACCCGGTGCGGATGTATCTGCGTGAGATGGGGCAGGTGGCGCTGCTGACCCGTGAGGGTGAAGTAGAGATTGCCAAGCGGATCGAAGAGGGCGAGGCTTTGGTCACCAAGGTGGTGATGCGCACCCCGATCGCTGCGCGGGACGTGATGACCCTGCTGGAAAAACTGGAAAAGACCCAGGCCAGCGTTTCTGATATCACCCGTGACTATGATGAAGAAGAGGGTGGTGAAGCCGAAGAACGGCAGCGGGAGCGGCTGATGGGTCTCTATGAGCTGCTCAAGCCGATGGACGAAAAGTTCGGCCAGTTGACTGAAGAACTGGCGGGCGATCTGCCGGCTAAAAAACGTGAGTCCCTGGAAAAGAAACAGGCTGCTCAGCGGGAAGAAATGACCGAGCTGATGCGCCAGGTACGGTTGAAAGATTACCAGGTTGCCAAGATCGTTGATCGTCTCAAGGAGATGGGTGAGCAGGTCAAAAAGGGGCAGGGCGAGGTCGCCAACTGTGAGCAACAGATCGGGAAGCCCTACAAAGAGATCCGCAGCTACTTGCGACGGATGCGCAAAAATGATGACGAGGCGCATGCGGTTGCCGAAGAGCTTAACGTCTCTGGTGATGTCCTGCTGACCGTTGAGAAGCGTCTGAAGGCCGCCAAGCGTAAGTTCAAGCGGGTCAAAGAAGAGTCGGGGTTTGAGCCGGGAGATCTGCTTGAATACCTCAAAGAAGTGTATCGCGGCGAATGGCGGGCGAAAAAGGCCAAGACCGAGCTGGTGGAAGCCAACCTGCGACTGGTGGTCTCGATTGCCAAAAAATATACCAACCGCGGTCTGCAGTTTCTCGACCTGATTCAGGAAGGGAATATCGGCCTGATGAAGGCGGTCGATAAGTTTGAATACCGGCGTGGCTACAAGTTTTCCACCTATGCCACCTGGTGGATTCGTCAAGCGATCACCCGGGCGATCGCCGACCAGGCCCGCACCATCCGGATTCCGGTGCATATGATCGAAACCATTAACAAGCTGATCCGCACTTCACGGCAGCTGGTCCAGGAGCTCGGCCGTGAGCCGATTCCAGAAGAGATCGCCGAGCGGATGGATCTGCCCCTGGATAAAGTCCGCCGGGTCTTGAAGATCGCCAAGGAGCCGATCAGTCTGGAGACCCCGATTGGCGAGGAGGAGGATTCCTCGCTGGGCGATTTCATCGAAGATAAAGGGGTGGTCTCCCCGCTGGAAGCGGTTATCAAGGGCAACCTTTCCGACCAGACCTCGCGGGTACTGGCATCGCTGACCCCGCGGGAGGAGAAGGTCCTGCGGATGCGCTTCGGGATTGGCGAGAAATCGGATCATACCCTGGAAGAGGTCGGGCAGGATTTCAACGTCACCCGCGAGCGGATCCGGCAGATCGAAGCCAAGGCGCTGCGCAAGTTGCGTCATCCGAGCCGGGCCAAGCGGCTCAAGGGTTTTTCTTACTATTAGCGCTTGTGCAAAGGGCCTATAGCTCAGTTGGTCAGAGCCGCCGGCTCATAACCGGCTGGTCCCAGGTTCGAGTCCTGGTGGGCCCACCAAGATTAACCCCCGACGGCTGTGCCGTCCTGAAACAGCAGGTTTGATTGCGTTGAACGCGAACCGCTTTACAAAAGCTGACGCGCTTCCAGAATTAACCGGGATGCGTAGAGATTGCGACAGGGCTCGCACAGGGGGAAAACCAGATAGATCAAGAGTGCACCGGGAAACCGGTGCACTCTTTCTTTTTGTCGGGGGGATTGATGGCTAAGCCGAACACCGCTCGGGTCAACGATCTGCTCGGCATCCTCAACGCTCTTTGTCCTCCTGGATTGGCTGAGGATTGGGATAATGTCGGTCTGCAGGTCGGTGACCCCAATGCCGAAGTCGGCCGGGTGCTGGTTTGCCTGGACGCTGAAGAAGCGGCCTTGCGTGAAGCGGAAAGTGTTGGCGCGCAAGCGATTATCTCCCACCATCCGCTGCTGTATCGACCCTTGAAACGCCTGACTCCCACTGATGAAACAGGTCGGGTGCTGTTTCGCGCCATCCGCAATAACATTGCTGTGCTCAGTGCCCATACCAACCTCGATCGGGTTGCCGACGGTTTGAACGATTGGCTGGCGAGCCGACTTGGGTTGGCGGATACGCGGCCGCTGGAACCTCCACAAAGCGGCAGCTTCTACAAACTGGTGGTGTTTGTGCCAGCGGGGCATGAAGCTGAGGTGCTGGAAGCAGTTTTTGCTGCCGGAGCTGGCCAGGTCGGCAACTATGACCGTTGCTCATTCCGCACTGCCGGCACCGGCTCTTTTCGTGGCGAGGAGGGGACCAGCCCGTATATCGGCGAGGTTGGGCAACAGGAAGAAACCGAAGAATTTCGCCTGGAAACGATTGTGCCCGCCGCTCGGCTGAATAAGGTCGTTGCGCGGATGCTCAAAGCCCACCCCTACGAAGAAGTTGCCTACGATTTGCTCCCTTTGGCAAATTCCCGCTCAGATGTCGGCCTTGGGCGGATTGGCGTTCTGACTAAGCCACTGTCCTTGCAACTCTTTGCCGAACAGGTGCGGCTGCGTTTAGCGACTCCCGCATTGCGCCTGGTCGGCGATCTGCAGCAGACGATTCGCAAGGTTGCCGTCTGTGGAGGTAGCGGCGCTTCACTGCTGAGCGACGCTCTGCGCCAGGGAGCTGATTGCCTGGTGACCGGAGATGTCAAATACCACGATGCCCAGCGCGCGCGCGCCGAAGGCTTGGCGCTGATCGATGCCGGACATTTTGCGACCGAACATTTAATGGTGGCAGAGCTTTCCAGCCGCTTGCGCCAGGTTGTTGGAAAACGGCAACTGCCGATAGAAATTCTCGAAATGACAGCAGAGCAAGACCCCTTCCTCACCCTTGGCTGACTGTCAGAACCACTCATTGCGACAAATGAGTATAAACGGAGGCTGAAAACGTGCATGAAAAGATGAACCTGCTGAAAGAACTTCAAGAGATCGATCAGGAAATCAGTGCGATCGAAGCGACTTGCAAAGGCTATCAGGATGAACTTGCAAGCTTCGAGAGCGACACCGGACGGGTCCAGGCGATGCTCGATGAACTGAACGAGGAGCTGGCGGTACTGCAGCAGGCTGAGGCGCAGTTACAGCAGGATCTGCTGAAAGAACGCGACAATGTCAGCAGGGTCGAAGGTCGGCTACCGGAGATCCAGACCCAGAAGGAATATGTCGCGGTCCTCAAAGAGATCGACATGGCGAAAAAGGCTAACAAGGACCTGGAAGATCAGCTGCAGGCCAAGCAGCAGGAAATCTCCTCTCTTGAGGAAGATCAGCAGGAAAAGCAGGCTGAAATGGCGGCAATTGCAGGAAAGGCTGACGCTCGCAGTGCCGAATTAGCTGAACTGATGGCGGACAGTGAGGCAACTTTGCAAAAACGCAAAGAGACCCGCAATGCGGTTGCCAGTGATGTCCCGGCGAAGCTGCTGCGCAAATATCAGGCGTTGTTCAAGCGGCGGGCCGGCCTGGCCTTGGCCCTGGCCCGCAACGGTGCCTGCCTCGGCTGTAATATGCAGCTGCCGCCGCAGCAGTACAATACTTTGCTGCGGGTTACCGAATTACAGACCTGTCCGCACTGCAACCGCCTGCTTTACGTCGAACAGGAAGTCTAGAAACATTTTGGTCAAAGAAGGACAGATGATCGCCGGCTCACCTTGGGTGGGCGGGAGGAAAGTCCGGGCTCCATAGGACAGGATGGTCCCTAACGGGGACCGGGGGCAACCCCAGGGAAAGTGCCACAGAGAGGAGACCGCCTACCGACGCCTTGGCGTAAGTGGGTAAGGGTGAAAGGGTGAGGTAAGAGCTCACCAGTTTCGGCGGTGACGCCGAGAGCTAGGTAAACCCCATCCGGAGCAAGGCCGAATAGAGGAACGCTTGAGGACGGTCCGTCCAAAGTTCCCGGGTCTGGCTGCTTGAGACCGTCGGCAACGGCGGCCCTAGATGAATGATCATCGCCTTGCTCGAGGGTAACCTCGGCAGGGAACAGAACCCGGCTTACGGACTTCTTTGGCCAATTCTTCGGCAGCACAACTCAGGCGTTGTGCTGCCGTTCTTTATGGAAGGCAGCTGTTTTTGCAGAAAGATCGTCAGCAGCGCTGGCAACAGTTAATTCAGCAGATTGATGATGAATACGGTAAATTGCCAGCCGCTGAAAAAACCTGGATTGCCCGGCGGTTAGAGCAGCTTTCCCTGCTGCAATTAGAGTTGGACCGGTTGTTTCGTTGCGCTAGCGGGGAACGGGCCTGTCGGGAATGTCTGGGAGACTGTTGCGCCAAAGGGCACAACCACATGACTCTGGCCAACCTGCTCAGCTATCTGCAGCGAGCGGAACGGCCGCCGCCGCCAGATTTTTCCCGCAGCTGTCCTTTTCTGGCTGGATCGGGCTGTGAGTTAGACGTCGCCAGCCGACCTTACAACTGCATCAGTTTTGTTTGTGATATAATCGAAACCGCATTATCGCCCGAGGAGATTGCTGAGTTTTACGCTGTAGAGCAACGCCTGCGGGCTGTTTATCTGGAATTCTCCGATCGTTATGCTGGCGGGGGACTGACTGGATTATTGCTCCAGGATCAACGGCTGGCCGGAAAACCATATTTGGCCCGTAAATCAAAGTCTTCAGACGTTGCAACTGCTGGGGCCAGAGGAGTTATGCCATGAAATTAAGCTTTGAACGCACCAATGGGGAAATAGATGCGCTGATCGATGACCTGCTGCAGCGGACCGGTGTCCACCATCCGGAAATGATCCGGCAGATGATTCTTGGTGCGCTGAAGTCGGGCCAGGAGAACGACTATCTGGCTGATCAGAAGCTGATGCGCACAACTATGAAGGAGATGCGTTTCACCAACAAGATTTTCGCCCCCTACCGGCACCGGAAAAAAGTCAGTATTTTCGGCAGTGCCCGCACTGGGCCGAACGAGCCGATCTACCAGAAGTGCGTGCGATTTGCGCGGCTGCTGGCGGAACGCAATTACATGGTCATTACCGGCGGCGGCCCGGGAATCATGCTCGCCGGTAACGAAGGCGCCGGAGCGGAGAACTCTTTTGCCGTCAATATCGATCTGCCGTTCGAGCAGGATATGAATCCGGTCATGAAGGACAGCGATAAGATCATCAACTATAAATACTTTTTTAATCGCAAGGTCGCCTTTGTAAAAGAAGCGGATGCGGTGGTGTTGTTTCCAGGTGGCTTCGGGACCCTGGATGAGGGGATGGAGGTCATGACCCTGGTGCAGACCGGCAAGAATCCGCCGATTCCACTGATCATGATCGACGACGACAACGGCGGCTATTGGGATATGTTCTTCAATTTCATTCGGGATGCCCTGCTCAAACGCGGGCTGATCAGCGGCGAGGATTTCTCCCTTTTTACGATTACCAAAGACCCCGAAGAGGCGGTACAGGTCATCGATGATTTTTATCGCAATTATCATTCGATGCGCTTCGTCAAAGATAAACTGGTGATCCGTCTCAATAAGGCTCTGGATTCGAGCCATCTGCAGACCCTCAGCAGTGAATTCAGCGAAATCCTTGCCCCCGGCGGCTCCATGCGCTTGACCACTGCGCTGCCGGAAGAGGCCGACCAACCCGATCTGCTGCCTTTGCCGCGCCTGACCATGGAGTTTAACCGCCGCAGCTATGGGTTGCTCAAGGCGTTCATCCGCCGGATCAACTCCTTTTAAACAGGATCTGCATGCCTCCTTTGAAGGAACTCCCGATCAGTAAGCTTCCGGCTTTGTTGCCGCGTAAGGATCTGTGGCAGATGATGCGCCTGGTGCGCCTGTTGTTTCGGTTGAGCCAGCAGCCCGAATATCGTCAGCAGGTCTTGCCGGACCTGCCAGCAAGTGCTCGCTTTAATCCCGGCCACGCCGCGCTGATGATGGGCTATGATTTTCATTTGACCGCTGAGGGGCCGCGGTTGATTGAAGTCAATACCAATGCAGGTGGTGGCTATATCGCCTGGCTGAGCGAGGCTCAGACCCACCAGGATCACCCGATTCAGCTGTCACAGCGGCTGGAGAATCGATTGCTGGCCAGTTTTCGGCAGGAATGGGCCGATTTTTCCAGCAATTCTAGTAACCTCCAGTCATTACTCATCCTCGATGAAGATCCGCAGGAACAGCCGCTGTACCCGGAAATGCATGCTTGTCGTGACTGGCTGCGGCAGCAGAGGTTTTGGGTGGAGATTGCCGCTCCGGAGGAGTTGTGTATTTCTGCTGAGGGCGTCTGGTTGGGAGAACGGAAAATAGATCTGATCTACAACCGGCACTGTGATTTTTTTCTTGAACAGTTGAACATGGCTGAACTGCAAAAGGCTTATTTAGCCAGGACAGTCTGCCTTTCGCCCAATCCCTTTGCCTACGGTCTGTTGGCCGACAAGCGGCGGATGATTCTCTGGTCCGCTGAAGAGGCTTTGCTGGACTTCAACCTGACCGCAGCTGAACGCCAGCTGTTGCTGGAGATGGTGCCGCGCAGCCGACTGTTGGCTGATTGTGATCCTGAGCAGCTTTGGCAGGAGCGGAAAAAGCTGGTTTTCAAGCCGGTCAGCCGTTTCGGTAGTCGCGGTGTCCTGCTGGGCAAGAGCATCACCCGTAAACGCTTTGCCGAACAGGAGCCAGCGACCACCCTGGTGCAGGATCTGGTTTTGCCCTCCGTAGAAGAGGCTCAGGATGGTGCTGCTTTCAAAGTTGATATGCGGCTGTTTGTCTACCGAGATCGTCTGCTCGGGGTGGGTGCCCGCCTTTATCAAGGGCAAGTGACCAACTTAAGGACTGAGGGCGGTGGGTTTGCCCCCGTCAGGTTGGTTTGAGCGGAAAACTTTCGGCTTTCTGCCTCCAGCCCTTAACTATCCATGAGCTAAGATGCTAGAAGCCGCCCGAGAGCGGCTTCTAGTGAAATCTGTGGGGAGTCGAACTCAGTAGCCCCAAGTTAGTTTCTGCCAGATCCAGCCCAGCTGCCCCTGAACGTTAACAATTTCGATCCATTCTCCGGTTCTGGTTAACGCCTTGAAGCTGCTCCCGCGGGTGGTTTTAAAGGCGATCGGATATTCAATCCCCGGGCCGCTGCGCACGTTACAGACCTCCGCTTTCACGGCCAGACTGGCAACTTCACCGGTCACCGCTTTGTGGACGTAACCGGTGCGGCCACTATAATCCTGGACTTTAAGGTATTCCCGGCCGGCTTCAAGCACTTTCAGGGGAGCATAGAGAGGGAGCTGACTAAGGACCTTGACGCGTGCTGCATGCGGCTGGTCTTTCAGTTCGGCTGGTTGATGCACCACGCTGATCATTTCAGCAAAACAGGGGCCAGCAACCAGCAGGAACAAACAGCAGGCGATTAACTTTTTCATGGAGACTCCTTGGCAGACAAAATATAACAGGACTTAAGCCGGTATATTAGAGCAATTTATTGCTTTTCTGTCAAGAAACCAGCAATAGTTTGTTGCTGGTAAAGGGAAAAAATTGTCCTTATTCTGCCCTTCGGTTGGCAACCTTGACGATCCAGGACGTACCGTTTGCCAGGGATTAATATGCTATTCTATCATTGTCGGGGAGGACCTATGAAGACCATCAACGTTTTCTTGGCGATTCTGTTTCTGCTGTTGAGCGGTTGCCAGCAGGCTGAGCCTGAAGCAACCAGCGAAGCTTTTGTCGAGGCCAATTCAGCCTATTTACGACATTTTGGTCAACCCCCGCAGGTCAAAGAGGGGCGTGCCTTTGCGCTGGTCGGCTATTTTCCGTTGCTAAAAGACCCGGCGCGGGTGAAACCCATGCCGCTGTATTTATTCAGCGAAGCTGAAAGCTTGGAGCAGATACTTTCCCGGTTGATCGGCGGGGAGCTGATCTTGGCCGAGGGGACACTTGCCTATGATCCCTTTGCAGGGAAAATTAACCTAAAGCGCCTCGCCATGGAGGAGAGCACTGCGGAGATCTATCTGCGCCGGTTGCATCAGGACGAACCACATGATCTGTCCCCATTGGTTCGCTCGCTCACCGAAACCGCCTGCCAATTTGAGTCGGTCGAACGGGTTAAGCTGTGGCTTGATGACCAACCGTTTCCCAATCAGCCAGAGGCAGGTTTTCAAAGTCAACCTGAGGCTATTGTGCCGGTTGGCGATCCACAGCTCTTATTGGCTGCCGGGGTCTGGGAGTCGGATGCGGCGGCACCGAAAGAGTTGATGATCAGCTTTGATCGGCCGATTTCTGTGAACAGTTTTCGGGTGCTTAATGAGGCGGGGGAGCAGATTAGCGGCAACTATTTTATCTCGATGTTCAATATGGCGGTCATGATCCACCCGAAGCAACCCGAAGCTTTCGGTGCTGGAACCCCGCTGAATGTCGTTTGGGATGTCACCGATCAGCTCGGTCGACGTAATTCCGGAATCGATAAGTTGGAGCTGAGGCGCCTTGACCACCGGTAGAGTGTTTTTCTCAGCTTCCGGCCTTTTTTACCTGCCAACCGCGATCCTGCAGCTCTTGCAACAGCAGATCGCGATGATCCCCCTGAATTTCAATCAGCCCGTCTTTCACCGTGCCACCGGTGCCGCATTTCTGTTTCAATTGCTTGGCCAGTATCTTTAATTCATCACCCCTCAGTGGCACCCCGGTAATCAGGGTGACGCCTTTGCCTTTGCGGCCCTTGGTTTCCCGCTGAATACGGACGATACCATCATTTTTCGGGGCTGTGTTCTGCTTCTGGCAGCGACAGTGTTGCTGTGGCTGACTGCACTTGGGGCAAAGTCGCCCCTGTTGACAGGAGTAGACTGGGCGGCTGTTGTTGGAGGCACGACTCATGAAATCTCCCTTGACTTTTTTTCGCCAGCAGCCAGAGCGGCGAAATAGTTCGGTACTGCTTCGGTCGATAGCGGCTTACTGAAATAATAGCCTTGCCCCTGTTGGCACCCCTTCTGGGCGAGCAGTTCCAGCTGAGCACTGTTTTCTATCCCTTCGGCAATCACTTCCAGATTCATACTCTGGGCCAGGGCAATGACAGAAGCAGCGATGGCCGCATCGTTATTATCGTCGAGAAGGTCGCTGATAAATGCCTGGGCAATTTTCAGTTTGCTAATCGGAAAACGCTTCAGATAGGCCAGCGATGAATAGCCGGAACCGAAATCGTCGATCGCCAAATGCACGCCGAGGTTTTTCAGTGCCTGCATAATCAGGATGGCACTTTCGGTATTCCCCATTACCATACTCTCAGTCAGCTCAAGCTCAAGCCAGTTGGCGGCCAGCCCGGTTTGTTGCAGGGCGGTTTGAATCCATTCCAGCAGATCACTGTGGCGGAATTGCCGCGCCGAGATGTTTACTGCCATGCGTACCGGTGGATAGCCGCAGTCCTGCCAGATTTTATTTTGTCGGCAGGCTGTTTCTATCACCCATTCGCCGATCGGTTCGATCAGTCCGGTTTCTTCGGCCAGCGGAATAAAGGCATTCGGCAACAGCAAGCCGTGCTCAGGATGATCCCAGCGGATCAGGGCCTCAAAGCCGATCAGTCGACCGCTGGCCAGTTCGATCTGTGGCTGATAGTGCAGTAAAATCTGTTCCTGCTCCAGTGCCTGCCGCAGGCTGCTTTCCAGCAGCAGCAACTCATGAGCGCGGGCATCCATATCGGCGGTGTAAAACTGGTAGCTGCCGCGGCCCATCTCTTTGGCGCGATACATGGCGGCATCGGCGGCTTTCATGAGGGCTTCAGCCTCCTCAGCGTCGTTCGGCCACAGGCTGATGCCGATGCTGGTGGTGGTAGAGAGTTTGTGTCCCTCAACAGCTACCGGTAGCGCCACCTGCTTAAGAACTTTTTCCGCCACCGCGGTAATCTGCGCTCTGCTGGAGACACTTTCCAGCAACAAAATGAATTCATCTCCCCCAAGGCGGGCGACAGTATCACTGCCCCGGCAGCAGGCCTGCAGCCGGCCGGCAATCTCGCAGAGCAGCCGATCGCCACAGTTGTGGCCGAGCGAGTCGTTGATGGTTTTAAAGCGATCCAAATCGAGGAATAGTAGCGCAACTTTGGTGCTATTGCGTTTTGCATTGGCTATCGCGTGCTCCAAGCGGTCCTTGAATAGCAGGCGGTTTGGTAAATCGGTCAGCGGGTCGTGGTGCGCCAGATGGTCCAGGTGCGATTCGTTTTCGCGCAGGTTCTGATTGGCTATGGCCAGCTCTTCGGTGCGTTTCAGGACCCGGTCTTCGAGCGATTGCTGGGCCTGCTGCAGGTCGCTGAAGGTCAGCTGCAGACTCTGGCTCATCAGCCGACAATTGTCGATCAAGTCCTCGATTTCATCGATACGTGAACTTGGCCAGAGTTGCTCGTTCACTCCCTGCCGCAAGCGTTCGGGTAGACCTTTGGTTAAGAGCGAAAGCTTCGTCAGGGGAGAGGCGATTCGCTGGCTGACCAAGCGGGCCAGATAGAGGGCCGGGTAGAGCAGGATCACCAGCAGGCCAAACGTCCGGATTGCTGTCCAGCGCAGATCGGAAAGAAAGGGCTTTACCGGCTGTTCCACGACCAGCCGCCAGCCAGGCACGATGTCGAGATTCCTGAAGTGCAGATAGCTGGAATTCCGCCAGCGGGCAGCGATCGGCACGTTAGAGTTCGCTGCATGGGGAATCCGGTGGGTCACCTCTGCAGTTACCGGTATCAGTTCGGCATTGGTTACATGGTCGTATTTATCTCCCGGGTCATGATGAGCTGAGGTGCTTAGCAGCACCTTGTCGTAGTTCAGCAGGGTCAGGGTCCACAATCCTTTTCCCTTAGCTTGCCGCTGCCAATGCTGTTGCATCTGTTCGACCAGGCTGCTTCGGTTGGCATCAGCGCCCTGCTTCTGAACTCCGGCCAGTAGCATAAACTCCGCATTCAGGCTATTCGCCTTCTCTGTTAACTGCTGCGCAATTCGTGACTCGAGCGACGCCACCGACCCGAGCAGGTGGGCAATCAGCATCACCAGCGCGGGCAGAATCAGAAATCCCAACAGTAAACTGTAGATTTGGTCGGACACTGGCGTTCGCGGGTCCTCAGATTCGCCAAGCAGCCAGCGCCGCAGAGGCAGGTTCTGCAGCAGCAGGCTGGCCAGGGTGGCATTGGCGATGCCGTTGACGCAGTTTTTGGCGGAAATCAACAAGCCGACTTCCAGGTTAACTCCCAGGAACAAAAAGCTGAGCAGCACCAGGGGTGAGCCGAGAAAGATCCAGTAAAGGGCGTCGCTCAAGATTAGGTTCTGGCGCTGTTTGCCGTAATCACTCCAGGCGACAAAAGAATACTCGAGTAAATACCAGACGATGGCGTAGGCATGGCCGACCGAGAAGGGGACCATGGTGGCCGCCAGCAGGGCGCAGACCGCGCCCCAGGCAACTCCGAAAAGCCTGTAGGTGATAAAGATGAAGAGGCTTGCCGGCAGATAGAGAAAGATCAGCGGGATATCGAGCGGAAAAAGATTTGTCAGCAGCGCGGCGGTCAGCAAAGCCCCAAGTGACAGTTGCGCCTTGGTTGTTGCGGGGAAATGAATTTGTATGCTCGGCATTCCTGGCCCTATTAAAGGAAGCTATCAAATCGGGGATATCTATGTACTATAGGGTTAGCAGGTCGATATTTCCAGTATTAGTTCAGTTGTTCAGAGGAGACTATTTGCGGCTCTTCGAGTGGATTTGTTTCCCCGGGATGGGTATAATTAAAGCCATAAATATGACCTTTTCGGTTGGCAATTCCCTTATTCAGCGGAAACTCCAAGAGGTGCTGAAGATGTTTTTTCGAACCTTGCTGCTGGAAGATGATGAGAATATGCGCAGGCTGCTCGAGTTGATGTTAAAACGTCGTGGTCATCAGGTTGCCAGTTATGACTCGCCCCTGCATTGTCCGCTCTTTGGCGAGTCCAGTTGCGGTTGCGACGGGGAAGCCCCTTGCATCGATTTTTTGATTACCGACAACCGGATGCCCGGAATGAGCGGTATGGAGTTCATTCAGCAGCAGGCGCAACGCTCCCGCCAGTTCAAGGAGCAGCATAAGGCTATCATGTCCGCTTGCTGGCGTGAGCAGGATAAGCAGCTGGCAATACAGCTCGGCTTCGAAGTGTTTCGCAAGCCCTTCAACTGGAATGAGTTTCTCGCCTGGCTGGCAATTGGTGAAGAGCGGATTTCTGCCGCCTATCACTAACCAGTTGCTCGCCCTTAAGTTTTTTCGACCTGCTCAGGGTTGATTTCTATCTTAAAGGTTTTCGAGCCTCCTGAATCTTCCAAAAGCCATTCCTTAAAGATGGTTCTGCCGCCGGTTTGCCAATTCGGCTTATAGACCTTGATTCTCAGTTCCAACTTCCAGGGGTCGGGCAGCGATGCGTAATCCACCTGAAAAACGTTTTTTCCATAAGTCAAAGCACCGCCAGTTGAATAATTATAGTTCATATCTGGATCGCCCTTAATCACATAGAATTCTTTCCCGTTCAGGGTGATCTTGCCCTTATAGTTCAGTGCATAGATATATACCATCAGATCATCAAGGGGGTTTTTCTGCTTGACCACCTGTTTGGTGCTCGAGGAGTCTTGCGGGCTTTGCGCTTGCCGCTGGCTGTCGAACTCAGCCAGCTCCGTTTCGTTGTTTTGGAACTGAAAATCGCCAGCCGACATACTGGCCAGCAGCGATACCGCTTGCCTTGCTTCCGGGCCGGCGGAGAAGTAAGCCAACACCGGAACCAGCAGAACCCCGACAATCCCGAGACTGATCAAGGCCGCTTTGAAGCCGGTCGAGCTGGGGTAAACCAGGTCCGGCTTCAGTTGGCGCAGATCCTGATAGATTTCGTTGTAGTAGACCAGCGAGAATGGGGCGAGCAGCAGTGACAAAAAAGGCCCGACCAGGGGAATGAAACCGATCGGTAGGAAAATCAGCATCAGCAACAACAACCGGCCGAAGACCGCCCAGCCATGGCCGCGGACGTACTCTTTACTCTTCAGCAGGGCATCCATGCCGCAGGTGTCTTCCGCCGCAAGAATATACTGGGCGAAGAAGAACCAGAGGGTGAACAGCACCCCGGGGATAATCAGTAGACCGTAGCCACCGCAGATGATCAGACCGAGCAGAGAAAACAGCCAAAGATAGGCCCAGATTCGACTGAGCCCCATGCCGAGGGCTTTCTTGGCGCTGGTTTTTTCAACAATGGCGTAGATTGATGCCGCCGCAATCCAGGTGCCGGCGAGAAATACCAAACCAATCATGAGCAACACGCTGACGGCCGGTCCGGCCATACTTCCGCCGAACATCGTCAGCAGTAGATTGGTTCCCAACTGCAACAGCAGTGCTGCCCCAGCTATCAGCAGTATGCCGAGCAGGTAGATCCCCAGCAGGGTCCAGATGCGGTTTTTAAATGCCTGCCAGCTTCGGGAAAAGAGTTCGCCGATGCGCAGCATCTCGGAGCGTTGCGGTTGCTTCGCTTTGGAATCCGAAGTTGGTTCTTGCCGGCGACCCGTTGCGGGCTGGCCGGTTAATACAGGTGCCGGAGTTGTTGCTGCGGGTGGTACGGGTCGTGGGTCGTCCGCTGCAACCAGGCTGGCGACAATCGGATCAAAATCAAAGGTATTGGTGCATTTTGGGCACTTCAGACTGATTTCATGGTCTGGCAACTGATCTGCCGACGCTTGTTTGATTAATCCGCAGTGAGGACATTCGATCGAGAGCATAGCTGGTCTCCAGGGCAGAATTGGTTTGGTCGTGATTATAAGGTAAATTTAATTTTAATGGAACCGGTTAAATGTTTCTTATGAAATTTTATCGGCAGACAAAGCTCAATGAGGGCGCAAACTAAGGGCGATGTTAAGGCGAAGGAGTCTCTTGCTACAATTGTGACCGCAGTTGGCATTCGACGCAGACCTGTTTCAGTTCGTAAAGGCCGGAATCCTGGTTCAGCCGACTGGCAATATGCAAATGCTGAGAGCAGGCAATTTTGAAGCATTCACTGCAAGCCTGACCTTCGGTCTGGTCCGATTTTTTATCGCAGACGTGACAGATCCAGGGAGAATTTCTCTCGAAATCGGACATCGATTCTAATCCTGTTATTGATTAGCGTTGCTGAATTGCTTTCCGATCATGCAATGACAATGGTCGGAAAATCAAGCCGTAGATGCTATGCAGCGCAGGATTATTTTCTCCCGAGGAGCAGATTACCTGTTACCATTAGCTAATCTTTAATTGAGCGCCTGCACGAACCGGGCTGGGACGAATTGGGATAGCGAACAATGAAAACAATTTCCGCCGAAATTGCCTTTTTCCTGCGCGGGAAGGCGCGCCAGAACCTGAAAGTGCTGCTGATCTATTGTGCCTTTCTGCTGATCCTGATCCTGGTTTATGCGGTGCTGTTCCGGCATCTGATGCTGGAACTTGAAGGGCGCGAATTTTCTTTTATCGCCGGAGTCTATTGGACGCTGACGGTCATGACCACCCTCGGCTTCGGCGATATTACTTTCCATACCGACCTTGGTTACGCCTTTGCCGCTCTGGTCACGCTCTCCGGGGTGGTGTTTCTGCTGATTATCCTGCCTTTTGGGATTATCAGTCTGTTTGTCGCGCCCTGGATAGAACAACGCTTGCGCTACCGGCCACGGATTTCTTTGCCGCCTGGCACCCGGGATCACGTGCTGATCTTCGGCGTCAATCCGACCACCATGGCGTTAGTCGCCAAATTACAGAGCGACAACTTGTCGTTTGCTGTGATCACCGAGGATTACCAGCAGTCGCTCGAGTTGGAGGATCAGGGTAACATCAAGGTGGCTTGCGGTTTGCCGACTGATCGCACATTATTGAGTGATTTACGCATCGAATCAGCGCGTTATGTGATGGCCACTTTGGGTGATACGCAAAATACCGATCTCTGCCTGACAGTTCGCTCGTTTTGCAAAACCCCCATCGCGGTGGTGGCGGAGGATGCCGAACATATCGAACTGCTCAGGCTGGCCGGTGCCGATCAGGCAGTGCCGTTACAGCGGATTATTGGCCGCACCCTGGGGATTCGGGCAACCACCTGCGGCGCCCTGGCGCATGTCATTGGTTCCTTCGGTGCGCTGAAGATCGCTGAAATTCCGGTTTACGGGACGCCCTTTGCCGGGCAGACCCTGGAGCAGGCCCGAATTCGTCTGCGGACCGGCTTGACGGTGGTTGGGGTCTGGCGGCGGGGCCGCTTTGAGGTGCCGTCGAAGGATACCCTGCTGCACCCCGATTCGATGGCCGTGCTGGCCGGGACCCGCGAACAACTCAGCAGAATGGAAGAGTTAACCGGTGAGCAGGCGGCTGATGAACTGGTGTTTATTCTTGGCCATGGGCGGATCGGTTGCGCCGCAGCAGAGTTTCTTGATCGCAAGCCGGTCCCGTATATGCTGGTCGATCAATCGGAAAACCTGAACTGTGAGGCCCATGTGCCGATTATCGGCGACGCCACTAATCGGCTGTTGCTGAAAAAGGCCGGCATCGAACAGGCCAAGGGGCTGATTATCACCACCAATGACGACAGCACCAATATTTTTCTCACCCTGAGCAGTCGGCACAGCAATCCCCATATCAGGATCGTTGCTCGTGCCAACTCCGAAGCCAGTGTTGAGCCGTTATATGCCGCCGGCGCCGATTTTGTCGTTTCCAACGCCTCGGTCGGCGCCAGCATCTTGATGAATATTCTCGAATCGAAGGTCTCGGTGTTTCTCACCGAAGGGATCAGCGTGTTTCGCCGCAACCTGCCCCCGCAACTGGTTGGCAAGACGATTGACGCCTCACGGATCCGCCCCAGCACCGGGTGTTCCATCGTTGCCCTTGAGCAGGGTGAAGATGAACCCCTGCCAGCGCCGGTACCGGAGACGTTGCTCGAAGAGGGGATGAGGTTGATTCTAATCGGCAGCCCCGAGCAGGAGGTGCGCTTTGGGGAGATGTTTGCTGCCCAATGAGGCCAGCCGGGAGCAGAATTGAATTCTGCTCCCGGCTGTTATTGTTAGGTGCCTGTGTTTGCTAAAGCTTACTTTGGCTTCCAGCTGCCGCCCGGTTGTTCCAGATACCAGCCCGCCTTAGCCTGATCCCGCCAGGAATCGGCGAAGATATTCTGCACCTCATCCACTTTGTCGGGGAAACCGTTGGCCACCGCAATTTCCTGGTAGAGTCGCCCGCGATCTTTATTTTCCGCACTGACCAGCTTGTTGACCTGCCCACGTTCTTTCAGGTTGAGACCGCCGGTATCCCGTATTTTCAGTAGACCGTTGACTCCGATACCAACCTGGCCTGAATCGAGAAAACCGAACAACTCTGTCGAGCGCTGCTTGATGGCGTCCTTAATCGCCCTGATTTCCGGGGTACTGACATCGATGTCCTGGGCGGCATGGGCCGAAGTCGGTAGCAGCAGGTCGAATATGCTGCTACCAGGAGCTGGTTCCGAAACTGGCTCCTGGCTGCTTTCATCATCGCCCCAGACTTCATTGACGATTTTGTCAGCTGCACCGCGGATTTCTTCGGCAGGAAAATAAATGTTGATGGTGACGCAGGAAATGATGCTGAAGATCAGTAGCAGGCTCAGGCTCTGGGTAATTTTTTTCATTCGATCCTCCGGTGAACTCTGGTTTCAATTGCCGGTGCGCTCGATACGGCTTAGACGTGCGACCATCTCTTTAAATGAAATCGTCGGCGAGGTGGTGGTGATATCGATCCGTGGCGGCATCAGGCCACCGTAGACCAGGTATCTTTGGGAATCTGAGCGCGCCGTGCCGATTAAGGTAAAAATATCATTTTCCAGCGAACATTCAAAACCGATCTTTTGATAACGATAAAAATCGATAAAACGGTAGATCCCCTGGGTGAGCGCCGCAGAGATTCCACCCTGGCTGATGATGCTGAGGTTTTGCAGGGCTTTGACGCTGATATTGCGTTTGCCTTTGCTGCGGGTGCTAAGTTGCGCCTTAAACGCCGAAGGGGTGGTGCCGAACAACCGAAGGTTGTGCAGGAAGCCATCGACGACGCCATTCATTTCACCAAACTCAAAAGTACGGGTCGCTTGCAACAGGTCGAGGTCGGAAAAATCGATGTCGACATGAAAAATGGGGTATCGGGAAAAAGGCTCGCTGTAGCGCATGTTGCGCAGCTGAAAACGTCCGCCAAAGACCTCCAGTCTTGCGCTTCCCTGGCTGGTGAGTTGCTGATCAGAATACCTCAGCAGACCGAGATCGGCGCTAAACTGACCCTGCATCAGTGGCCATCCCAGTTCTTGAGTGAGTCCGGCGAGATCAACATCGCTGATCCCGATACGGACCGAACCATGTGGCCCGCCCTGATCCCAGCCAAAAGCGAGCTGGTCGATGGCGACCTGCCCGCCCGCCAGTTGCAGCCGCAGGGGTGAGCGAAAGGCGAAGCGGTTCGGTTCGGCGGCCAACTGCAGGCTGCCAGCGTCAAGGGAGGCTAATCCAAGCGCCAGTGTGGCAAATGAAATCTCCCCGCTTAACTCCATCTGGTCATCCGCCAACCCAACGGGGCGGCCCTGTTGCACTGCGTAAGGAATGCGACCCTTTCCATCAGCCATTTCAAGGCCGTAGAAATCCCAAACCGCATCCAGTCCCTGCGGCCGTATCTGCCCGGAAACCAGCCAGCCGGCCGGGGCCCAACGCAGCTCGGTGTCGATCGCCAGCCGCCCGGCGACCCGCAAGTCTGCGGTTCTCGGCCGCAGTTCAGTCAGCAGCGGCCCAATATGTTTGGCATAGGTCGCCGCCAGATCATTAAACTCTGCGCTAGCATGAAAAATCACTTGTTCAGGATTGAACTGGCCGTTGCCATTGGCGGTGCCGATGGTCGGAATCGTTATTTCCAGTGAGCGGGCGATCAAGCTCTGGTTTGCCGGGCTGAGGTGGCCTGCCAGGCTTAGCTGGCTGGTCAGAGTGGAGAGGTCAGCATAGATTTCGCCGGACAGCAGTTCATCGGCGGCTGCGCTGGCGGAGATCTCAAGCTCGATACGCTGGAGCGGAAAATGACCCTGCAGCAGGCCGGTCAGGGAAGCCCGGCCATTTCCCAGGCCATGTTGTCCGGAGCTCGAAAGGTAATTGAATTCGCTCAGACCAAGCTTGTGCAGAGTGATCTGGAAGCGCTCTGCGGAGAGTTCACCAGCGAGTTGGGCGCTGATCTTGGCGGAAAGATTATCTCCCTGATCGGCTGCAGCAGTCAATCTGACCGCTGATGCTTTGAGCCGGCCAGCAGCCAGCTGCAACTGACCCTCAAGCCTAATGCCTTTGAAGTTGAAAACCGCTAATTCTGCGTTTTGCACCTTCAACTCGATTTCGCCCTGCCAGGTTTTCTGCTTGTTGCTACTTAAGTGCCCGGCCGCGGTCAGGTTCGCAAACGCCTTAAGTTGCTCTGGTAGCAGCTCAGGAGCGAGCAAGCCTGCAAGCTGTTTGCGGTCTGGCAAGCTGAGCTGGAAAGTGAAACTTTGAAGGTCCCCCGTGGCAGACAGCAGCGAGTGCTGATTTTGTTGCAGCTTGAGCGACAGCTTTTCCTGCTGGTTATCAACCTGCACTGTCAGTTCGCCGCTCAGTTGGGCCAGATTGACGCGGTAATTTTCAGGCCGTGTCGCTGCCTGGCCACGGATAACTGCGGAAGCCTGCAACTTTTTATCTGCAAGAGCATAGTCGACAGCCAGCTGTAGACTGCCGGCGAGCCCGAGTGGCGGGCCGCCAAGCAATTCGGTTTTTAAGCGGTCAGGTTGCGGAACCTCGATATTTGCCTTGCCGATCAGGTCGGCACCCTCTTGTCGGGCGATAAAGCTTAGTTTTAGTCCCGCCGGTCCGCTCAGCTTCCCTTCTGCCAGCCAGTTGGCAGCTTCTCTGGTGAGCTCAAGGTTGTTGAGGTTGAAAGGGACGCTGAGGTCATTGATGGCCAAGAGTCCTGCAGCGACTTTGATTCTGGCGCTGAGCGATTTTTCTGCCAGGCTGAGAGCGATTTCGGTTTCCTGCAGTGAGAACAGCAGGTCTTCCGGCAGGGGATAGCTTTCGCCGAGGGCGGTCAGGATATTGCGCAGCTGTTGCTGATCGAAGTGGCCAACCTGTAATGTGCCTCCGCCCTGCTCGAGTCCGGCTGAGGAAACACTCAGGGAGAGCGGCTTAGCCAGCAGCGACTGCGCATTGAGCTGGATATTTTCAAGATCAAGGGTGGCTTGCGGGGCCAATTTAAGGCGACCGTTGACAGTGATAGCCTGACTGTCGCTCTCTCCGATCAGGGCGGAAAGCTTGAAGGGGAGATCTGCGTCCAGGGCTGCGGAAAAATCGATTTCGCGAATTCTGATCTGTCGCTCTGCCAGTTGGAGCAGCAAATCTCCATTGACAAGGGTCAGGCTGCCAATGCTCAGCGGGAATTTATCAGGTAAAGCGGCTGGCGATTTTCCGCTTACCGGTTTGTCTTTGGCAGGCGCAATTCTGAGTTGTGGGGCGATGAGTTGAACTTTATCCAGGCGCCGCTGCCATAACCCGGCAAAGGTAAAATCAATTTCAAGCTGGGACACTGTTAACAGCAAGTCATCGGATCGCTGAATGCTCAGGCTGTTCACACGCAGCCCATCCTCTGTCCAGGCCATGCTTGCAATTTTGACCTCGGCTGCCAGCTGCTGGGTTATGGCCTGTTCGATTTGCGGACGCACCAGCTCGTTTAATATTTGCTCTGCGTACAGCCAGCAAGCCCACCCGAGCAAGGTGAAAAGGACCAGAATGATTAAGGCTGTGGTTCGTAGAATTGGCATTGTTTCCCTGTGCTGGAGCAAAAGAAGGCCATGATTCAGGTTTAAGTATATGGAATGGCACTGAACCAGCAACCAGAGAGACATTTTTCGGTCCGCAATGGGAATGGTGACCTATTAGATAAAAAAACGGGCAGTGTCGATACGACCACCGCCCGTTGCATATTTTCAATCAGTTATATTGCTGCGATCAGACTTGCCGCAGATCATCCAGGGTCAGAATCGCTTCAATGTCTCGCCGCTCCGATTTATTGATAATCACCGCTGAGCCGATCAGCTGAGCCTGAGCTTGGGCAATAATCTCCTCAATCGCTTTTAAGGTCGCACCTTTGGCGAAAAAATCATCGATGAACAGCACCCGTGCACCTTTACTGAGCACCTCTTTCGATACATAGAGGGTGGTCGATTCCTGCTTAGTGAAGGAGTAGCTGACGGCGGCGTAATGTTCGCCCATGGTTAAGGGGCGTTTTTTCTTGGCGTAAACAAAGGCTACGCCGAGCATGCCGGCAACGGATTGAGCCAGCATGATGCCGCTGGTTTCAGCGGTCAGCACCTTCTCTATCTGTTTCTCGGCAAAGCGGGTGGCGATGTCGGTGGCCAGCAGATCGATCAGTTGCGGGTCGACCATGTGGTTAAGGAAGCGATCGACTTTGACGATATCTCCGTCAATCTTGCCTTCGCGTCGGATCCGTTCCAGTAGGGTTTGCGCAGCGTAATTCATTTGCGATCCTCTCGGTCATAGGGCAGGCCGAGGCTTTCCGGTTGTTGGCTGGAGCCTTTCTGCAGGCGCAGGGTCGAGATGACCAATACGACGATAGTGAAAATGTAGGGGAGCATCTGCAGGATGTGAGCACTGATGGTGGTGCCCATCGCCTGAAAGCGCAGTTGCATGGCGGTGATGCCACCGAACAAATAGGCGCCGAACATCGCCTTGGGACTCGACCATCCGGAGAAAATAACCAGCGCCACGGCGATCCAGCCACGCCCGGCGGACATATTCTCGATCCACATCGGGGTGAAAGCCAAACTTAAATAGGCGCCGCCGATGCCGACCAGGCCCGACCCGATGGTAACCGCCATAAAACGATAAAGGCTGACCGGTACGCCGCAGGTATCGGCAGCGGCCGGATTCTCCCCGAGAGTGCGCACCGCCAGCCCCCAGCGGGTATGGTAAAAGAAGAACCAGATTGCGGCGACCAGAAAAAAGCTGAAATAGATCAGCAGGTCCTGGTTGAACAGCGCCTTACCGACCACCGGCAGTTGGGAAAGACCGGGGATGGCGATCCGCTCGAACCCGGCGATGGTCTGGCCGACCATGGTTTTGCCGAACAGGGCGGTAATCCCAATGCCGAACATGGTCAGCGCCAGGCCGCTGACGATCTGGTTGCCGCGCAGTTGCACGGTGATAAATGCGTGGATGCTGCCGGCGATAAAGGCAGCGACGAAAGCCGCAATCACCCCGACCAGTAACGACCCACTGGTGTAGGTGCCGGCGAACCCGGCCAAGGCACCGATCAGCATCAGTCCTTCGATGCCCAGGTTGATGATCCCGGCGCGCTCATTGATAATGGCACCCAGGGTGGCAAACAGAATCGGCGTGCCGGCCCGCACTGTGGCGTCGAGCAGAATCTCAACCATTGGCGGCTCCTCGGATCAGCTTGACCCGGTATTGAATAAAGAAGTCGGATGCCAGCAGAAAGAACAGGATCAATCCCTGAAAGGCGTAGACGAAAGCGACCGGCAATTGCCAGTAGATTTGCAGACTGTCGCCACCGACCAAAAGTACACCCATCAGAAAGGCGACGATCACTACGCCGATAGCACTGCGTCCCCCCAGCCAGGCGATGATGATCGCCGTATAGCCATAACCAGGTGAAATGCCGTGCTGCAGACGGTGTTGTAGCCCGGCAACTTCACTGAATCCGGCGATTCCGGCAATGGCACCGCTGAGAAAGAGGACCCCAAAGATCGCCAGCCCGGTCTTCATCCCGGCGTATTTGGCGGCTTTGGGATTGCTGCCGATGACCTTGATTTCATAGCCCCAGATAGTGCGCTCCATAAACAGGTAGAGCAGCAGCGCGCAGCCCAGGGCGAGGAAAAAACCGCTGTGCAAGCGGGTGTCAAAATATTCGGCGAAACGGGCTGTGTCGCTGAATTGGGCGGTCAGTGGAAAGTTAAACCCTTGGGGATCTTTCCAGGGACCATAGACCAGGTAATCGACCAGCAGGATGGCGATATAGTTCATCAACAGGGTGACGATCACCTCGTTGACCTGCCAGCGGGCGCGTAAGAAGCCGGCTACGCCAGCCCAGAGGCCACCACAGACAAAGGCGCCGGTGAACATCGCTGCCAACATCAACCAGTGATTATCTATGCCGGAAAACAGCGCCACGCCGCTGGCGGCCATGGCGCCGATGTATATCTGCCCCTCAGCGCCGATATTCCAGATCTGCATGCGAAAAGCGAGGGAGACGCCCAAGCCAGCGAAGATCAGCGGAGTGGTTTTGACCAGGGTTTCAGAGAGGCCGTATATTGAGCCGAGCGACTCAACCAGAATATCGCGGTAGGCGGCGAGCGGGTTAACCCCTGCGGCGAGCAGCAGAAAGCCGGCAACGAACAGGGCAATACCGATCGAGACCAGCGGCGCGCTGAAACGGAACAGCTTTGATGAGATCTCGCGGCGTTCGGTGACCAGCTTCATGCCGCCCCTCCCTGCACTTCACCGCTCATCATCAGGCCGATCTCTTCCCGGCTGGTGGCATGCGGATCGACGCAGCCGATCAGTTTGCCACGGAACATCACTGCGATTCGGTCGCTGAGTTTGAGCAGTTCGTCGAGATCCTCAGAAATCAGGATGCTGCTCATGCCTTCGGCGGCGCCGTCGGCAATCACCTTGTGGACATATTCGGCACTGCCGATATCCAGTCCACGGGTCGGATAAAGGGCGACCAGCACCGCCGGTTGCTCAGAGAGTTCACGGGCGATGATCACTTTTTGAATGTTGCCGCCCGAGAGATAGCGGACCGGTGTGCCGTCGGGGCCGACCTTGATGGCAAACTGTGCGATCTTTTCTGCGGCATTGCGGCGGATTGCCATTTTGTCCTGAAAAATCCAGCGGCTGAAGGCACCGCTCTTAAAGCTTTTCATGATCAGGTTTTCGGCGACGCTCATATCGGGGGCGATGCCGATACTTTTGCGGTCCTCAGGAATATGGGCGATGCCGGCGATATAGGAACGCTTGGCGTTGCTGCTGGTAAGATCCTGCTGGCCGGCCAAGATCTGGCCCTGACTGGCCTCTTTCAGGCCGGTGAGGACCTCGGCCAGGGCTTTCTGCCCATTGCCGACCACCCCGGCGATGCCGAGAATCTCGCCTTTTTTTAACTGCAGGCTGAAGTTTTCCAGGTCGGCAAGGCCGCGATCATTACGCACCGCCAGCTGCCGAATATCGAGCACGATCTCTTCGCCGACCCGCGAATGTTTCTGCCACTGTGGGATCTTATCGGCGCCGATCATCAGCGTGGCAAGTTTTTTCTCATCATATGCTCCGCGCGCCAGGCTGGTGATGCTGCGACCTTTTTTGAGGATCGTAACCCGGTCGGAAATCTCCATCACCTCGCGCATCTTGTGGGAGATAAAGATGATGCTTTTGCCCTGCTGTCTCAAACGCAAAAGGACCTTGAACAGCCGCTGTGATTCCTGCGGCGTAAGCACGGCGGTCGGTTCATCCAGGATCAACAGCCGGCAATCCCGCATCAACAGTTTGATCAATTCGATCCACTGCTGGGCGCCGATCGATAGCTTCCAGACCGGTGTTTCCAGATCAAGTTGCAGATCGAACTCATCGATCAGTTGTTGGATTTGCGCCTTGAATTTTTTCCGGCTGAAAAGGTTGGGCACCTTATCCAGCGCCAGCAGAATATTCTCGAACACCGAATGCGCCGGCACCAGCATGAAGTGTTGATGGACCATGCCGATGCCGTAAGCCAGAGAATCGCGTGGACTGGCAAAGCTGACCTGCTGCCCATCGACCTTGATTTCTCCTCGATCGGGATGGTAGAGGCCGGTCAGTACATTCATCAGGGTGCTTTTGCCGGCACCGTTTTCGCCGAGCAGGGTATGGATTTCCCCGGGTGCCACAGCAAAGGAGACCTCATCCAGAGCCACTACACCGGGGAAGGTTTTGCGGATATGTTCGATCTGCAGTAAGTCGGGCATCAGGTCCGGTTCGATCGCCAAGGAAAAAGGCACGCTCTGCAAGTTGCGGAGCATGGCTTGGGTTACGGCAGCTTGAAGTTACTTGGGGATGGTCCCCTGAACCCCTTCAACGAAATAATTCATACTCAGCAGGTCGCCGTCCGCAGGAACCTGGCCGGCGGCAACCACTTCTATACCTAACTGGTTATTCAGCGGGCCGGCAAAGGGGTGGAGACTCCCGGTTTTGATCGCCGCCGCTTTTTCAGCAACCAGAGCTTGAACCTCGGCGGGGACCTGACTGTTGAATGCCGCCAGTTCGACCAGACCCTGTTTCATCCCGTCCCAGATCTGCGAGGATTTCCAGGTGCCCTGGCTGACCTGGGTGGCGAGCTTGGTGTAGAGAGCGCCCCAGTTCCAGACCGGCGCGGTCAAAAAAGCGTTGGGGGCAAAGCCGCGCATGTCGGAATTGTAGCCGATCACGTAAGCGCCACGTGCTTCCGCGGCTTGCAGGGTCGCCGGAGCGTCCTGATGCATCGTCAGCACATCGGCGCCGACATCGAGCAAGCTGTCGGCTGCGTCACGCTCGACGCCCGGATCGAACCAGGTCTGGGTCCAGACCACTTTAACTTCAGCCTGGGGGCTGACGCTGCGCACGCCAAGAGTGAAGGCGTTGATGCCGCGGATCACTTCCGGAATCGGGAAAGCGGCGACATAGCCGATGACGTTCTTTTTGGTCATCTTGCCGGCGACGATGCCTGAGAGGTAACGCGGTTCGTACATACGACCGAAATAGGTGCCGACATTCTCAGCGGTCTTGAACCCGGAGCAGTGCATGAAGACCACATCCTTGTTGCGCCTGGCGACATCGATAGTGGCATCCATGTAGCCGAAGCTGGTGGTGAAGACCAGGTTGGCGCCTTTGCGCACCAGGCCGTTGATCACCCGTGCCGACTCTGCTCCTTCGGGGACCGATTCGATAAAGGTCGAGGGCTTGACGAAGGGCAGTTTTTCCATTTCTAGTCGCCCCTGGTCGTGGGCGAAAGTCCAGCCGGCATCACCGACCGGGCCGACGTAGATGAAGCCGGCAGTCACCTCTTTTTCGTGGCTAGAAGCAAAGGCGTTGCCAGTCAGGCAGGCCGTCAGCAGAATTATCAGCAGGAAGGAAGTGTTTTTCATCTGGAGCATCCTTTCTAAAAAGGAATCTGGGGTAAGGTCATATGATCACCTGAGTCAGTGAGGCTCCGGCAGCGCATAGCGCCAGCCATTGAATTGCCTGGGCACTACGAAAATCACCGCTGAGCCTTTTGGGTGCAGCTCAGATTATTGAAACGCTTAATCAATCCAAGAATTAGCGCTCAGATGTGCAACTGTGGCAGACCTGAGCGCTTGGTTGGTTAGCAACAGTCTATTCCGATCGCAGTTTGCTGTCGATGTTGTTCTCCAGCCACTTTGCATCCCACCATTCCAGAGGTTGCACCGCGATTCCAGAGACGAACACGCCGTAGTGCAGATGATCGCCGCCTGCCATGCCGGTTGCGCCGCTGCGACCAAGAATCTGGCCGCGGACGACTGTATCGCCCAGTTGCACCTCGAGTTGGCTCATGTGAGCATACAGGGTCTGTAGGCCGAGCCCGTGATCGATGACGATACATAGCCCATAGATCCCCAGATAGTCGGCCCAGACGACTTCACCGTGGTTGGCTACCGGGACCTCGGCCTGGGCCACTGAGGCCAGGTCGTAGCCGAGATGAACCGCTTCATCTACTTGTTTTCCTTTGTAGTGGTAGCTGCGGTAGTCGGCAAACAAGGCCAGCTCGGAAGACCGCGGCATACGCAGAAATTTTCCCTGCCATAACGGGCTGGCGGCGGTGTTTTTCGCCAGTTCGACCATCTTCTCACGGTTTTGCTGGCGGATTTCACGATTTACGTAAAGAAAGGTATCGATCGGCTCACCGACCTCCGGTACCAGCGGTTCGAATTCGGGAGTTTTCTGCTGTAGAAAGTTCTGGCTCAGGTTGATCTTGCGTTTACGAAACTTTTTATTGTTGGCCCGGTAGTAAATCCCCGATTGCCGTTCGTTGCCGGCCAGGTCGACGGCATAGATGCGCGGAACAAAATTGTTTTCGCGCATGTTATAGGGGTAGGCGAACAGGCTGACATAAACACCGTCCTCCTGCAAGAAGGCCGGAAAAACCTGCTCGCCGATCTTCAGCCCGGTTTCTTCCACCTCTTCATTTAACCGGTAACTCACCAGACCGCTGCCGCCCTTGGTCAGGTTGTGGGCTTTACTCAAGGTAGAAATAATCGGCGGCCGGGTATCGTAGCTCAGATTGTACAGCTGCTGCGAGCTATTCCCCTTGCCCAGGTGGTAGATCGACTGATCCCCGGCCAGAACTTCAACCTGAATCGGGCCGTCCTTGATTTTCAGCGCGGCAAGGTTCAATTGAACTTGAGTCTCGCCAGTTTGCGGCGGGAAGGTCTGATTCGCCAACGGCAGGCGGTTGCCATTCTGAATGACCGTGACCTGGACGTTTTTCAGCCCCAATCCGTCGTCTGTCAGGCCGAGCAGCAATGGGGTTTTTGCTGAAATCGGTCCACTGGAGGGCATCAGGTTGAGCACCGGGCCTTGGGTGTCCCGGAAATAGAAAACCCCAGCGGCGACCATGGCACCGAGGGTCACCATCAGCAGGAACTTCTTCAGTGATTTCAATTTTTATCCTCTATGAGTTATTTAGTGATGAAAAAACATCGTGACAGCTTATTGATGCTGTCACGACGGGGGATTGTCGACCCTGACCAGAATTTTGTCAAGGGTGTGAATCAGGCGTGAATCGCTTCACCGGCTGCAGCTAAGGCGGCTTCTTTGAGCGCTTCCGCCAGGGTCGGATGGGCATGGCTGGTGACCGCCAGATCCTGAATACTGCCGCCAAAAGAAATGACTGTGGTGGCTTCGGCGATCAGTTCCGAGGCGTGTGGTCCGACAATATGCACACCGAGAATTCGACCGCTCTCCGGGCTCGCCAATACCTTGATAAAGCCATCGCTGGTGCCGTTGCACAGCGCCCGGCCGCTGGCGGCGAAAAAGAACTTACCTGCCTGATAGGCGATCTGCTCGGCTTTCAAGCCCGCCTCGCTGCGCCCGACGGATGCCACTTCCGGCCAGGTGTAGGTGACCGCTGGAATGGCTTGGTAGTTTACGGCAGATTTTTGTCCGACCAGTCGTTCAGCGAACACGACCCCTTCGTCGCTCGCCTTATGTGCCAACATCGGGCCGGGAACCAGATCGCCGATGGCATAGATGCCGGGTGTTTTGGTCTGGAAATTCTCATCGACCTCAAGTTGCCCTTGCTGGTTCGGCACCAGACCGACATTCTCCAGTCCCAGGCCTCTGGTCTGGGCGCGGCGGCCGGTCGCCACCAGGATTTGATCGCAGAACAGTTGCTGTTCACCCTTTTTGCTGCTCAGGTTGGCGTTGATGCCATCAGCGGTTTGCTCGATAGCCTCCAGCCGGGTTTCCAGCAGAATCGACAGCCCCTGTTTCTTCAGGCTGCGTTGGAGCATCTGGGCTAATTGTGGATCGCTTTGCGGCAGAATCTGCGGCAGCATTTCGACTACCGTGACCTCAGAGCCCAGACGGCTCCAGACCGAGCCCATCTCAAGACCGATGACTCCTGCGCCGACCACTAGCAGCCGTTTGGGGACCTTGGTTAGACTGAGGGCCTCGCGGGCATTAATGATTTTTTCGCCGTCAAAGGGCAGATGCGGCAGCTCGATTGCCTCGCTACCGGTCGCCAGCAGAATCGACTTAGCTGCCAACTCGGTCGTGGTTTCGCGGCTTGTAACTCTGACTCGGCCGGCCGCCAGCAGTTCGGCTGCGCCATTAAAGGTGCTGATCTTATTTTTTTTCATCAGCCCGGCAATGCCGCTGGTCAGTTTGTCGATGATACCTTGCTTGCGGGTCATCATCTGGCCAAGGTTCAGCTTGGCTCCGCTGACCTCGATGCCGTGTTCAGCGAACTCATGCCGGGTGCGGAAAAAGTGCTCACTCGATTCCAGCAGCGCCTTGCTCGGAATACAACCTTCGTTCAGGCAGACCCCACCGAGGCTGTCCCGTTTCTCGATGATGGCGACGTTCAGTCCTAACTGGGCCGCTCGAATCGCCGCCACATAACCGCCCGGGCCGGCTCCGATGACAATCAGCTCGAAAGTCTGATCAGACATTTCTTCACTCCTTTTGCAGCCGCCGCTGTGCAGCGGTGCGGCAGGGATTACATTTCCAGTAGCATCTCTTCCGGGTCTTCAATGTAGGTTTTGATCCGCTTCAAAAAGCTGACCGCTTCTTTGCCATCGATAATTCGGTGATCATAACTTAGGGCGACATTCATTATTGGCCGGATGACGATTTCCCCATCAATGACAACCGCCCGATCCTGAATGGCATGCATGCCAAGGATGGCGCTCTGTGGTGGGTTGAGCAGCGGAGTGGACAGAACCGATCCATAAATGCCGCCGTTACTGATGGTAAAGGTGCCGCCGGTTAAATCATCCAGGGTGAGTTTGCCGCTGTCGGCACGGGCGGCAAAGTCGCGGATGGTTTTTTCGATTTCATCGAAATGTAAACTCTCCGCACCGCGAATCACCGGCACCACCAGTCCCCGTTTGCTGCCGACCGCGACACCGATATCGTAATACTGGTGATAAACGATGTCATCCCCATCGATCTGGGCATTGACCTCGGCAAACTCTTTGAGTGATTCGGCGCTGGCCTTGACGAAGAAGGACATGAACCCGAGCGGTACGCCATGTTTTTTCTCGAAAGCGGCCTTGTGGCTGTTGCGCAGGGAGATGACCCGACTCATGTCGATTTCGTTGAAGGTGGTTAGCATGGCCGTCTGCTGGCGCGCCATCAGCAGCCGGGCAGCAATTTTTTTGCGGATCTGGGTCATCGGCACCCGTTTGACCCGGGCATCCTGCTGGTCGGTAGGTGCTGCTGAGGCCGCTGGCTGCAGAGCTGTTGGCGGTTCTGGTGGTTCGGCATCAGTCGCCGGTTTGGGTTGGTGACCGGCCTCGGGGAGATCATCTACCAGGATTCGGCCGCCGCGGCCGCTACCTTTAATGGTCCTCAGGTCGATGTTGCGTTCGGCTGCCAGTTTGGCCACTGCCGGGTTCATCGGCGGTTGCTGCTGATCTCCGGCAGAGTCTTCTGCTGGCTGGCTGCTGGTCGGCTCGGCGATCTCCTTGTTCGGTTCGGCCAACGGCTCAGCAATCGTCTCTGGCGGCTTGCTGCTCTGCTCTGTCGCTGAGGATGCAACGGCAGATTCGTCGATCTTACCGACCAGCGCACCGATTTTCACCGTGTCGCCTTCCTGAACCAGGATGCTCAGTTTTCCGGAAGCATCTGCGTTCAGTTCGACATTGATCTTCTCCGTCTCCAGTTCGAGCAACAGTTCATCTTTTTCAACCTGGTCGCCATCCTGCTTGAACCATTGGCCGATTTCAGCTTCAACAATCGATTCGCCGACCTGCGGAACGATGATATCCATCTGCGTTATTCCTCCTTGGCTGAAGCAAAGGCAGCCTCAATAATCCGTTGTTGTTCCAGTTTGTGCACGCGGTGGGAACCAACCGCCGGGCTGGCGGCGCGCTTTCGGCCGACGTACACCGGTTCTTTGCCGAACAGCTGGGTCAATTGCGGTCGCAGGTGATCCCAGGCCCCGCCATTGCCGGTCTCTTCCTGGATCCAGAACAGTTCAGCGGTCTGCCGATACCGGCCGATGATCTCTCTCAGACGCTCTTGATGCAGCGGGTAGATTTGCTCGATCCTCACCAGCGCGACATCCTCGATCTGTTGTTCGCTACGATATTGCAGGAGATCGTAGTAGATCTTACCGCAGCAAAGCAGAATTCGCCGACAATTCTCAGCGGCAAGTTGATCCGGAATGATTTCCTGAAACAGCCCCTCAGTCAGCTCAGCCACCGATGAGACGCACAGCGGGTGACGAAGCAAGGCTTTGGGGGTGAAGACAATCAATGGTCTACGGTAGGGAGTGCGGACCTGTCGCCGCAACAAGTGGAAGAGTTGTGCCGGGGTGCTCGGGTTGACCACCAGCAGGTTGTTATCGGCACACAGCTGCAGGTAGCGCTCAATCCGGGCGCTTGAGTGTTCCGGCCCCTGCCCCTCGTAGCCGTGCGGTAAAAACATTGTCAGGCCCGTTGAGCGGTCCCATTTGGTCATACTGCTGGCGATAAATTGATCGATGATCACTTGGGCGCCATTGGCAAAATCGCCGAACTGCGCTTCCCAGATGGTTAGCCCGTGGGGGGTCTCGACGGAATAGCCGTATTCAAAGCCGAGTACCGCCGCTTCAGAGAGCATGCTGTTAAAAACATGGAATTGGCAACCGGCCTCTTCGGCAATCTTGCTCAGCGGGGTGTACCCTTTGCCGGTGTGGCTGTCGGTTAGCGTGGCATGCCGATGGTTAAAGGTGCCGCGACGGCTGTCCTGTCCGGACAGGCGGACCGAAGTGCCCTCATGCACCAGGCTGGCATAGGCCAGGGATTCCGCTGTCCCCCAGTCGAGCGGACCGCCTGCGGCCACCGCTTGCTGCCGTTTGGCGAGTAACGCAGTAATCTTCCGGTGCGGGCTGAAATTTTCAGGCGGTGTCGCCAGGGAGATGCTTAACTCGTTCAGCGTCTGCGATTGAACGCCGGTAGCGGTGGGGGTGAAACTGAATTCCCGCTGCACCTCGGCCCATTTCATCAGAAAGCCTTCTGAAACACGCTGGGGGGTTCGTTGCAGGGCCTCTTCAAGTTGGCTGTCCACTTGATCGGCAAGTGCCTGCAGTTCCGCTTCCGAAATCCCTTCCTGCTGTAGCTGACTGCGATAGAGGTCAGCGGTAGGCAGCTGGTTACGGATTTTCTCGTACATCAGCGGCTGGGTGAAAAAGGGCTCGTCGCCTTCGTTGTGTCCATGTCGACGATAACAGATCACTTCGATCACCACGTCCTTACGAAATTTCTGACGGAATTCCAGAGCCAGGTCAGCGGCCTGCAGCAGCGCCTCGGGGTCATCGCCATGCACGTGGAAAATCGGTGACATCAGCATCTTCGCTATATCGGTCGGATAGCAGGTCGAACGGGCATCTACCGGCAGTGTGGTAAAACCGATCTGATTATTGATGACGATATGCAAAGTGCCGCCGGTCCGATAACCTTCCAGCTGCGACAGGTTGAGGGTTTCGGCAACGATTCCCTGGCCGGCGAAGGCTGCATCCCCATGGATCAAGAGCGGCAGGACCTGTTGTTCGGCACCATTGCCCAGGGAGTCCTGGCGGGCTCGGCACTTGCCTTCGACCACCGGATCAACCGCTTCCAGATGACTGGGATTAGAGGCCAGGGAGATATGGATGCAACCGTCCTTGAAGTAGCGGTCGGTGGAAAAGCCCTTATGGTATTTGACATCGCCTTCGCCAACGATATGAAAGGTTTCATTGTCAGCGAATTCGGCAAAAATATTTTCCAGCGGCTTCTGAAAAATGTTCGCCAGAATATTCAATCGGCCGCGGTGGGCCATGCCGATAATTACGTGCTGCAGGGCCAGGCTGGTCGAACGTTCAATAACATGGTCGAGTAGCGGGATCACCGATTCTGCCCCTTCCAGAGAAAACCGCTTCTGGCCGACAAATTTCCGGTGCAGAAAAGTTTCAAAACGGGTTGCCTGCAACAGCATTTTCTGGGTGGCGAGTTTCTTTTCGCGGCTCAATTCCGGACGATTGCGCGAGGCCTCCATCCGCTGTTGCAGCCACTGCCGTTCTTCGGGAATCGGAATATGCATGAATTCTGCGCCGAACGCGCGACAATAGGTCTCTTGCAGCGTCTCCACGATCTCTTTCAGAGTAGCGTTCGGCAGAATAAATTGATCGGTGGCGAACTGGCGCGCAAGATCGCTTTCCTGTAAACCGAATTCGCTCAGCTGCAACATTGGGTGGTTCAACTCGCAGGGGGTGAGTGGGTCGACACAGGCGTAAAAATGACCGATTTCCCGGTAGCGACGGATCAACGACTGCACGGCCGCCGGTTTGTGGTCCGGTGCGGCCGTGCGACTGCTCTCCAGCCCCAATTCAAAGCCCTGGAAAAACCTTCGCCATTCTTCGCTGAGCTGGTCAGGATTCTGCTGGTAAAGTTGAAATTGTACTTCAATCCATTGGGGGCTGATATTTTCAAGTGAGGTCATGGATAGGGTCCCATCCTAATCTGGTCATGCGCTGGCGATAGCTTGACATTTGGCCGAACTTTACAAGTATAGAGCAGCCATTCATCGGCTGCAATAAGGCATTGTTATGATTGGCAAAGCTAGAAATTTGAAAACAAACATTAATGAAAGCTTAAAATTCCTTGACTTTGAATTGCTATAAATGGTACCAATCAGTCATGGAAAACAGGCAACGCTTGCTCAGCAGGCAGCGGTGGAAAGGAGCGACGCATGGAAATTTCAGGCACAGTGAGTTCTGCGGCTCAAGGGGTAGCCAATAACCAAACCCAGGCCGGTTTTGATGTGTTGACCAAGACTCTGGCAAAAACCGACCAGAATCAGCAGAGCGAACAGCAGCGGAACTCCATCGCCGAGCAGACCGGCAAAGGGCTGCATATCGATATTAAAGCCTAAGTGTTGAGTGCCAGTACATCGTGCACATATTTTAGTGCCACAACATCGTGCACACTCAACTTGATTTATTTTATTTTGAAATCAAATTCCTCGATCTGGGTTTTGTCCAGAAAGAGTTTCAATCTCTGTTCTTTGACATCGATACTAGCAACCACGTATTCGTATCTGGCTTCGGGTG
>CAMYNC010000022.1:31516-33572 GCA_947259685.1 uncultured Desulfuromonadales bacterium | reverse complement strand
ACTGGTTTCGGCAATGTTGGTGGCCAGCACCAGTTTGCGCTGCTTAGCTGGTATAATTGCCGTCTCCTGGTCAGCAAAAGGCAGGTTGCCGTAGAGCGGGCAGATCAGCAGTTCGCTGCGCAGGTCCTGCAGTTCGGCTGCGCAGCGGCGGATTTCCGCTTCGCCGGGCAGGAAACAGAGGATGTCACCAGCAGCTGCTTTGAGCGCCCGGCGAATCCCGGCGACCGTGGTTTCAACCAGTCGTTGCGTTGGTGCCTGGGGGAGGTAATGGAGATCAACCGGAAAAGCGCGTCCCTCGCTGGTAAGCAGTGGAGCATCCAACAGCTCCGCCAGTGGCTGGGTATCCAGGGTCGCGGACATCAGCAAAATCTTCAGATCCTCCCGCAAGCCCTGTTGTGCGTCAAGACACAGCGCCAGTGCCAGGTCGGATTGCAGGTGACGTTCGTGAAATTCGTCGAAGATGACCAGGCCAACGTTGGAGAGCTCTGGATCGTTCTGTAACCGCCGGGTCAGAATTCCCTCAGTGACGACCTCGATCCGGGTCTGGGATGAGACTTTGCGTTGATAGCGTATGCTGTAGCCGACCTGCTGGCCGGGCTTCTCTCCCAGCTGTCTGGCCATGTAGCCAGCCGCGTTGCTGGCTGCCAGCCGGCGTGGCTCGAGCATGATAATCGATTTGCCTCCCAGCCAACTCTCCGCGAGCAGGGCAAGCGGCACACGGGTGGTTTTGCCGGCTCCCGGAGGTGCTTGCAGGATGACCCTTGAGCGGTGGCGTAGGGTCTGCAGCAGGTCTGGAAGAATGTAGCTTATGGGGAGGTCTGCTGAATTCATGTCTTCATGCCGGTGAAATTGATGGTCAGTAGTATGGCATGCGGAAAGTAAATCGACAACGGGCAGATTATCGATATTCTTTTCTGCCTTGCCTGGGGTGTCGGCTGTTCAATAGCCTGATTGTTCCTTTCCGGTTGTCGAGGCGCCGGATGTGTTAAGAAATAATTACATGATATCAGGGGTTTAAGGTTTGACGGCGGAAGGAGATTGTTATATAAGTTCTTAAACAATAAATCATCTTAATGACAATGGTGCGACTTTGATTTGTGCTGCGCTTCTGTCATCGCTTGCATTGCATGTTTTTGAGAAGCTTGGATTAATTTAATATGTCGAAACCTTTGCTACATATTTTACTTGTTAATTCCTCAGCCGCTGATCGTACTGTTCTGTCAGGGCTTATCGGTTGTTTATCGGTCAGGGTGACAGAGGCAGCTTCGGGACTGGAGGCGATTGAAACTCTGCGCTCGGTATCGGTCGATCTGGTCGTCACAGATATCGAAATCGGCGCCTTCGATTGCTGGCGGCTGGCAAGGATTATTCGCACTGGAATCTATCAATCTGAAAGAACCCTGCCGATCATTATTGTTACGCGCAATTGGTGCGAGCGGATCACCGAAATTACGGCTCGGGATTTCGATATTAATCATCTGCTGCCGTTTGCTGACCGAGAGAAGCTGCCTGAATTGGTCGCTGCAACCCTTACCTCACCAGTGGATGGTTTGGCACAACCGCGGGTTCTGGTGGTTGAGGATAATGCTGATAATGCCCGACTGGTTGGGAAAATCCTCAAGTATCAGTTTGCAATAGAAATTGCTACGGATGGGCTTGAGGGGCTGTCGCTCTGGCAACAGCACCGGTATGATCTGGTCCTGCTCGATGTCATGCTGCCAAAGATGTCCGGCGAAGAGGTCCTTGAAGAAATTATGAAGATCGATCCCGATCAGCCGATTGTGGTGATGACAGCCCATGGGACGATGGATCTGGCGGAAAAAATGATGCTGCGGGGGGCGGTCGATTATATCGGCAAACCCTTTCGGCCTGAGCAGTTGCGGAAAGTGTGCGGACTGGCTGCCCGGCGCGAAGACTATTTGGTCAGCAACGCCCAATTTTCCAACCGGCTGGACGATCTCCAGCAACTTCAGCAGCTGTTGGGGAATATTATCGATTCAATGCCGTCGGTGTTGATCGGAGTTGATCGCCAGGGGCGGATTACCCAGTGGAACCG
>CAMYNC010000022.1:0-31460 GCA_947259685.1 uncultured Desulfuromonadales bacterium | reverse complement strand
TGGGCAGCGGCTCGAAGATGTCTGTGCCGAGCTGGTTAACAGTACTATTGTCCAACAAGCGATGCAGGAACAGCAGGTCAAAAGCCTCAGTAAACAGCCGCAGCGCCGCGGCTCCAGGCTGATTTATACCGACCAGACCATCTATCCGTTGATTGACGATGGGGTCGTCGGGGCGGTTATCCGGATTGATGATGTGACCCAGCGGACGATGCTGGAAGGGCGGATTGTGCAATCGGAAAAAATGGCCTCAATGGGCGAACTTGCTGCTGGCATGGCCCATGAAATTAACAATCCCCTGGCCGGTGTCCTGCAGAATGTGCAAGTGGTCCGCAATCGTCTTGACCGACTTTCAGTCAAGAATCAGACGGTTGCAGAATCGGTGGGGCTCAGCATGTCCGCCCTGTCCGCCTATATTGATCAGCGGGGGATCTTCTCCAGGCTTGATGCGATTATGGACTCCGGCGGGCGGGCGGCTCAGTTGATAGAGAATATGTTGCGCTTCAGTCAGCAAGGGGATGCCTCTTTCTATCCGAACAGTCTGGCGCAATTGATCGATCGCTCTGTTGAGCTGGCGGCAAGTCACTTCAGCCTGAAGCGGAAATTTGATTTTCGCTTGATCCAGATCCAACGTGACTACCCCAAGGTACAGCCGCTGGTCGATTGCGATGCCGGGCAGATTCAACAGGTGCTGCTCAATCTGCTGCTGAATGGTGCTCAGGCGATGGAGGAAAAATACCAGCAGCAGTCCAAAACTCAGGCCAAATACCTTCCGCAATTCAAGTTACGGCTGTCGTTTGCTGAGCAAGCTGCGCAGATCGACATTGAGGATAACGGTCCCGGGATGGAGCTCGAAGTGCAGGAGCGGATTTTTGAACCCTTTTTTACCACCAGGGAGGTCGGCGAGGGAACCGGTCTGGGACTTTCCATCAGTTACTATATCGTCACCAAGAATCACAAAGGCAATCTGAGTATTCAATCGTCTCAGGAAGGGGGGTGCAATTTCAGTATCCTGCTGCCGCTGAAGTTAGATAAAAAGGCACCGAATTAGTGTTTGCCAATTAGTAATTCACGCAGAATGGACGGTGCTTATCTATTAGATGTGGTTTCAAATTACACTTATTGCCCATAAATTAATGTTTTAACTCGCTTTCCTATAGCATGAGCTATTGACATCGTTGGTAGGTTTAGCTAATGATGTCTGTCTTACATCGCTATTTCTCAGCGATTAAAATCTGCATTTTTTCATTACGGTTTCATAGTCTCGCACCCTCTTCAAGGTTGGTCCTGTGGCGAATTTTGTACCTGAAATCCTCGTTGTCAATCAAGATGCCCTGGCCCGCGGGGCATTGCTGAAGGCATTGAAGGCAACCGGGCGCACTGTGGTGGCCGCAGAATCGGGCTTGGCCGCCATTAAAGTTTTGCAGACCACCCCAGTTCAACTGGTGATTACCGATATCGATACCGGCCATTTTGACGGTTGGCGGCTGGCAAGAATCATCCGCTCAGGAATTTACCGCTGTAACGCCAATGTCCCGATAATCGTCGTGACCAAAAGTTGGTGTGAGCGGATCACTGAAATCACTGCCCGTGAATTCGGTATTAACCATTTGCTGCCCTTTGAACACCTGTTTAAGTTGCCAAGTCTGGTCAGCACCTGTTTTAACTCAGGGCTTGAAGGTCTTGCCGGGCCCAGGTTGCTGATCGTTGAGGATCATGTCGATAACGCCCGCCTGGTCAGTCGTATTCTGCGTCATCGGTTTGATATTGAAATCCAACACGATGGCCTTGCTGGTTTTAATGCCTGGCAGGAGAAACGCCACGACCTGGTTTTGCTCGATGTCATGCTGCCGAAGCTTTCCGGCCCGCAGGTTCTGGATAAAATTCTGGCAATTGCACCGCAGCAACCGGTCGTTATCATGACCGCCCATGGCACCATGGACCTGGCTGAGGAGTTGATGGCCAGAGGAGCTGTCGATTTCGTGGCTAAGCCGTTTCGCTCCGAGCAGCTGCGGCAGGTGTGTGAGTTGGCAAGTCGCCGTGAAGATTACATGGTCAGTAATGCCCAGGTTGCTGCTCGCTTGGAATCCCTGCACGAAAGCACTCAGGCCTATCGGAAGATTTCGGAAGAGCATCAGCGCCTGCTGGATAATCTGAGTAGCGTCGTTATTGAGCTTGATGAACAGGGCCAAATGCGCTTTTTGAGCCAGGCGTGGTCCAGGCTGACCGGCTTTCCGATTGAAGAAAGTTTAGGCAAGCAGCTGGTCTCTTACCTGTCTTTTGAGGGGCAATCCCAAAAAGCCCACTATAGCCTGCACCTGCGGGAGCTGCTGGCCGGAACCACCAGTGAGTGCGAATTTGAGCTGCCCCTGGTGACCAGTCGCGGTCAGTTGCTCTGGTTGAATTGTAAGCTTGATCGGGTTGAATCCGCCAGTCAGGGGACTTCGATTTTTGGTTGCCTGGAGGATATCTCCAAGCGGAAACTCGCCCAGCAGCAGCTGGAATTTCTGGCGATGCATGACAATCTGACCGGGATTAAAAATCGCCACTATTTCGATAATGTCCTCAGCCAGATGGCTGCCTCGGCCGCCCGGGGGAAGCATTCCCACACCCTTCTCTATATTGATCTTGACCATTTCAAGGTCATAAATGACACTTTTGGCCATAATCACGGGGATATCGTCCTGCGGGATATCGCCAATCTACTGACCTCGCGCTTACGCAAGTCAGATGTGCTTTGCCGGATTGGCGGCGATGAATTTGCTGTCCTGATCTACGACAGCACTCTGGTGCAGGCCAAGCAGACTGCCGATGCCATTCGTAAATTACTTAAAGATTATCAATATTTACAATCTGGGCTGCAGCTGGAACTCAGCTGTAGTATCGGGCTTTGTGAAATTAATGGTTCCGCTGACTGTTCGGACAGCTATCTCAAACAGGCTGACAAAGCACTTTATGTCGCAAAAAAACGCGGGCGCAATATGGTGCATGTTTATAATCCTGAAGATAAGGAGAGTGAAGAATTACGCAACAGCATCGACTGGGTGCGGCGTTTTCGTAAGGCGATCCATGAGCAGCAGTTGCGCTTGATGTTTCAGCCAATTATGCATATCGATTCACGCGAGATTACCTATTATGAAGCATTGATCAGGCTCGAAGACCCTGTCGAGGGTCTGATTCTGCCTGGAGCTTTCATTCCGGCCCTGGAAAGTGCCGGAGAGATGGGCATGCTTGATCATTGGGTGATTCGTCAGGTCATTGAACTGCTCAGTTATACCCCGCAGTTGCAGCGGGTCGCTATCAACCTTTCCGCCCAGGCATTTCGGGATGAAAGTCTGCTGCCGCTGGTTGAGCAGGAGTTGCGGGAACATCAGCTTGATCCGGCACGGATTATTTTTGAACTCACAGAAAGCGCCAGTATGGCCAACGTGGCTGCGACCCAGCGGATGATCAATCAGCTACATCAACTCGGCTGCGGTCTTGCCTTGGACGATTTCGGGACCGGCTTCAGTACCTTTAGCTACTTAAAACAATTTCCAGCTGAAAGCATCAAGATCGACGGCAGCTTTATTTCCAAACTGGACCAGTCCAGCGAAGACCAGGCTGTGGTTCGCGCAATCACTGATGTTGCCAAGGCGCTCGGGAAAAAGACTGTCGCCGAATATGTTGAAAATGACAGGGTGCTTACGCTGCTACAGGACATGGGTATCGATTACGCACAGGGTTACTTTATCGGTCGTCCGGCAACGGTAGAATCGATCTTTTCAGCACCGAACCAGCTGCTGTCAAATGCTTTTAGCTGACCACTCATAAATTTTAAATATTTCTCGTTCACTGTCTATGAACGATAATTGAAATCCGCTAAAAAGTTCATGAAGATCTGGTATTTTTCTGACCTGAAATGATGTATAGGGTAATTGAAGTCGTTCTTCCGCGATATGTGATATTTGACGGTCGCCTTGGCAGGCTTTTCGTCATTAGTATGATTTCTTTTAATGTCGTTACACTTTTTTGCCAGGGAGTATAAAAATGACATCGACGCATTTCCCGCCAATCGTTGAAAACCGCCCTGCAAATCAAAAAGACTTGGCCGATCTGGTTGTTGAGTATCTTGAAGAAATCGGTGTCGAGTATATTTTCGGCGTGCCAGGAGGCTCAATTGAGCCTCTCTACAATGCCATGGCGCGAAGCGCCAGAAGGGGAGGGCTGCGGCCGATTGTTGCGCGTCATGAATCCGGAGCGGCCTTCATGGCCGATGGCTATGCGCGTGAAACCGGTAAGTTGGGTGTCTGCTGCTCTACAACCGGGCCGGGGGCAACCAATATGATAACCGGTGTTGCCGCTGCTTACGTTGATAAGACACCGATTCTGGTCATTACGGCCCAGACCGCGTTGCACCTGTTTGGCAAGCAGACCCTGCAGGAATCATCCTGTACCGCAGTGAACACGGTTTCGATGTTTCAGTCCTGTACCCGTTACAGTAGCCTGGTTTCCCACCGTGGGCAGTTAGAGGGTAAGCTCGCTGCGGCAATCGCGGCAACCCAGGGCCCACCTGCCGGACCCGCCCACCTGAGCATTCCGATGGATGTTCTGGCCTCACCACGGCGGATGCGCACGAAAAACTCGGCGGTCAGACTTCAGGCGCTTTTTAAACGGCATACCCTGACCGATTCTCAAACCCTCGACATGCTAATTGCCGAACTTGAGAAAGCCAAGCGGGTCGTTCTGCTGCTTGGTGATGGGTGTGGGAGTGCTGTTGATGAAATCATGACCTTCGCCGAGCAGGTTCAGGCCCAGATTATCACCGGACCCTCAGGAAAACGCTGGGTCAACCATCGCCATCCGCTGTATCGGGGGGTCCTCGGTTTTGCCAGTCATAAAAGTGCCAGAGAGACTCTCGAGGATGAGCGGAACGACCTGGTCCTGGCGGTCGGGACGCGCTTCGGTGAAATGATGTTCGGCGGTTGGGAAGACAACGAGGAACTGAATGCTAAGCTTGTCCATATCGACGATAACCTCGAACACTTTTCTCATTCCCCGTTGGCAATGTTGCATGTTTGCGGCACCTTGAAGTCAGTGTTTACGACCTTGACTGAGTCTCTGGTAAAAACTAAAAAGGAGCCCTCTGCCTTTCGTCTGGTACAGGCTGCCTCTGCAGAGACCGACAAAATAGATGTAAATTTCCCCTCACGGCATATCACCCTAAACGAACCGGAGAAGTGTCTCTCGACCGATTCCCCCGTTAAGCCTCAGCGGTTGATGTATGAACTGTCCCAGCGTCTGCCGGTTAACGCCCGGGTTTTTGCTGATGCAGGGAATAGCTGGGCCTGGGCGACCCACTATCTGCATCTGCAGAGTATGGGATTGTACCGTATCGGCATGGGTTATGGTTCCATGGCCTGGGCGATCGGCGCCAGTGTTGGCAGTGCGCTTGGGACTGCTGAAGGTCCTACCATCTGTATCACTGGTGACGGCAGTTTCCTGATGAGTGGACAGGAGTTGACCGTTGCCGTTGCCGAACAACTGCCGGTCGTATTCGTTATTCTTAATGACCAGGCTCTGGGGATGGTCAAGCATGGACAGCGTTTGGGTGGGGCAGAAGAGGTGGCTTTTGAACTACCGCCGGTCGATTATGCCCTGATGGCCCGTGCTATGGGAGCTCAGGCGGAGACGATTCACACTTTTGAGGATTTAGAGCGCCTGGATTTAGATAAAATTTGCAACAATGCCGGACCAACACTGCTGGATATCCACATCGATCCGGAAGAGGTGCCGCCGATGGGTGCGCGGATGAAGACGTTGGGACGGGATAAATGATCAAAAGCCGGCTTAGTTAAGAACTTAGCCGGCTTTTTTCAGGTCCTCTTCTTGGCCGAATCGTCTTGAAATCAATATGTAATTTAGGTGGGCAAAGGAATCCCCTGTATTGAATAGCCGCCATCCATCTCCACAATTGATCCCGTCATCCATGCCAAATCATCTGACAACATCTGACTGGCCAAAGCACCTATCTCATGAGGTGAACCTATGCGACCGAGTGGGTGGTGCTGGGAATAATAATTGGCCATCGCCGAAAATACCTCTGATGGGATGCCGATGTTTTTATAAGCTTCACTTTTAACCAAACCAGGATTGATTTGATTTACTCTGATGGAGTCTTTGGCCCATTCAGCAGCTAATGTTTTGGTCATTTGTGTCATTGCGCCTTTAAGAATTGAATATAGGGGGACGCCCAACATGGTTCTATTCACCACTGCGGAACCGATATTTAGAACGCTCCCTGATGTTTCTTTAAGGTAAGGGTGTACTAGCGCGGTTAAAAAGAGAACATTTGTCAGGTTCGCAGTTATCCCTGTTTGCATAAGATCATATTCCAACACCTCTAGTGGAATAGGGGGGAGGGTCGGATGACTGATCGCGTTGTTAACCAGGAAATCGATCCGTTTGTGTTGATTGTAAACAGATTCAAGCAGCTCCTTACCTGAATCCCGATTTTCCAGTTCATAAGGGTGATAACTTGCAGCTCCATACGATTTTTCGATTTCGGCGGCTACTTTTTCAGCTCTTTCGGCAGACCGTCTGGTAATAACAACCTGCGCCCCTAACGCTGCCAACCGCTCCGCAATCCCTCTTCCAATTCCCCCTGCACTGGCAGTGATAATAGCCACTTTTCCATTTAATGACATATATTCTCTCCTTGATTGGTCTTTTGATTGATTTGCGTTTTATCCTTATCCAGGGACTTCTCTTGGTGGTGGGCCTTGATAGTCAATATCATCGCATCGCATTGGCAAGAATGATTCTGTTGGCCGATCGAACGTATCAACGTAGCATGCCGTGATCCCACTGGACACTAGGACCGGAACGATATTGAATGCTTCCTGAGAACTAAGTCCCTGATCGAGCATAAATGCAGCCATAAAGCCACTAATATTCATGCTTTCGTTAAATCGTTCAATAAGAACCTGCTCAATTTTATAAGCAAGTTCTCGGTGTTCTCCAACTGGAAAACCAAGTTCTTCTGTAACTCTTTCCATCACCGGAATTCGCTCATCGCCTTTAGCAATTGGCCGCGCAAATCCCATTATTTTAGGCTTGCCTCTGTGCTTATTGCACTCATTTTCAATCAAACTTTCAATGGACAATCCACTTTTCACTTCCCGTAGCGCTGCACTTTGGAATTTCATCCCACTTACAAGTGTTTGAGGGCCATAGATTGCCGATTCATGGGCCAGTAAACCAGCAACTGTTGCCGCTACAGGAGACGTCCGCATTGTACCTCCAAGAGCTCCCATCTGATTACACCAGATTCTGGGATCTGGCCAACTCAGGCATATTTGGAGAGCTTCAAACCAATCAGCCAATCGCTTCTCGGGAAGGCGACCCGTTGCATTCAATATCATAACTTGAAAGACTGAGACTCTTCCGACCAGTTCATCCAACATATCGTAGCCATGACAAGTTACCCCCTGACCAACTCGCCATCCACCCTTACGACTTCGAATAACTCCGCGATATGCATCCCAGAGGGAGGTTCCTCGCTTATCCTCAGTCCTGTTCAATGACATAATTATCATCCTTTGGAAAGGGCATAGCGGTCATAGGCTTTTCTGAAAATTCTGCGCCATGTGCCAAAAGCCCAGGAGCGCTTATTATTTGGAATAAGCCGGGCCCAGCATTTTCTGAAAACCCAAGATCTATAAATACTGATGCGGCTAAGCCTGTGTTCAGCCAACCATATCCCCGAGAAGATAACTCTCTTGCAAAATGACTCCCCCATTTTAACGCGCTACCAGCTCCAGGACAGTTTAAAAGCTGACTTGCAATTTGAGAAACAAGAGGGTCGATACTTCCAAATCTAGCACCAAACCCAGGAGCAGGTTGAGAATCATCGGAACTCCTGAATGCGCCTTTAGTAAAGAACTCATTGGCAACTTCTATTGGGTCCTGATTGATTTGATCTTTTTGAAAGCGCATTGATAACTGAACTTCGTTGGCCCCAAGATGAGAACCGCTAAGAATAGAAAGAGAAATAGGCAAATAGTTTTCTGGAGTCGTTTTACTTGCACCTGCGACCATTGCAGAACGGGTTGCAGGGTGCCGCGGTCCTGGATTGATAAGAGCAATCATGAGTTTTTCAAGCAACTGAATGTGGATTGGCGCAGGAAGCTCGCCACGGAAAAGTAAAAAAAATACTTCCAGATAACTACATTTTCCCATTAAATCAATAAGATCATAGCCTTGGCATCTAACTGTCTCTGCAAGATAAGGATTGTCTTTAGCGGGGATTTCCTCCCAGATCGCTGTCGAGGGTCGTGTTACAAAATCCTTACCCCGACTTTCAATAATTCTATCTTTATGCTTCATAGGTCAAAAACTCCATCTCACTTCCGCCCAGAAACCACGACCCTCGAGGGGATAGTCATCGGGGATTTTTCCATCACTCGGCTCGCGGGCATTTTCATCAAATAAGTTACGGACCGCAACTACCAATTCAAAATTCTTTAGTATATTTCTCCGTCGCAAGGTCAGATCAACCAAGGTGTAATTGTCTATCTCACTGCGTGTATCGCCCGTTGCACGGTGGCGGTTGGCAACCCAATTAATTTGCGGATGAACAGCCCATTCAGGCCAGAATTTCCAATCAGCAGCCAACATCAATTGCTGCCCCGGCGCATCGGCGACTCTTTTCCCTGTATCGGCGTTCTCGGAATGCTGCCATGCATAATTCCCCATCAATTTCAGTTGCTCAGTTGCTTCCCAGGTGACTTCAAACTCAAACCCGTAACCGTTCTGATCCCGAGAATTTTGGGCTGTTTTTGTCACTCCATTCGAATCTGCAACGAATTCAATCAAACCATCGGCACGATATCCAAAGATACTGAGATTTGTTTGGATGTCGAAGGTCGGACGATAATCGAAAGCAATCTCATATGTGTCAATGGTCTCGGCGTCGAGATCCGGGTTGCCGGTTATGACGGGGTTATTTTGGGAAAATTGCTCAGAAAACGATGGCGCTCTAAAAGCACGGCCGTAAAGAAATTTACTCGTAAGGTTGTGTTTGGTCGCCCATACCAGTGCAACGCGGGGATTAAAAGTTGACCCGAAATCGGAATAGTGATCGTAGCGTACTCCGCCGGTCAATTCCCAGTCTGGGGCAAGTTGCCATTCATCCTGAAATGACAGATACCAGATCGTTCTATCTGTATCCTCCAAAAATACGTATGGAGTATTGCTGACATCGGTTAGAGTTCCAACGGTCACTCCAGGGCCGAAGTTCTTAGTTTCTCTGGTGTCTTCATCTTGGTATTTGACACCGCCGCCAAAACGCAGACGATGATCACGAACTCCTGTATAAGTAGCAGCAAGATCAATCCCTGACTGCTGATCCACAACCTCGGGATCACCGATCACACCATCGGGAAAGTTTGTCGGTACAAAGGGTGGAAATGATGCAATGTTTCCATCGCTGCCGATTGGAACTGTTGCCCCATCTGGAAAAAGAGTAAAATGGGTTTTCCCATTATAATAGTAGTAATTTAGATTGGCTGATAGAGCCCAGTTTGGCAAAAGATCATCGTTCTGCCAAGTTAAATCAACCAAATAGCTATCTATTTTATCATTTCCCTCTGTGTCTAGTGCCTGTGCTGCACCTGCGCCGACACCTGCGTCATGTTGACGCCAGTACCAGTTGCGAAATGTCCAATCATCCCATTTCAATTCGAGATGAATGTCAAGTACGTCATAACGGGTCTCTAGGGGACCGCGAGCATTTGAGGCATTGGTACCAAATATTTGGTCGAAGTCCGTTTGCAAATCAGAATTGACCTTGCGATCTCGATCACCATCGCTCTTTTGCCATTCAAGAGAGAACATGACATCCAACTCACCGTAGCGATTTCCATGAAGTAACCATAAATCCTTACTTTCAAAAGAACCGTAGCGGATTCCGACTTCAGTACCGTCGATATCGTTTGCATTTTTAGTAATAATATTGATAACACCAGAAAAAGCATCCGCGCCATAGACCGCAGAACCTGGACCCCGCAATACCTCAACCCGGGAAATAGCTGCAACCGGGAGATCGAAATTTTGCGGTCGACCCCCAGTATTCAGCGTCTGAAAGGGAATACCATTCATCAACATTAATACTTGTGGATTATCACCCGTATGAATACCACGAATCGAATATATCGAATTGAGACGATTAAGGCTCGAAGGCACCACATGAAGCCCCGGAACCGTTTCTAAAACCTCATCCAGCGTTCGCGCACCCATCTCCTTGATCTGCTTCGCCGTTATCACACTGGCCACTGCTGGCGCTTTATAGATTGGCTTTCTGCTTCCGGTGGCAATACTGACGAATTCTTCATCGCCGTAAAGCGCCTCCATGTCCTCAAGGCTGCCATCGAGCAGTAAGTCTGTTTGGTCAGCGTAAACTGAGCCGCCATGACTGACCAGCAACAAAAGGAGGCAGATCGATAGAAATCTCAATGGCATCACCTACCTCCCGCCATGCTAAGGCTGGTATTCGCCCCCTCGAGCACATCTGGGTAGTTTAAACGTAACCTGTTCAACATCTCTGCCTCTTTCATTGTCGAAAATTAACGCCAAGCTCTAGTTCCTTATCGGCGTCGTTATCGTCAATCTTCTCATTTATTGCTGCCAGACCGACAGGCAATGGAAACATCACAGTAAAAGTGGCTCCTTGGCCTTGTTTGCTTTCAACACCAATTTCCCCACCCATCATTTCAGTAAACCGTTTGGTGATGGCCAAACCGAGACCGGTGCCTTCAAAATTACGGGTGGTGCTACCATCCACTTGCCGGAATTCGTCAAAAATAACCTGCTGTTGTTCGGCAGACAGGCCGATGCCGGAATCTTCGACTGCTATTTTCAGCAGGTTCGTATCCAGCTGGGTCCGCAGAGTGACAGAACCGTTTATGGTGAATTTCGTTGCGTTGCTCAGCAGGTTTAGGATGATCTGTAGAAGTTTGCCGCGATCGATACAGACATCTTTTTCAGTACTGGTTGTTTCGACGATCAGTTGGTTATTGTTATGTTTAAGGATCGGTTTGACCGTGTCGCAGGCCTCTTGCAGCAGCTGCTCAAGGTTGGTGGCTTTCAGGTTGATATCCATGTGGCCCGATTCGAGTTTCGCCATATTGAGAATGTTGTTGATCATCGCAAGCAAGCGCTGGGCGTTGGTAATGACCAGCTCCAACTCTTCGGCATTCTCCTCCATCCCCTCCATGTCCAGTTCTTCGCGCACCAGATCGGTATAGCCAATGATCGCCTGCAGCGGGGTGCGGAGTTCATGGCTGATATTGGCCAGAAATTCCGATTTGTGCCGGCTGGCGGACAGCGCTGCATCGCGTGCTTCGACCAGCTCTCGGGTGCGGATAGCGACTTCAGATTCGAGCATTTCACCGTATTCACGCAGCCGCCGATCCCGTTCGTTGAGGCTGGCCATCATGTGATTAAAAACCGTGGCCAGGTTTTGGAACTCCTTTGGTCCTTTGAGGTCAGCATAAACCCGGGTGCCTTCATGTTCATTCTGTTCCATGACCTGGATGAGCTTAAACAGAGGTCGGGTCAGGCGGTCGATACCGATATTGACCAGAATTGTCAGAATCAAGGCGAAGGAGACGGCGATCAAGATGTTGTTGGCAAAGATTTTCAGTTGAATGTCGTGCAGTGTGGCTTTGCCCATCGCAACATGGACATACCCCAGGTGTTCGGAGCTGATTTCCCCTAGCTGAAACTCTAATTCTGCTTCGCGCTGACCGGTCGCCTGGCCGGTGATGACCGGAGCGATAAAGTGCCAGGCGTCTGCTGTTTGATTGACCAGCTTGGCTTCAGTTTTCGGTAGATCGTCGGTGTTCAGGGCCGCTTCGGGTGACTCCGGCTTGATCGCCAGTGGTTGATTGTTGAGATTGTAGATTCCGGCCTGAATGATGTCGGGAAAACTCAGGATCGCTTCAAGCGGGCCTGCGGCATTCTCTGGACTTTGGTAGATCAGGGCCAGGTAGCTTTGATTGGCCAGGGTGGTGGCAACTTCCAGCCCTTGGGCAATCATCTGTTCTGCCGCACGGTTGCTGGTGACCCAGGCAGTGGTCAGCGAGGCGGTCAAGGCCAGGCCGATAATTCCGAGGGAGACGATCACCAACAGCCGACTGCGGAAGCTGGAGGTGTTTTGACGAATGCTGTCTATGATGTACATATCGATACCTCCGTCAGCGCGATGGGAACGTCAGGTTAAAGGTTTGCTGCTGCTGTGGGCTGAAGTTCAGGCCCAGGTGCGCGGCAGTACGAATATTGACAGCAATTTGCAACCGTTTTAACGGCCCAACAAACGGATCAGTATTGCTGGTAAGCTGGGTTTCCGCCAGTTTGGCCAACTCCTGTCCAAGGCCGAAATTGTCTGGATACATCGAAAACAGGGCACCGCGCTGGACATGGGTCGGTTTGCTGGAACAGATCACCAGCTCTTTGTTCCAGGCTTCCTGGAGAAGCATCGGCAGGACCACATCTTCACTTGCGGTGACCTGGTCAAGTGGTAGCCAGATGGCATTCTCTGGTCCGCGAGCGGTTTTTAGCACCTGGCGATAATGGTGCATGGCGGCGCGCAGATCTTCAGCAGGCAAGGCGATCAGCTTAAGGCCGTTCTTTTCCGCGGCTATTTCAGCCAGGGGCATCAACCAGCCGTTAATTTTAGGGGAGTAGACGACGTAAACTTGTTTGCTGTTGGGAATCAACGATTTAATTCGGGAGAAAAGCTGATCGGGGTCGGCTGACAGGCTGATGCCGGAAATACCATTTGGGATCAGGGGCAGGGCTCCCAGGACCGTGGGCAGATTGGTCTGCAGGCTCTTGGTGGCTAAATAACCACGCTTCCCCAGAGCAATGATGGCGGTGGTGTTCTGACTGTCAAGCTGCTTTTTCAGCTGCGCCGGGTCATAGTCTTTCGGTAAGGGATAAAGCTGATATTCGAAGTTGTTTTGGGATTGTATTCCATCAAGTATTGTCTGAAATATGGACTTGTAAGGTGCCGATAGATCGGGGAAAATGACTGCAACTCGGTCAGCGCAAAGGGCTGGGGTCGCGAAGAGACTTAACAGCAAAAGGCAGAGAAACAGTTTGGCAATCGGCAAGCTGAAGCGCAGGCGGAAGACCTTAGGGAAGGAAGTCTGCTCCTGTTGGAATCCCGACGAGGGAAAAGTGTTTTTAGTGCGTGGCAAATTCACAATGAATAAAAGGTATTGGTTATCTCAAATCGTAGGAAATTGAACCTGTCAAATCAGCGGACAGCCAAACATTAATGAAGTATTAGAATCCCATAAGCGAAGTTCCAGGTCAATAACTATTCGTGAATATCTACAAATTTTCTCTTGGTTGAGTTGTCCCCTGGGAGGCCTCTGTGGAGGCAATTTTCTCAGCAGGATGAAAAACGCGCTACCGCTGCGGGCAGTTGTTCGGTGCTGATATTGCCGAATGCCAAGCGCAGATAATTTTCCATCCCAGGTCCGAAAGCTTCTCCTGGCAGGCAGATCAGGTTGGCCTGGTCGGCCAGGATTTTGGCCGCCTGTTTGCCAGTCTTTTGCCGCCAGGGATGTCTGACCCAAGCGAAGAACCCGCCGCTTGCGACCAGCTGAAAAGAGCTCTGCGCCGCTTCGAATTGGGTGCGAAAATGATTGTGTCGTGCCATCATCATGCGCGCATTGCTGTCGACCCAGGCATCAAGATAGCGACAGCCGTAGGCAAGCGCCTGTTGTGCCGGTCTGGGTTGGCAAACGGCCATGCTGTCTTGAACCTTAAGGGCCTGCTGAATCATCTCGGCAGAGGCGACCAAGGCGCCGCAGCGGAGTCCGGTCAGCGCAAAGGTTTTGCCGAAAGAGGCCAGCTGCATGAAGCTTTCCGGCCAGTCTGGGTGGCTGAATAGAGCGTGGGCTGGGCCCGGAAGAAATGCATTATAGGTTTCGTCGAGGACCAGGGCAATCTGGTGAGCCTTGGCCAGTTCAAACAGGTCTTCAAGCTGGTCGGGAGGGATGACTGCACCGGTTGGATTACTCGGTGTTACCAGCAGAATCGCTCGGGTGCGGGGAGTGATCAAACCTTCGATGGTGGCCAGCTCAGGCAGCCCCTGGCGTTCGGCGACGAAGGGAGCGTAGACCGGTTTGATGCCCATCGCCTGTAACCCCATCGGATGATCAAAATAGGCCGGTAGTTGCAGAATAACTTCATCGCCGGCTTTGCAGAGCAGTTGCATGGCCAGCCAGAACGCCTGACTGGCACCAATAGTCAGGCAGATCTGCTCAGCGGCAGGAGCGGCCCGGTAACGTCGCTGGTACCAAAGGCAGAGCTCTTGGCGAACCTCCGGCAGGCCTTCGTCCGGGCTGTATTTAAAGGTCTGTGGATCATTCAGTCGGTTCTGCAGATGTTCGATTAGCTCTGCTGGCGGCGGATAATTGGGGATCGCCTGACACAGGTCCAATAAAGGTTTGTCGGCCGGAAACTTGCGCCCGGCAAGCCAGCCTTGCACTTCGGAGATCGGCGGGGGTTGAATCGCGGTGATCCGCTCTGAAGTTGACAGCATGACTCAGGCCCGGCGGATGATCTCGACCAGCAGTTCGCTGACTTTGACCATGTCAGCCACTGTGACCTGCTCATTGACGGTGTGGACCTTATCCATCCCGGTGGCCAGAATCACCATGTCGATCCCCTGGCCGTTGTAAATGTTGGCATCCGAACCGCCACCAGCGGCGCGGATCTGTTGCGGGCGACCGATCGCTTCGCCAGCTTCGCGGATCAGTTGCAACAAAGGAGTGTCTTCTGCGACTTGCATCAGCGGGAAATCTTCTCTAAGCTCCAGGCGCAGCGAGGCGCGCTTGGTTTCGTCATTGACAACGATCGTCGCCCGCTCGACTTCCTCTTCCAACGCGTTGACGATTGCTTCGGTCTGCTGCCGTAGCATGTCTCCCGAGTGGCTGCGAACTTCGCCATGCAGGCTGACCTGTTTGGCCACAATGTTCGACGCCAGGCCGCCGTTGATGGTGCCGATGTTGGCAGTAGTTTCTTTGTCGATCCGGCCGAGGGGCATACGGGCAATGGCCCGGGCAGCGATTTCAATGGCTGAAATCCCCTGTTCAGGGCAGACGCCGGCGTGGGCTTCATGGCCGAAAATCTCCACGGTGAAGCGATTGGCGGCCGGAGCCCGGTTGATGACGATGTCGACCCCAGTCGTGTCGAGGGCCACCCCCCGTTTGGCCTTGATCAGGCTGAAGTCAAGGTTTTTGGCACCCAGCAAGCCCTGTTCTTCGCAGACGGTGATGACGATTTCCAATGGCACATGAGGGATATTCTGCTCTTTCAGAACCTCAATCGCTTCGATCATCTCGACGATCCCGGCCTTGTCGTCCGCGCCCAGAATGGTTTCGCCGGCGCTGGTGAAAACGCCGTCATTCAGGACCGGCTGAACATTTTCAGCCGGAGTGACAGTATCCATATGGACCGATAGCAGAAACGGGCTGCCAGCTTTGCTGCCGGGCAGGCGGGCGATCAGATTATTGCTTTGACTGCCGATTTTTGCTCCGGCGGTATCGTATTCAATTGTTGCCCCCAGCTGACGCAGGCGTTCCTCAAGGTAGACGGCAATCTTTGCTTCTTGATAGGAGGGACTGTCGATTCCGGCTTGGCGAGCAAATTCATCGGCGATACGTTGACTATTTATCATGGCACTTCCTTAGCGGGTGTCGCTGAGTGGGTGAACAACCTGAGATCGACAGGTAAATTAATCCAGGGTGGCACCTTTTCAAGTCATTGGCGGTTGCTGAGGTATGTTAACTTGATCTTTAACGACTGGCAATCCTTTCACTGCGCAGTTTTCTGGACAAATGGCAGGCTCTGCTGTTATGATTCTCTAATTGTTTTTAACTGACGCAGATATCTTTTAAAGGGCAGCCTCTGCCGGCTGCCTGACCTGGTTAACGAGATGAGCTTTAATCAAGATTTTCAACCACCCCGCAGTTCCTTCAACCACTCCCGTCGCCGGCGTCCAATTCGCCGTCACCTGGCGGGGATCGTTGGGCTGATTCTGATTACCCTGGTCGCATTTCTGCTCTTCAGCGGCGGGCCCAGCCCTGAGCTTGAGGCGCGAACGAGCCCGGTCGAAATCAGTGCCCCAGCTGCCAACGGCGGGCTTCCGGCACCGGAGGCGCCACCTGTTCCGGCCGGGCCGCTAAAGCGTGAGCTGCGAAATGAGGTGCAGTCGGGTGAGACCATCTCGGCTCTGTTGGGCGATTATTTCACGCCGCAAGAGATCCATGAGTTGAACAAACGCAGTCGGAAGGTTTTTCCATTTACCAAAATCTGCGCCGGGCAGCCGTACCGGATCTGCACGACTGATGGTGATTTCGATAAATTTATTTATGAGATCGATGCAGATGAGCAGCTGATCATCAGTCGCGAGGCTGAAGGAACCAAAATGGAAATCGAGCCGATCGTCTATGATGTCGAAACCGAACTGGTACAGGGAACCATCCAGTCAAGCCTGTTCGATGCCGTCATAGAGACCGGCGAAAGCAGCGAATTTGCCATTGCCTTGGCAGATATCTTTGCCTGGGATATCGACTTCATTCTCGACCTGCGGGTTGGCGACACTTTTCAGGCCCTGGTGGAAAAGCGTTATCGCGAAGGCAAACCAGCCGGCTACGGCAGGATTCTGGCGGCCCAGTTTGTCAATCGGAAAAAAGTCTTTCATGCCATCCTCTATCAGGACGGCGATCGGCACCCCTCCTACTACGATGAGGATGGCCGGAATGTTAAAAAAGCTTTTTTAAAGGCACCGCTTTCCTTCTCGCGGATCTCTTCCGGTTTCAGCATGAAGCGCTATCATCCGATTACCAAAACCTGGAAAGCACACCCCGCCATCGATTATGCCGCGGCTCCGGGGACTCCGATTAAAACTGTCGGCGCAGGGAGCATCGCCCGGATCGGCTACACCCGGGGCAATGGGAACTTTATTGAAGTTCGCCACCGCAATGGTTATGCGACCCTGTACCTGCACATGAAGGGGTTTGCCCGCGGCATGAAGCGCGGCAAGAAGCTTGACCAGGGGCAAGTCATCGGCTATGTCGGCAGTACCGGACTGGCCACCGGTCCCCATCTCTGTTTCCGGATGCGTAAGAATGGCACCCCGGTTAATCCCTACCGGGTTAAGGTTCCGGCCGCCAAGTCGGTTTCGAAAAAGAATCTGGCTGAGTTTAAAACTCTCGTCAGCGGGCGGTTGGCGGTTTTTGAGCAGCCTGAGCCTTTGCAGAAGACCGCTGAAATGCAGGTTGAAGAAGGTGTGCCGGTGCTGGAGACGGCGCAATGAATGGCTGGCATGGCCGGCTGCTCAACGTAGATTTGACCACCGGTCGCAGTTGGCCGGAAACCCTCTCTGCCGAATTATTACAAACCTATCTGGGCGGACGTGGCTTGGGTGTGCGTTTGTTGCGTGAATCTTTTCTACTTGATCCGTTCAGTCCGGATATGCCGCTGGTGTTTGCTGTTGGTCCCCTCTGCGGAACCGCAGCGCCGACGGCGGCCCGCCTCAGTGTTGTGTCGCGCTCGCCTTTGACTGGCACCATCTATGATTGTTCTGCTGGTGGTCGTTTTGCCTGGCGATTGAAAGCTGCTGGCTTTGACGCGATTAAGATTGTTGGGCAGAGCAAGACCCCAGTGACCCTTTCTATTTCACCGCGGGGTAGCGAATTGCTGCCTGCCGACAAGCTTTGGGGCCTGCGGATTGCCGAGACGGTTTGCGCCCTCGAAGGGAAAGGCAGCGTTGCCGCAATCGGCCCTGCCGGCGAAAATCGGGTGCTGTATGCCAACATCATGATGGGCGAGGGTAACTCGGTCGGTCGGGGCGGTTTGGGCGCGGTGATGGGAGCGAAAAATCTCAAAGCCCTGGTCGTCGATGGCGACCTGAAAACCACGGTCGTTGATCAGCCGAGATTCGCTGCAGCGCGACAGGATGTCCTCCGCTTGTTCAATGCCTCACCGGTCATCTATGGTGATCTTGGTATCGCCAAGTACGGGACTCCGGCGCTGGTCGACCTGATGGCCCAACGCCGCATGGCGCCAACCGAAAATTTCCGCAAAACCGTATTCGCCGCGGCAAACCACTATTCCGGACCGGCAATCCGCAAGACATTTCAACCAAAAAATCATGGCTGCTACGGTTGCCCGATCCAGTGTAAAAAGAGTCTTCAGGATGGCACTCCCCTGCCGGAGTACGAAACCGTCAATCATTTCGGCGCGCTGAACGGCATCAATGATCTGCGGTCGATTGTCAACTCCAATAACCTTTGTAACCAACTCGGTATGGACACAATCTCCGCTGCCGCCAGCATCTCAGCCTGGGGAGAGGCGCGGGGCCGTTTCCCGCGCGCTGAAGAGATCGGCGGCTTGCTTGAGGAGATAGCTTTGCGTAGCGGCGCTGGTGCCCAGCTGGCGGAAGGAGCCAGGCGCTTGACGCAGCAGCTTGGCAAACCGCAGCTCAGCATGAGTGTCAAAGGGCTGGAACTGCCGGCTTACGACCCACGCGGCGCTTACGGCATGGCGCTGGCCTATGCGACCAGTAATCGTGGCGGCTGCCATTTGCGGGCATATCCGATCTCCCACGAGATCCTGCGCAAGCCGGTGCCGACCGACCGCTTCGATTTTGCCGGAAAAGCGCGAATCATCAAAATTGCCGAGGATTGTAATGCCAGTATCGATTCACTGGTCGCCTGCAAGTTTTCTTTTTTTGGTGCCAGTCTTGAAGAGTACGCAGAATTACTCTCGGCGACCACGGGCATCGAGTACAGTCCCCAGGCGCTGAAAACTATCGGTGAAAGAATCTACTTGACCGAACGCTGCTATAATCAGCAGTTGGGTTTTACTTGTCAGGATGATCTTCTGCCGGAGCGGTTCTTTACCGAAGCAGGCAGCAGCGGCGACGGGATTGAGGTGCCGCCGATCGACCGCAGTCGCTTCGATGCTGAACTGCGGAAATATTACCGGATCCGTGGTCTGGACGAGGAGGGTTGTTTCACCCAGGCCAATTATCTGGAGATGCAGCCTTGATCCGGCAGATTGAAAAGTACGCTGCCAAGCTCCATGCCGATGGGAGTGCGCTGCCTGAGCAGACGGCTATCCTGGCTCAGGACGATTGTTTACTTTCGTGGGGTGCCGAGGATTTATTTCCACTTGGCCAAACAATCATCGAACGCCTGAATGTGGTCTCACTGGTACTGGCCAAGCCACCGCTGCCGTTTTTGGAACTGTTGCTGCAAAGAGCCGACCCTGCTGAGCAGCTGTTGGTCCCGCTGGATACCGAAACCCGAACCTTTTTACATGATATTCCGCTGGTTCGCAAAGCAGACTTTTCCCCTGCTGATCCCCAGCCTTTGGTCGACCTGCTTGGCCAGCGCAAGGGGATTTTGGTTGAAGGTGTCGGCATTCTGGCCACCGGTAGCGTGACTGTCGAACAGGCCTATATCAACTATTCTTCGGTGTACCATGCTATTTATGTCAAAGCTCTCTATGATTTACTGCAGGCGGCACCACCCAGCAGCGCGGAACTGCAGTTGTTGCAACCGCTCTGGGAACAGTTGCAGCAGCAGCCGATCGAGCCGCGAACCGATGATCTGCACCAGGGAGAGCTGATCGGAAAAGCGCAGATCCTCGCCGCCATGCAACAGGCGGGGTTGCGGACGGTTGAGCTGAAACTGGTCGATTCCTTTTTCGGCAATCTTTCCTGCGGCCAGCGAGATCAGCTGTATATCTCGCAGACAGGTGCCAGCTTAGATGATCTGGCTGGCTGTATCGATCTGGTGCCGAACGATAATTCCAGCACAGCGGGGATTACCGCATCAAGTGAACTGATCGCCCATCGCGCTATTTTGGCCGCGACTGGAGCGGCGACCATTCTACACGGGCATCCGAAATTTTCGGTCATTCTCAGTCTGCTCTGTGAAGAAACTGCCTGTCGAATCATCGACTGTTGGAAAGACTGTGATAAAGTCAGGTATCTTGATGCTGTTCCGGTTGTCGCTGGCGAAGTCGGTGCCGGCGGAATTGCTAAAAAAGTGCCGCCGGTGATCAGTAAGAATGGGATCGCGGTGGTCTATGGGCACGGGGTTTTCGCTATCGGCAATCAGGATTTTCGTGAGCCCCTGGTCGCCATGGTCGCTTTGGAAAACTGGTGTCGTAAAGACTATCTCCGCCGCCTGCACTTGCGTTGCCCCCAAATGAATTCTCAGGAGAGACTGTGAGCCAATCAGAAAACGGCCCTTCGGGGGACTCCCGAAGCCGACCGCGTAGTTCGGTCATCGAAATATCCAAAAAAGCCCGCCAGAAATTCCGGGCTCGTCGTTATGACGAGGCCCGCGAGTTATTTCGCAGTGGGTTGGATACAGAACCGGACAATCCTTATCTGCTCTCCGGGATGGGCGATGCCTGTCGTGAAGCGGGTGATTATGTCGAAGCGGAGCGCTGCTATCGGCGGTTGCTCGAGGTCGATCGAAAAAACCTGTTCGCCTTGCGCGGCTTGGGGGATGTCTGTAAAAAACTGCACCGTCATCAGGAAGCGATCCGGCTCTGGAATCAATATTTAAGTTTACGGCCGCGGGATAAACATGTCATGACGCGGATAGCCGATAGCTGCAAAGCCCTGATGCAGTTCGACAGGGCTGATGAGATGTATCAGCAGATTATCCAGGCCGATCCCCAGGATCGTTTTGCTTTGACCGGCATGGCCGATCTGCAGCACCGGATGGGCAACGATGAAGAGGCGATCCGCCACTACGAGAAGGTGCTGACTTTTGATGAGAACGAACTGCACATTCTGACGATTATCGGCAAGCTCTGCTGGCGGATTAATGATTTTGAAAAGGCGGAAAACTTCTTCCGCCGGGCGCTGAAGGTCGACCCGCACAACCCCTACGCGCTCTACGGCCTGGGGAACTGCTACCGTTGGCATCGCCAGTATGCCAAAGCGATCGAAATCTGGAGCGAAATTTTTAAATTCTCCAATGGCACCCAGGCGCTGCATTCGCGGATGGGCGATGCCTGGGTCAACCTTGGCGACCTGGATGCGGCTGAGATCTGTTACCGAAAGTCGCTTGAGCAGGGCTATGATCGCTACGCTGAAATCGGTCTGGTCCGCTTGTATTGCGATCGGGAGGATTTTACCCTGGCCGGAGCCGCCTTTACGACCCTGATGGATAACGAAGACCACCCACTTCTGCAGCTCGAGGAACTCAGCCGTCGTTTTGTCCGCAGTGGTCGGCGGGATGTGATGCTGCGATATTTCCACTATCTGCTTGAGCAGACCAGCATCACGCAGGTTGTTCAGCGCGAGTTGAAATCGCTACTCGAAAAACTCGATGGCGGCAATTGACGGCCACTAATCTCGCATTCATAACACCTTGAATTATCTTGCTCATCTTTATTTTTCCGAACCGACCCCGCTGGCCTGGGCGGGATCGTTGATGGGAGATTTCGTTAAGGGGAGAGTCCCCGCGGAGTTCCCGCCTGAGCTGGCCTTGCATCTGCGCTTGCATCGGCGGCTCGACGCCTACACCCAGCAGAATAGCAGTTTTCAGACCAGTCGGCGGCGGCTTGACCCGCGCTTCCGCTATGGCCGCAGTGTCCTGGTCGATGTTTTCTACGATCATTTTCTTGCCTGCCAGTGGCAGAGTTTTTCTGCCGATCCGCTTGAGGATTTTGCACAGCAGGTTTACGCCGGTCTGCTGGCCTGTCACCATCTTCTGCCCGCCCCTTTACAGCAACAATTACCGCGCATGGTTGATGATAACTGGCTCTGTTCTTACCGCCGTCCGGAAATAGTTGCCCGGGTTCTGCAACGATTGGAAGCGCGCTTAAAGCATCGCCTGCCACTGGCAGAAGGATTTGCTGAGCTGGAACGGGTAGGGGACTCTTTGTTGGGTGATTTTAGTGACTTTATGCCTGCTGCCAAACTGCAGGTTACGGGTTGGAAAACGACCTTTGACAACGAGGTGAAGTGTAGGGCTAAAGATGAACAAAACGGAGGGGATAAATGAGCAAAGACGGCTGGGTTCGGATTGTCCCATTTGCTTTATTTATGGGTTTTATCGGCATACAGCAAGGGCTTGAATGGTTCGCAGAACAGGGCATGATTCAATTGACTGCGCAGCAGTTTCTGTTGCTCTACCCACTAAAAGCCCTGTTGGTGGCGCTGCTGCTGTTGGTTTTTTTCCGTAGCTATTCAGAACTGCACTGGTCTGATTATAAAAATCTCAAGCACACCCTGGCGAGTATCGCCTTAGGGCTGCTGGTGTTTGTCCTTTGGATCAATATGGATTGGGAGTTTGCCACTTTTGGAGAGAATCAGGGTTTCAACCCGACCCTCTTGGATGACACTGGTCTGCGCTCGGTGCTGATTGGTTTTCGGCTGTTCGGTGCGGCGCTGGTGGTGCCGATCATGGAGGAAATTTTCTGGCGCTCGTTTCTACTGCGCTACATTATCAACGCAGATTTTATGGCCGTGCGGATCGGCACTTACACTCTGGCCTCCTTTGCGATCAGCACGATTCTTTTCGGCTTGGAACACAACCTGGTGCTGGCCGGAGTCATGGCCGGCGTCGCCTATAATCTGCTGCTGTATAAAACCCGTAGCATTGCCCAGTGTGTGCTCGCCCATGCGGTGACCAACCTGGTTTTGGGGCTTTATGTGTTGCAGACCGGCCATTGGCAGTTCTGGTGATTTTCTGTGGCAGTTAAAAACAAAAACGGCGACCGGGGTTCGGTCGCCGTTTTTGTTTAGACCTGAATCAGTGAGGTCCCTGGCGGCGAATAGCACAAGTCATTGAATTGCCTAAGCATCCCAAAAATCGCCGCTGAACCTCTGGGTGCAGCTAAGATTTTTGAAACGCTTATTCAATCCAAGCACTTGCACTCTTCATCCGCCTGGTCCTCACTGATTCAGGTTAGAGTAAAACAGGTATTGGCCAGTCGGATTCAAAACCTGGCGGATAAAAGTTATCTTTGGTGCGGTTGAAATATCCGAACTGCAGTTTTGGGGCTGCTTGCTTCAAGCGGTCGAGCATACGTTTCATGCCGATCCCCTGGTCCTCGGCTTGCAGGCTGTTCCAATACAACAGCGGATCGATACTTAAATTCCGCATCTGGATCATGTCGATCCCGGCTGAATCGATCAGTTTCAGCAGCGCTTCAATTTCATCCTCGCGGTCATTGATGCCGGGGAAGACCAGATAATTGAGCATGGTGAACAGGCCGTTTTGTTTGGCCCGATGAACCGAGTCGAGCACCTGTGCAAGGGTGTAGCCCTGCGGCCGGTAATAGGCGTTGTAAAAGCTTTCCTGGACCGAGTTCAGGGAGATCCGGATGGAATCTATTCCGGCAGCGGCAAGGCTGTCGATGGCCTCGGGTATTGAGGCGTTGGAATTAAAGTTGATGGTTCCACCTGAGGTCTGCTGGCGCATCTCTTTCACCGCCGCGCAGATCGTCTCAGCTTGGAGGATCGGATCACCTTCGCAGCCCTGGCCGAAAGAGACAATTGCCTTTTGCGCCGACTGCAAATGCGGTACTGCAACCTCGCAGAGCTCTTCAACGGTGGGTACAAAGTTCAATCGTTCCTGGCTGGATGGGCAGCAGTCTGGAGCTTCCTGCAGCGAAATACAACCAACGCAACGGGCGTTGCAACTGGGCGAGCAGGGCAGGGGCGCTTCCCAGCGGCTGAAAAAGAGGTTTTTGGCGGCGAAGCAGTGGTAATCGAGGGCGCAGCGGGAAAGTTGTTCGATCAAACGATTTTCTGGCTGTTCGGCAACTCTTTGCCGAACCAGTGGCTCCAGCTTGCGATCATCAAAATGTTCCGGCTGCCACTGTTGGTTGCGATCGACCCGCACCGCAGCCACATAGAAACGTTCTTCTTCCACACACCAGCCGACCGCGGTATAGGACCAGAGGGTCAGCTCAACCTGTTTCTGAGCATAGGCCGCGGCAGGCAGCAGCGTACGGGTAAAGCCCGGGGTGACAAAGGCTGAAACCGCCTGGATTCTGCCGCCTCCCCAGCTGCGGGGCAGCTGATCCGCGACGATCTGTTTGCCGCTACGGCGGTCAAAGCCGATCGGTGGCGTATCCGGTATGGTGAATAGCCGACTGCCCTCTGGCAGCGGGATCAGCTCGTCCAACTCTGGGGGACGAATGCTCATGCCGTTCATTCCCGCCAGCAATAGCTCCGGATGCTCAAAAACCTCACCGCTTTCATCTGCCACCACGGCGAGGATAGTTTTTTTCTGACTCATGGTTTTTCCTTTCAGTGCCGGCGGAGCATAGCATAGGAGCCGAAGCCGGCGAAAGTATCAAGGCGGCTGTTGCACAGAGGGCAGCAAAACCTTGAACCGGCAACTGTCGATGAGCTATCCTCCCGCTCATGCGGACTCTCCTGACCACCCTGCACAGTAAATATATTCACGCCAGCCTAGCGCTTCCCTGCCTGGCGGCATTTTGTCGCGAAGATTGCGGCGAACTCCTGCTGCGTGAATTCACTGTTCACGAGCCGAAAGAGTCGGTTTTGGCGCAGATTGCGGCGCTGCAGCCGGATGTGGTGTGTTTTTCGGTTTATATCTGGAACCGTCAAGCCACCTTAGAATTACTTGAATGTCTGCAACTGGTCATGCCTGGGCTGCGTATTGTACTGGGCGGGCCAGAAATTTCTTTTGAAGATGAAGGTGTTTTCGCCCGCTATCCAATCGCTGCTATCATCAGCGGAGAAGGTGAGCTGCCACTGAAACATCTGCTCTCGGCCTGGGCAAACGGTCGGCAGCCAGAAGCTTTGCCAGGCTTGAGGACCCTGGCGGCTCCAACAATGAACGGCCAGAGCCAATTGGCCGACCTCGATCTGTTGCCATCCCCCTTTACTGCCGGTTTGGTCGATCTGTCGCGCACCCTGGTCTATTTTGAAACCAGCCGCGGCTGCCCCTACAACTGCAGTTTCTGCATGAGCTCCCTGGATAACCGGGTGCGTTCCTTTTCCATGCAGCGGATCAAGGCCGATCTGCTGTTTTTGATGGAAAACAAGGTTGCGCAGATTAAATTTGTTGATCGAACTTTTAACTACAGCAATCAGCGCAGCCAGGAGATCTTTCGTTTTATCCTCAAGCATAACCGCTCGATCCGTTTTCATTTTGAGATCGGTGCCCATCTGCTTGATGACACAACAATGCAGCTGTTGGCAGAGGTGCCGAAGGGGATATTTCAGTTTGAAATCGGCGTGCAGTCGACGCTGCCGGAAACTTTGGCCCGCATCGAACGTAGCGCTTCCTTGGAGTTGCTGGCGAAGAACGTCAAACGCTTACGCAAACAGGGGAACATCCATCTGCATCTGGATCTGATTGCCGGGTTGCCTGGAGATACTTATGCACAGTTTCTGCAATCGCTCGATTGGACAGCTGAACTTTGTCCGCAGCATCTGCAGGTTGAGCCGGTTAAGTTGCTGCCCGGTTCGCCATTGCGTGCCCAGGCGGCCGATTTGGGGCTGAAGTTTGATCCGAACCCTCCCTATACCGTCCTTCAGTCGAAGGATATCAATTATGCCGAGCTGGAGAAATTGCGCGGCATCGGCCGGTTGCTTGATCTGCTGAACAACAGTGGGCGCTTCAGCTTCTTGCTTAGAGAGCTTATTGAAGATTTTGGCAGCTTGTCCCAGGTCTTATCTGCTTTAGATGGTTATTGGCGGGAGCAAGGGCTTTATCAACAAAGCCGTTCCTTGCGCGCCCTTTATGAGGTTCTATTTGCATTTTTAACAGCAACCAGCCCGCCAGAAAAACTTCCCCGGCTAGGTGAAGCTCTGGCTAGAGATTATGCCCATCATGAGCGGGTGGTGTCTGGGCGGGAGCCGGAGTTTTTCAATGCTGCCTTGACCGAACCGGAACAGCAGCGGGTGCGTCAGCGGGTGAAAGCTGAAATCAAAGATTTGCAACGCGCTGGCAAGCTGCAATACGTTGCCGGCGTATTTGAACATCTTGCCGAATATCCAGGGCGAACCTTGCTGCTTTATCTTTATCAGACCAGAAGCGGCTCGGGGCTTGAGGTTATGGAAATTCCCCTCACTGAAAACTGAAACGGCCGGGAGCGCGCTCCCGGCCGTTTCAGTTTTCAATCTGCTGAGCGGATGATTATTCAGCGCCGCAGGCAACCTCAACCCGGCGGTTCGTAAAACGGCCTTCCTTGGTCGCATTGTCTGCAATCGGCTGGCTGTCGCCAAAGCCCCGAGCGTTCAAGCGCTTGGGCGGAATCGCAAATTTATCGACCAAGGTTTTCGCCACGGCAGTTGCGCGCTGCACGGAGAGTTGCTGATTGTATTCAGCAGGGCCCTGGCTGTCGGTATGACCGTCGATGAAGACGATGTTGCCGGGGTACTCATTGATGCACTGGGCCGCTTTGGCGATCTCACTCATGTATTGTTCACCAATGCTGTCGCTGTCGAGGCCAAAGTTGATCTGCAGGTTTAGTGTGGTCGGGCAACCTGTGGCATCGATAGAGACCCCTTTGGGGGTGTCAGAACATTTGTCGAGATCATCGAAGACGCCGTCGCCATCGCTATCCAGGGGGCATCCGCTGCTGTTGACTGGAGCGTCTTTGAGGGTGTTCGGGCACTTGTCGAGATCATCGGTTACGCCGTCGCCATCAGTGTCAAGCGGACAACCGCTGCTGTCGACCGAGGCGCCTTCGGGGGTGCTCGGGCACTTATCTTGTTCGTCTAGCACCCCATCCGCATCGCTGTCGAGCGGGGTCGGTGCTGGTGCGGCCGGAATAGCAACCGGTTTCGGAGCTGCGGACGGGGCACCGAATTGAAAATAGAGCCCAGCGCTATAGAGCAGGTTATTGTAAGGTTCAGGAAAGTCGAGCAGGTGACGAACATCTGCTCTTAAGGCAACCCATTGACCGAGGAAATATTTGATCCCGACTCCGTAGTTGAGCATGAAATGTGTTCGTGAACTTGGGCCCTCTGGATTGATGTTGATGCCACCAGCACCGACCGCAAGATAAGGAACCAAATCGTTTTCCGGCATCAAGTGATATAGCGCATCAAGGCGATAGGTTTTGACTTTTGAATCGGTGGTTGAGACATCTTTGGCATCGGCATCGGTTTGGGTGTACACGGCTTCGAGGGCGGCATGCTCTGTCAGATTATAGCCAAGTCCGATGCCAACCAGCAGTGAGTTTTTTAAGGACTGATTCCCTTCAAATATATGACCACCGACCATCGGAGACAGGGAAAAGCTTCCCGGAGTGATGCCTGCCCAGGCAGGAGCGGCAAGCCAAGCGGCAAGGGAGCACAGGATCAATAATTTTTTGAGCATAAAAAGACCTCCTGAAATCAATACATGAAACGGTATATCGTGCGCGAATCATTAAACACTATCGCCCAAGATGAAAACAACCTACTGCGGGGATTATTCCTCGCTAATGATGGTAGCGTTCTGGTGCCTTGGGTTTTGTTGGCAGAATATCTTCTTAGGCTCGATCGATCTTCCTCCTAAGGATCCTTAAATGGCAGGATTCAGCTGTGCAATCTTGATTGCCTGTCGGCCTGCTGTTCCCAGACTTTTAAAACCTGAATCAGTGAGTAAACGGTGGATGAAGAGTGCAAGTGCTTGGATTGAATGAGTGATGCTAAAATCTGAGCTGCACCCAAAGGTACAGCGGTGATTTTTGCAGTGCTAAGGCAATTCAATGATTTGTGCTATTCACCGCCGGATACTCACTGATTCAGGTAAAAACTAATATTGTTCATTCCTACTTGCCAAGCCTTCCTTTAACGACTATAGTCGGCGTCTTTTGCGCCAAGAATAAGTCTGTTGTAAAGGAATAACATGTTCGAGTTTTTTGTCAGAAAGTCAGCCAGTTATAAAGATGATCTTCTCTCCGGGCTGACCGTGGCCCTGGCCCTGGTGCCGGAAGCGGTCGCCTTTTCTTTTGTCGCCGGGGTCGATCCATTGGTCGGGCTCTATGCTGCTTTTATCGTTGGCTTGATTACTGCCGTTGCCGGGGGACGGCCGGGGATGATTTCCGGGGCAACCGGAGCCCTGGCAGTGGTGATGGTCAATCTGGTTGCAGATCACGGAGTTGAGTATCTGTTCGCCGCGGTGGTGCTGATGGGGATCATTCAGATCAGTGCCGGGGTGTTGCGTTTGGGGAAGTTCGTCCGCCTGATCCCGCATCCAGTGATGCTCGGGTTTGTTAACGGTCTTGCTATTGTTATTTTTCTCGCCCAGCTCGGCCAGTTCAAGATGGCTGATGATGCCGGGATCCAGCAATGGTTGCAGGGGCCGCAACTCTACCTGATGCTCGGGCTGGTCCTGTTGACGATGGCGATCATCCATTTTCTGCCGAAATTGACCCGCGCTATTCCGTCGTCGTTGGCGGCAATTGTCGTAGTCACTGCTTTAGCGCACGGCCTGAATCTTGATACCCGCATGGTTGGCGACCTGGCCTCAGTCGCTGGCGGCTTGCCGCAGTTCCATATTCCCATGGTGCCGGTGACCCTGGATAATCTCCTGATCATTTTGCCCTATTCGGTGATTCTGGCAGCTATCGGTTTGATCGAATCGCTGATGACCATGACCCTGGTCGATGAACTGACGGAAACACGTGGTCGTGGCAATAAAGAATGTATCGGTCAGGGAGTCGCCAATGTGGTGACCGGCTTCTTCAGTGGTATGGGTGGCTGTGCGATGATCGGTCAGAGCATGATCAATATCAGTTCTGGCGGCCGCGGGCGACTTTCCGGCATCACTGCCGCGTTAAGTTTGCTGGGCTTTATTGTGCTGGCCTCCAGCCTGATCGAAATGATTCCGCTGGCGGCCCTGGTTGGGGTTATGTTCATGGTAGTGGTCGGTACCTTCGCCTGGTCGAGTTTGCGCATCCTAAACAAAATTCCGCGCAGCGATGCTTTGGTGCTGGTACTGGTTTCAGGGGTGACGGTGGTTTCTGACCTGGCGGTTGCGGTGGCTGTTGGGGTGGTGGTGTCAGCGCTGGTGTTTGCCTGGGAAAGTGCCAAACGGGTCGATTCGCTGACCCAGGTGGATGGGCAGGGGGCTAAGATTTACCAGCTCAGCGGACCATTGTTCTTCGGCTCGATCCGTAGTTTTTATGATCAGTTTACCCCCCAGAATGATCCGGAGCAGGTGGTCATCGATTTTACCAGAGCGCGGGTGTGCGACCATTCCGGTCTGGAAGCGATCAACAGTCTGACCGAGCGTTATTTGAATCAGGGCAAGAAACTGCGGTTAAAAGGTTTGAGCGAGGAGTGCCGTGTCCTGCTGGCTAATGCCGGCAGTATGATTGAGGTCAATCTGGAGGATCCACGCTACCGGGTTGCAGTCGATAAGCTGGCCTAGGCGGCTCGAAACTTTTTTCAAAAAGCCGAAGGGCAATCTTCTCTTCGGCTTTTTATTGAGCACTCCTTGGTTAAGCGATGCTTTGGTCGGCTCACATCTTTCAAGTTGCTCCAGGTGAGACCCCAGTCGACACCCTGCCAAAAAGGGTTTGACAAAAAAACACCCCCTTCCTATAGTTTTAGCCGTTTTGCAACCCCAAGAATCGGTGGGGTTTTTCATAATTCAAGGAGAGATTCAGATGGGATCGACATTTAAAGTTGCAGTTCTGCCTGGTGATGGAATCGGGCCCGAAGTTATGGCTGAAGCCCTCAAGGTGCTGGATGCTGTGGAAAAGAAATATGACGTCAGTTTCGAGCGCACCCTGGCCAATGTCGGCGGTGCCGGCATCGATGTTGAAGGGAAAGCGCTCCCCGATACCACCGTAGAGATCTGCAAGGCGTCAGATGCCATTCTGTTCGGCAGCGTCGGTGGTCCCAAGTGGGAAAGCTTGCCGCCCGACGAGCAGCCGGAACGTGGCGCGCTGCTGCCGCTACGGAAGATTTTCGGCCTGTTCTGCAACCTGCGTCCGGCGATCATCTTTCCTGCCTTGACCGGTGCTTCGAGCCTCAAAGAGGAAGTGATCGAAGGTGGTTTCGATCTACTGGTGGTGCGTGAGTTGACTGGTGGCATCTATTTCGCCGAGCCTAAAGGTATCGAAGGCGAGGGTGCCCAGCGGACCGGTTTCGATACGATGAAATACTCCGATGCTGAAGTCGAGCGGATCACCCATGTCGCTTTCCAGGCGGCTCGCAAGCGAGATAAAAAAGTCTGCTCCATTGACAAGGCTAATGTTCTGTCGACTTCAGTGCTCTGGCGTGAAGTGGTCGAACGGGTTGCTAAGGAATATCCTGATGTCGAGCTCTCCCACATGTATGTCGATAATGCTGCCATGCAACTGGTTAAGTGGCCGAAGCAGTTCGATGTGATGCTTTGCGGCAACATGTTCGGTGATATTATTTCCGATGAAGCGGCCATGCTGACCGGATCCCTCGGCATGTTGCCGAGCGCTTCGCTGGCCGAAGGTTCCTTCGGCATGTACGAGCCTTCCGGTGGTAGCGCTCCCGATATTGCGGGGCAGGGAATTGCCAACCCGATTGCTCAGATCCTCTCGGCAGGGATGATGCTGCGTTACTCTTTCGGTATGGTTGATGCCGCCGATGCTATCGATGCGGCTGTTGAGAAGGTGCTTAACGATGGTTATCGCACCGGTGATATCTATCAGGGCAATGCTGGTGAGAAGAAGGTCAATACTGTGGAGATCGGTGACGCCATCGTTGCGAACCTTTAAGCGCTGGCATAGCGCAATCGATTTGTCCCGCATGGGCAATCCTTGACACTAGGCAGGGGGCTTTTTAAAGCCCCCTGTTGTGCTTAATGCTGACTCTGAGCAAACTCAATCCAGGGACTTTCCGTCAGGGAGATAGCTGGCTGCACCGTTTTGACCCTAGGTTAAAGTTGCTGCTGCTGGTCGGTCTGATCGCTTGTCTGTTTGCTGCCAGCGGGCCGCTGCGGTTGCTGTTGCTTACAGGCCTCTGGGGTGCCGGCGCCGCTGCCTGTTGCGGTGCTAGGCAAGACAGTCTGCGAGTCGTGAAGCTGGTGCGTTGGCTGCTTTTATTTACTTTGCTGCTGCATCTTTGCTTTACCCCAGGCCGCACCCTGTTCGGCACCAGCTGGTTGTCTTATGATGGCCTGCTGCGCGGTCTGCTGGTCGATAGTCAGCTGCTGTTGGCGATTTTATTTTCCCTGTTGCTGGCCTGGACAACCAAGCCTGCTGAGTTGGCCTGGGGATTGGCGCGACTGTTGTCGCCATTGCAGAGACTCAAGGTTCCGGTGGCTGAGGCCGGTGGGTTGCTATTGCTGGTTTTGCACTTTTTTCCGCTGATTCACGAAGAGGTGGCTGAGCTCAAACGGGAAAGAGGGGCGCTTGTAGGGAATTGGTGGGCCCGTTTGCAAGCAATGATCGAGCTGCTGCAGCCGCTTTTGTTTCGT
>CAMYNC010000021.1 GCA_947259685.1 uncultured Desulfuromonadales bacterium | reverse complement strand
TTGCCCTGTTTGCGCACCACCGGGACATGCCGCCAGAACGAGCGTTCCCCATACTTGATTGAATGGGAATGATAGTGCCCAAGCGATTCGGCAAGCTGTTCGGCCTGATTCTTTCCGCCGCTGCGGTAAGACCCCTGATCCACCTCGATCAGACCGACCAGATCGGGTTCCAGCTCACGCAGAAAACCTGAAATCCGCTGCAGATTCTTGCCTGAAGTGCGCACGTAGTTACGCACTTTCGGGCCGGTGGCATAGCGGATGTTGTAGAGGACAAATCTCATCGCTGCTCCTTTAAGGATTAAAGCACGACTCCTCGGTAAAACAAGTGGCTGTTGATGAGGAAATCTGACTCAGCGCCTATAGGTGCAGAGTTGATAGCTATGATTTAGCAAAAAACTGTTGAAAAAACTCTGGCGGAAAATTTCCTCGTTATCTGTTCAGAACAAACTTGATCGGCAGAATAAAGCTGGTATCCGCCAGATCGATTTCCGCCGGAAGATCAGGAAAGGGTGCCGCTGCTCTGACCGCTCGGGCTGCGGCCTTGTCGAGCAGCCGATAACCGCATGATTTTTGGACCTGACAGGACTTGAGGTTTCCATCCGCGGTCAATTCAAACTGAACGATCACCGTCCCCTGCTGACGCCCCTTACGCGCAATTAAGGGATATTGCTTATGGTGCTCAATCTGTCTTTTCAAAATTGCCAGGTAACTGTTGCGAATTGCGACTTGTCGATTCTGCAAAAACTCCGGTTCAGGGGCATCCTCAACCACTTTCGCTGGTTGTCGGCTGACAGAGCCCGAACTGACCACATCTCGCTCAGGGAGAGCATCTGCTACCGGTCGGGGAAGATCCGCGGTGCTTGTTATCAGTGGCTCAGCTTGTTGTACCGGCTCCGACTTCTTAATCGGTTGTTTTGTCATTATTGCCGGTTCGATAACTTTTCTGGTTTGTGCCGGAGCTTTTTTCCTGACCGGCTTTGCTGGAGTCTTCTTTTCCGGGCCAGGTTTTACAGGCGTGGGAATCATGGGTTTAGGTGGGGCAACCTCTGGCCTGTTCACAGATTTCTCCACCGGCTGGACGGCCTTGAGGTTGATCAGTTTTACGCTGATCGACTCCTTGAACGGTTGCAGTTTGGGCTGGGCGCGGAACGTCATCCAGCAGAGACTTATCACACAGATGTGTATCAGCAGCGATTTCAGTATTGGTCCCAACCAGAGATTCTCCCAGGTTGTCGGCACACACCTGTCGCGGGTCAACATGTTTTTCTCAATCAGTATCGGTAAGCCAGAGTCAGGTAAGCCAGCAAGCCGGTTTCGGGAACTTTGACCCCACTGGCAAAAGGATCCCGCTGGTAGGACAGATGACTGAAATACTGCTTGTCAAAGAGGTTGCTAATACCCGCGATGGCAGACCATTTGCGCCAGAATACCCCGGTTTTCACATCGGTAACTCCCCAACCGGAGGTTTCATCCTCCTTTAGATTTGAATCGACCCGATCCTGTTTTTGGGCAAAACGCTCGGTCACTTCAATGAAGAAGTCCCCGATGTCGTATCGCAGGGCAACATTGCCGATCAGGGGAGGCATCTCCGCCAGCGAGGTGTTACTGTCCCGGTTTTCACCGTGGACATAGGATAGAGTCGTCCGCAGATAGAAGTCCAACGGCAGGGCATATTGGCCGGAAAGTTCGCCACCGTAAATCTCAGCATCAATATTCCGGTAGGTGCGGGCCTTGGCCAGCGGCCCCATACCGTCCGGGTCAGCAACCGGAACCAGGTAGATAAAATTGTCCAGTGAACTGTAAAACACTGAGGTATTCAAGTAGTAACGATCCCCGGAAAACTTGATACCGAGATCCACCTGGTTGTTTCGACTAGCATCCAGATCGGGGTTCCCGACCCAGTTGGTGGACATGGCCGGTCGCTGCAGGCCGATATAGAGTTCCTGGGCATCAGGAGGACGGACCCCGGAGGCCAGCCCGGTGAAAATCTCTACCCCCTCTGTGGGGGTCCAGGAAAGCTGCAGATTGCCGCTGACCTCGGTAAAATCGGTCGAATTGCTTAAGTTTCCCGAATGATAGGGTTGATAAAGAGAGTTCAGGCGGGCCGTGGACAGGTCATTGGCTTCGACATCGGTAAAATCAATCCGGGCGCCACCGATAAATTTAAGCTGCGCTCCCAGGGGAACGGTCCATTCCGCAAAGCCGCCGATGTTGGTGGAATCCACGTCCGGCAGCATCGGTTGCGGCTGGTACATATTGAACATGGCACTGATATTGGTGGCGTCCCAGTTGCGATAGTAAAAGTCAATTCCGGTATCCAACTGGCCGACTCCAAGCTTTGCGACAGTAGCCAACTTGGTTCCGTAGACTTTGGTGGTTGAATCGGTCTCCATCATCACATCACGGGTGACCATCATGCTGGGAGTAGAGCTGACCCGATATTTGTCAAACATCAGGTGGTCTACTTTATTCCAATAGGCCTGAAAATTGATCTCCTCTAGAACTGAACCGGGCAGTGCCGTTGAGGAGATAAAGTTGACCCGGTGGGTCCGATCGTAGTCGGCATCCATGAGCAAGTAGGGGTAAAGAACATGCTCTGCATCCTGATAGGAATAGTTCAGCGAGAACTCGCTCGGGCCGACCTTACCCCCACCCTTGATCCAGAAGGTATCAATCTCATAGGCTTTGGAGTCCAGGTACTTTGGTTTGTAGCGATTCCTGCTGGTCGCTGGATAAATATCCGTAATCAATTTACCGTCGCCGGACTCGGGGACATCGGACTCTTTATAGGCGTAACCGGCCAGGATGTTGGCGTTTTCAGTGGCATACGAGCCAGAGCCTGAGATATTGACCAGGCCGTAGGAGCCGTAGGTTCCGGTGACCGTCGCACTGGGGCCAAGGGGCGGAGGCTTGGAAACAGCGTTGATCATCCCTCCAAGACCACCGGGGTTGCGCAGATCGTAGGGTCCCTTGATGATTTCGATCGAATCGACTTCGGCAAAGTCAAAATGGAAAGAAGGGGGGTCCATGCGTGAAGGGCAGCCCCCGTGCAGCCGCACACCATCCAGAAAGACATTGATGTTATCACGCTGCAAACCACGCAGAACCACATCATTGGCGATGGCCCCCTTGTTGACAGTGGTGATTCCGGGTACTGATTCAAGGGCTTCACCGATGTCCCGGGCTGGGCTCTCGCGGACCTCGCGGATACTGAGGGTTTCCTGTTGAGGTGATTCCCGCTGTCCTCGGACGGTAATTTCCTCCAGGATCAGGATGTCTTCCGCAAAACTTGGCCCCATAACAAATATGACGACGAGACAGGTCAATGGCAAAATTTGGGTGTATTGAGACATGTCATAGGCTCCTTGGTTTTAAAGGGAGGTTCATGACTAAAGCCGATGACAGAGGACGGGAAAGCCGGTTTTTAAAAGATTTGCGGCAGCCCCCCACAATTCACATCTCTGCCCTGTCAAATCAACGGGATACTACCTTCCAAACAGAGCCAACTAAACACGCATAATTTTGGAGGAAATATTCACTCACAATATACCGGCATTAGTGGAGCTGTCAAATCGACATACGAAATCAATCCAGAGCTGTCCATACAATCATAATTCGATAGGAAATCAAGCGAGGCAAATACCCCGGCAAAGACTACTTGAAGGCAGTGTCCTTATTTTTTTGGGAGGGAGCTGGTAGTAATATCAGGTTATTTCCAAGACATTCAGGCGGGAGTTGTTGATAGCGCGACAGGTCAGGACTCTAACCCTGGGGCCCCTCCTCGGCTGCCAGCCAGGCCTCGAAGCGCTCCCGCGCCCCGCGGGAGAGAATCCGCTCGAAGCCGGCCCGATCATACAGGTACAAACAATGGCGGATTTCCGTGTAAGGACTGAAGCTATTCTCGGGGTCAGCGGCGAGAAATTCGCTGCGATACTCTCTGACCCGCTTCAGATTTTCGACCAGACTCCGGTGTAAAACCCCCTTCTCAAAGCCATCATCCAATTTTAGAATATCCTGGACAAAACCGTCGACCTTGTAGTCCTCAAATTCGAAATCGCGAAAAAAATGCCCAGCGACCCGCAGGAAATTAAACGCATTGATCGCCTTGCCGTTACCGGCCTTCTCCGTCAGCAAATCATCGTCTTCGCTGATCGGTGCCACCGTTGCCTGCTGCATCAACTCGTCGGTGGCATTTCGAATCTCCTTGAATTCACGGTCGGCCAGCTCGAATAAGGCGGAAAGCACATTGATCCGCCGGCGCAGATCGTTAGGGATCGATTTTTTATATTTGATCTTATGATCCAGGACACTCCAGGCGTCCTGAATCAGCGAGCGGATCTGTACTTCGAAACGCAGCTCGGCATAGGGCTGGTATTTCGGCAGAGCGGCCAGCTCTTCACTGAGCGCCAGATCCATGTGCAAACCCTTATAACCGAAGGAGCCTTCGGTGCTCTCTACGGCAGTAATCTTGTCAGTCACATCGATGATCCTGAAATGCCGCTGCAGCAGCTCTGAAACCACGGTAATCTGATCAACATAAAGACAGACGATGCGGATGCCGAGCAGATCGGAAAGGTAGTCCCGGATCTGATAGGGCTGCTCGGCGGCTTCAAGGGTGCCTTGGTATTTACGGTGAAACTTCTTGATGCACTCGTACTTGTCTTTGATCCGCCCCTCGATCGTTGTAACTTCGCCCACATCCGACTGTTTGATCAGCGAGCCGATAATACTGGTATAGGCATTTTTAGCTTCTTCGAACACCTGCCGATTTTTATCGTAATACTTGACAAAATTTCGGCGTTCCAACTCGAAATTAAGAGAAGGCACAGGTCACTCCTTGGCAACATAGTTCATTTGATCCCGCTACCTAGTATAGCAGTCTCTCTGCTACAGGTCCTCGCTCCTCCGCAAGGCAACCTAGAGAAAAAATCGCTGGAGGAGAATAACGCCTTCAGCTACTGCTAACTCAGTTGCGTGAGATTACGCAAGATGGGAGAAAACGAAACGACGGTGGACTTGAGCACAAGTGATAATGCGCTCAAGCCAATAAGAGAAAAAGGGCTTCTCTGAGAGGCAGTCGGACTATTCGGGCCGAAGCGAAAATTTGGATATTTGTGACCAGATTTTGGCTCGTTTGAGAGCTCATAGCCGTAGCTATAGGCCGTAAAGGAGCTGGAATCTGGGCCAACCAGTCGAATTTGCAGCCGGCTCATGGATAGTCTGGCAGTCTCCTAAGCTGTGCTCGCGCAAATAACCTTTCTGTTGCTGCAGGAAAAATCACTTGGGCTTCGAACCAACTAATTTCCACAAGCAAAGAAGGTTGAATAGGGCCCGCTCTTGGACAGACCGACAAAATCGATACTCACATTCAACAGGTTGCGATCATGGCCTGAAGAATTCTGCCAGCCCGAGAGCAGGGATTCAGGGGTCTGGTAATTCCAAGCGACATTTTCCACGCAGGCTCGATACCCCGAATCGACATAGCGCTCTTGAAAGCCATCATGACTCATCTCGCCGACGGCCTGCATGTCGTTACTGTGCTGCTGAGCCAGCTGGTAAAGTGCCGAATCGAAGGTCAGGGGGCCGAGGCCCGATTGATTGCGGTAGCTGTTGATCAAACCACGCAGGCTGATTTCGAAGCTGCTCTCGGCTGTTGGGCAGTTCGTCCCGCCATTGCTGCAATCCTGCTCGCCACTGTTTTCATCCAGCCCCAGACTGGCCATTAGATGGCTGCGGGCCTGGGCCGCCGAAATCAGCGTTCGCGGGCCGTTAGGAAAAGTGTTTTGAGCATTCAAAGCAGCCAGCAGTCCAAGGATTTCGGTATCGTTGCTGAAAGCCTCTGGCGTGATGGCAAAAGCGATCTGACGACCCGTCATCGCAGCATGAACAGCATCGGGCAGCACAATGCCGTTATTCGGGTTGCCATCAGCGTCCAATGACTGCAGCAGGCGGCAGATATTGGTGACTGCCGGATCGTTAGCATCGTCGGCACCCGCAACCAGATTCAGCGGTGAAACAAGCGCCTGCCCATCACTCCGGCCCAACTCCAGGTCACCGATCAAAAAGCGGACCTGTTCTCCAGCTCGATAGCGGAAAGTGCCATTGCTATCGGTCACCCCTTCTCGGCTGGCGGTACGGTAACTTAGACCAGCAACTGCACTGTCGACAAACACCCCCTGCTGCAGGGTTGCTGAATCGTTACTGGTGTCTGCGCCACCCTCACTGCTGCCGCCACCGCAACTTGCCAACAGCAGGGTAGAAAAAACCAAAAGACCGGCAAGATATCCACTGCCAAGAAACTTCAAGCCAAAAAATCGATTCTGCTGCATATGCAATCGCCCGTATCTCTTGTGTCGGTTGCGGACAAAAAAAAACGCTCACTTCGTTGCGAAGCAGAGCGCTTGGTTTTGTCGATGGCGCGAAAGGGACAAAACAAAATCTGCACTCTCTTCGGCAACCCGGCTGTCCTGATGCTGAAGGACCCGTGGCTTTGCGTCGCCAGATCGCTCTGGTTTTGCCCTTATCGGAGAATTTCTCGGTTTTCTCTCAGGTCTTCTACCTGAATTCTTTTGGATTATAAATAACATTCTTCGCCAGCAAGATAAAGTGGGTTTTGCTGACCGAGTTCATTTCCATAGCTCAATGTTGTTCCATAACAGAATCCGCAGGCTGGTCCTGATTGCCACTGGCAGCGGAAGCCGAAATGGCTTATGCTTCGATGAACACCAAGCCAGTAGCGACACTTGCTGTCCTTGCTGCTTTTCTTATTTGGCCTCACACTTTTACTCTGGATAGATGATGAACGATCCCCAAACCAATTCGAAAACTGACCTTTCCAACAGCTATCCCCCGGTTGAGAGTCCGCCAGCACAAAAAAAGAATCTGCTGCGCAAATTGGGCCCGCTTGGACTGCTGCTGGTCTTTGTTCTCGGAAAGCTTAAATACCTGGGCCTGATCCTGCAGGTCGGAAAGTTTAAAACCTTTCTCAGCATGCTGGTCAGTATCTGGGCCTATGCCATGTTCTGGGGCTGGCCCTTTGCCGCCGGCTTTGTCGCCCTGCTGTTTATTCACGAAATGGGGCATGTCGTCGCGCTGAGGATGATGGGCATCAAAGCGACCGCGCCGATGTTCATTCCCTTTATGGGCGCCTATATCGGCATGAAACAGATGCCGGAGAACGCCTTTGCCGAAGCGGTGATGGCCTATGGTGGACCGCTGCTCGGCACCCTGGGTGCGATCGGCTGCGCTGGCGCGGGTTTTATCACCGGCAACCCCTTCTGGTTCGCCCTGGCGATGTCCGGTTTTCTGCTCAACCTGTTTAACCTGTTGCCGATCTCGCCGCTCGATGGCGGACGGATCATCGGCGTCATCAGTCCAAAACTCTGGATTGTCGGGCTGGTCGGCGCAGTCGGTCTGTTTTATTACACCTGGTCGCCGATTGTCGCCCTGATTATCATCATGGGCAGCTTTCAGATCTATTCGTCAGCAAAACGTTCCAAGACCGAAAAAGCACGCTATTATGCAGTGAGTTCTGGCAAACGAATCCTTATGGGCGTTGCCTTTCTGGCGCTGTTGGCGGTGACCTCCTTCGGCATGCTGGCGATGCAAATTCCGCTGGATGAATTTCGCGAGCATGGCGCAATCAACCTGCAGCAGTCAGAGGATGATGGGACCAAGGCCCGGATCCGGCAGCTATAACCTTACTGGCAACGAAACGAGGAACATCTTGATGGCAGGTTCGAGCCTTCTGACACTTATCGATGATATCGCCACCGTGCTTGACGATATCGCCTTAATGACGAAAGTCGCCGCAAAAAAAACCGCAGGGGTTCTGGGCGACGATCTGGCTCTGAATGCCGAGCAGGTCTCCGGCGTGCGAGCCGAACGGGAACTCCCGGTCGTCTGGGCCGTCGCCAAAGGCTCGCTAAAAAACAAGCTGATTCTGGTTCCGGCCGCCTTGGCGATTAGCGCCGTTCTTCCCTGGGCCGTCACACCGTTGTTAATGATCGGTGGGGCGTTCCTCTGCTTTGAGGGGTTCGAGAAAGTTGCGCACAAATTCCTTCACCCCGATGAGAAAACCGCAGTTCAGCATGAAGTAAAGCTAAAAGCCCTGCTCGACCCGACTGTTGACATGGTGGCGCTTGAAAAACAGAAGATCAAAGGGGCCATCAGGACCGATTTTATTCTTTCGGCCGAGATTATTGTCATCGCCCTGGGAACGGTCAAGGATGCCCCCCTGGCAAGTCAATTCGCCGTGGTCACCGCTATAGCCGCCATCATGACAGTCGGCGTTTATGGTCTGGTTGCCGGAATCGTTAAACTCGATGATCTGGGGATGTATCTGGTCAAGGAGCCTGCGCAGGGGGGTCAAAACCGCCTGAAAGCCACCCTTGGCCGCGGCATTCTCGTTTTTGCGCCTTATCTTATGAAGACCCTCTCCGTGGCTGGAACCGCCGCTATGTTCCTGGTCGGTGGTGGAATTCTGGTGCATGGTATTCCTGGCTCGCATGACCTGCTGCACCAAATCGAAGAAGCCGTCCGAGCCGTTCCCACCATCGGCGAGGCGTTGGCCCACCTCTCACCCGTCACAGTCAATGCCCTGGCGGGAATTCTGTTTGGCGGCATTGCGGTTTGGCTTCACAGCTTGGCACAAAAGACCCTGGCCCTGGTAAAACGAAGGACCTAAAGTCCCGGCGGCCTGGCCTGGGCACAATGGCTCGCCTGATTTTTTTGGCATTTAAGCGTTAATTTGCTAATCTCTGCCGATCACCTTCTCATAATCCAAGGACCGACCATGAGCAAACCAGACCAGACCTTGCGTATCGGCTTTGCCATCTTCAGCGCCCTCACCTCATTTCTTTTTGTCTACTACGCCGTCAGCGTCATCTACGGCAGCGAGGCCTCACAGTGGCTGAAGACCTTTGCCTATGTGGCCGGCGGTTACGGACTGCTGAATATCTACATTTTGAGTTGGGCCTGGCGCTCGCGCGCCAGCTGGACGATGATGGCGAACATGGCGATCGGTATCTGCATGTTCGGGGTGGTGCTGGTGGACACCTTCAAGGCGGGAATCGGCAGCGGAATGCATCTGGTCGGCCTGCTTGGACTGGCCTTCGTGCTTGGGATCAACTGGTTTGCTGTCAAGGTTCTTTGTCAGCAACCGAGTTCCCGACCCGGTGACAGCAGGCCAGTAAATAAACGGGGCAGGACCAAATAGATTCTGCCCCGTTTCAGCTAAGAAAGGTGTTCGGTATAGCCTGCCTTTTTCAAATCGTGCAGGTTGTAGCCTTTGGAAATCAGATTCAGCATTTCGCGCTCGACATTCTTCGGCGCATTTTCCTTGATCGCCATAATCGCGATCCGCTTAACACGGTCTTTTTCTTCACGCATAAGATACCTCCTGATGCAATCTTTTGGTCCAATATGGACCAAGGTTATTAGAACGATATTAGCAGGAATGTTTTATTTTGGCTAAATTTTTTTGGTGAAATTGTATTTTTGAATGGAAATTCAACATCTGGTCACCCTTATGGGCGTCAATAACCACTTTGCAACACCAAAACAGCAAACTGCCCAGGGGGAAACTCAATTGACTTTTGGGTGAGGCCTTCTAACGTATTAGTAACGACCCTGGTCTTCCCGTTGCATCTTAAAACGCAGGGAGGTTTGCCGTGCCGCTCTCCGATCTCCCCATGTCAGTGCTGTTTATTTTCTTTCTGATGTTTTTCGTCCTGATCGGGATCTATCCGGCCTGGAAACGGTCTGCAGCAAAGATCCGTAAATTTCTCGAAGAGCAGACCAAGTCGCTGGAACCGCTGACAGAACTCTTCGAACAACCTCAAGCAGAGCCGCCTCTTGCCGCTCAACCAATGGCTCAGTCTCTGAATGATTTTGAAACTCTGGTGCTCTGGCAGCTGAGCCAAACCAGCGGAAAAGCTCTTTCACGCAGACAGCTGAACGAGACTCTGCATCTGGAATCGACCACCCTGAAACAAACCCTGGAATCTCTCAGCCAAAAAAAATTGGTCCGGGTTGCTATCAGCTCCTTTTTCGGCATCCGTTTCTCCCTGTCTGAAACCGGCCATGCCTATGCGGTTGCGAAAGGCTATATTCCGCAAATCCACAGCAACAACCACCAACAAATCAAAAAATGATCTCATCCCTGCCGCCCTCAGCAACTCCTTAGGATTCTCGATAAATATCAGCGCCCCTGCTTGTCGCCTGAGGCAATGAGTGCGATGATTAAACAAGGGAACAAGAGCCCTGGAAGTGGAGCACAGCATGAAAATCGAAATTCTAGGCGATGGTTGCAGTAAATGCGCTGCTTTGAAAAAAAAGGCCGAACAGGCGGTCGCAGAGCTCGGTCTTCAGGTTAAAGTCCTCTCGGTCATGGATCCGGAGCGACTGACCGAGTTGCATACCCTGAGCATGCCGCAGCTGGTGATCAACGGACACTTGAATGCCACAAGCACCGGTATGTCGGTTGCAGAGATCAAAGACTACCTCAGCACTTTCGAGGACCCGGGATAAGCAAACCGATCTTTACTGTAGAGAGAGGACTGCATTCAAGCTTATATACAGTCTGCATGCATAAGCTTGATAAATGAATCAATTATATCCACAGGACTGGCCAGCTCCCCTGTCACCTTATATCATGACATCCGTCAACTGCCCCCGCGGTTGGACATTCATCCTGGAAGCGAGCTATCATGGTCATGTTGATCCGCTGCTAAAGATGTCACCAATAAATCAGCAGGGCAGGAGGGAGGGTTGGGACGAAACGGCTGTCTCCTCCTCATATCAGAGACTCTCACCAAGACCCAGGAAGGATCGATCCATGAAACCATTAACTCAGACAATAAAACAATTCTTTCCAGCCTCAAAAACTGTCAGTGCTCACTGCGATGGCCCATGCGGGGTTTACGACCCAGCCTCGGCCCGGATTGCCGCCGAAGCGGTCCTCTCCATGACCAAAAAGATCCTCGCCCTCGACCCCAATCATCGCAGCCATAACACCGCCAACAGCCTATCGCGCTTCATCACCATTAAAGAAGAGCAGGCCCAGTTAGCCAAAACCGACCTGCTGGTGTTGTGGACCGACTATTTCAAACCGCCGCACCTGGCAGAGTACCCCGATCTGCACGACACCTTCTGGCAGGCGGCCAAGCTCTGCTCGGCGGTCAAAGTCGAGGTAAACCTGGAAAAAGCCGAAGACCTGATGAAGATCATCAACAAGATTCACACGATTTTCTGGGCGACCAAGGGGCGCGATGTTCCCTATTACACCGCCAGTTGATAGTCTCAGGGGATGATGGCCATAAATCGTTGCGGGTTTGGCGGCATGCGAGAGAGCAAAGGCAAAGAGATTTTCCTGTGGCTGATCAGGCTTCGGCGGCGCTACCGTGTGGTCGGCCCCTCCATGCGGCCCCTGCTGTCCGCCGGTGATGAAGTCCTGGTCGATCCCCAGGCCTACCGAGGTGAATCTCCGCGCCTCGGCGATATCGTTGTCGCCAGGCACCCGACCCAGGTCGGCCTGCAGATTATCAAACGTGTTCAGGCGGTGAGAGAAGACGGGCTTTATCAGCTCCGGGGGGACAATCCTGACCCCGTTCAAAATAGCCCCTGCATGGTTTCCGCTAAGCTGATCCTAGGGCGCGTCACCAGCCGCTTTGCACCAGCATCATGACCAAGCGCCCCTTTATGACCTGGCTTTTGCAAAAGCACCGCCTGGAATCATTCAGCGCACAGCAGCAGCGAAGGGTCGGCAACCGGTCACAGCGATAGGCCAACATAAGAAATTCAATGACACATTGATGAATACTTCTCCTGTCGCAGATCCCCCCAAAGACTCTCCACCCCAAAAACACCTTTTTTATTTCAGCCACTTAAGACATCATTCAGGTTTATTTAGATCCTGTCCCAGTAAGGGCAATTTCCCCGGTTTCTGCTTTTGTAACAGGGGCGCCTGTCAAAGTATTTGGCAGGCATCTGTGTTCGGGAAGATTTCTGGTGTTTTTTAGACGCTCCTCCCGAATTCAGACCCACTCCCCCCTGAAGATGGCTGAGCCGGGAGTCGATCAATCAGGCTGCTGCTTTTTGTTCCGCCGCACTTTCTCGTTGTTGCACAGCTATGCGCGCCAACTTCCAGAGATTGTGCGCCAGAATGCACCACTCAATACGGACTTTGCGGTTTTCGAAGCCTTTGCTTCTCAGGGGAGTTCCAAGGTAGATGTTTTTGAAGATGCTGATGCGGGCTTCGGTGCTGCCACGACGTTTTTGTAATTGGCAGAAATAATCGTCTTCAAGCCGTTCTTTGAGGTGCACAACGGAGCGGGGGCAGATTCCATTGAAAATATTGTGGGTTTCAAGATCATTCCGGTTATCTTGAGCATCGAATCCACGATCTCCGGTGTAGCTTTTCGGGGGTCCGTAGATTTTTGTGAGTCGCGCTATGCTCCCTGCGACCAGCTTATTATCGCTTGCCGGTTGCTCTTTGATAAATTGCCAATCAACAATCAGGCCGTCTGATTGTTCCGCCAGGTAGAAACCGTTGCCAAATTCAACCTCGGCATCAGCTTTGCCGCGGACGAGAACATGGGCGTCAGGTTCGTAGAGACTGAGGATTTTATCCTGATTCGCAACCCGGCGTTCGCCAATAAGACGTTCATGCGCTTGATGCACTGCCTGTGGGAGCTGGTCGAGGACATTCTGGATGCGATCGAGGACCACCTGAGTCTGGGTCTCGCTCCAGTCGGTTTCCTGCCAGCGTGTCTCAAGGACATGATGATAGTTGCAGGCGTGGTTTTCGACCGTCTTCATCAGTTTCTTCATGCGCCGGAAGATCTTTTTGCGCATCTTCCTTGCGCCTTTCTTCTTGCGAACATGCGTCATCTCGATGCAGAGCTTGTTCATCTCACGCAGGAATTTTTTCGGGTCTCCCATGCGGTGCTTCAATCCTTGTAAGCGGATAAGCTCAATGGCCTTGATGAGCGTTCGGGTCGCATCGCGGAGCAGGACCCAATCAACTGGAAAGTGGATATTGCTCTTCACGCAGGTCGTGTCGGCAAAGATCTCATCGAAACGGAAGGCCGTTCCCGTGGAGAGCAACTCTTGTGCGCCTACAGGATCGGCGACCGCCATATTGCAATCATGAATAAGTTTTGAAATTTCTTCGCTGGGGAAGATTTTCTCAAACCGCTCAATGGTACTCTTGGCGACGGGGCGAACCCCGTCTACCTCAGCAGTATGGGTAAACCACTGAAAAAGTGAGCTATCCGCAACACGATGGGAAAGTTCTCGATACGAAAGGTCCGTCATCCCCAGGAGAATGGAATAACGCAAAGCGCGGCGTAACGTTTTGTACGTTCTCTGGCTGTGTTTTGCGGGGCGAGACCGGGTTGACGATTCTAAATGCTGAACGAGCATTCGATGTTCGATTCCCGTTGCTGTCAGGATGCGATCCATTTCCTCGAGCGTGGCCCGGAACTCACGATAATCTTTTGCGCCAAAAACAACAGGAAGTGCTGGACGAAATTCGGATTGAAATGCGATAGTTTTCATAGACGCCTTCTCTTTTTTGTTGTGGTGACAAAAGTATAAGGCATCTATTTCCGCCAAAGGAGGTAAAAATGCCTCCTTTGGCGGATTGTTTTATGCTGCTATCGCCATGGACAGGGCGTTTGCTTTGAATGGGACGGACTCTAGTTACGGATAGGAAATTGCTTTTTGGGGATCGCACCTGCGGAGCTGTGAACCGCACCTCCCCCGGCGATTATTTTCCGAAAGCTGAGGGGCTTTCCGCACGTTTTGAACGCCCTAGCCATTACGGTCGTCGTTCATTACCCAGATAACCCCTTTTACACAATGTGGATTAGTGGTGGGCTATTTTTCCTATTCTTGGGCGGACCAGCCCGTTTGTCCGACTGCGGAGATACGTCAGGTCTTGCGGCGCACGGGGCGGATCTGGTCGAAGCGCAGACCGCTTGACCGTTCACCGCGGCCCGTCGTCTTGCGCACCCCGAGCCAGGTCACGACTTGGCCGTCATACCACCTGGTGCGCTGAAAGCTTTGGCTGACATGGGTGCCTGCGCGCGGCACCTCTTCCTCGTGCAGGTCATAATTGGCGTTGGGTACAGGGTCGAGGCCCGGGCGCAGAAGTTGTGTCCGGGGGCGGATTTTCTCGACCGAAAAATCCGTGTGCTCGATGATCCGCGGCATCGCGGCGCGTCGTAGCTGCACCTCGCGGTGGTTGTTGGCGATATGAACTGGGATGAAAGGAATCCAGTTCTCGGGCACTTTAGTCATCAGCTGGTAGCGGATAGCAGCGGCGTTATCGAGAAGCTCTTCCTCGGGTCCGGGCGGGAACTGGTCCCTGGCGATCCGGGTCAGCGCCCGCTTGGTGTCGAGGCCGGCGCGGCGACCCGACATCGGCGCGCCGGTGGGCGAGGACACCACGGTTTCGATTCCCCAGACGAGATTGGCCACCTCGTCGCGGACCAGGTGAATACTCTCGACCGGCTCGCTTTCCTGTATCTTCGGCACGCTCGGGACCACTACAAGGCTGAGATCGGCGGGCACATCCTGGTTGCCCTTAGTCGACAGTGAGTACATCGTCCAGCGTTGCCAGTCTTCGTCATTGCCACTGCCTGAAGGCTCGATCCAGGTCCGCTCGCCAAAGGTGTTGGTGACGGTAACGCCGCGCACTTTGGCGATGGTCCCGGCGGGGACGGTGAACGGCATCAGGAACCAGTCATTGGCAAACACCAATGCAAATTCCATCAACAGCAGTTTGTTCACTTCGGTCGTGTCCGGGGTGATGTCCCCGAAATTGGTCAAGCCGTCCTCGAAGGCCCACCAGCGGGTATGCGGCATGCCGTCAAAGCTAATCGGGACCGGGATAAAGCTGCGGGTATGGGCGGCTTCGACATCCACTGGCGGCGGTGCCGGATCAATCGGCGGCAGCCCATTTTCTCCAGGCGATATGTCCAGGTTGTACCAGTCCAAATGGCCGTGAAAATATTCATCCGCTACAAGATGCTGTTCGGCCGCGCCGCGCGGGGCCGATACCTCGAACTGATATTCAAGATGGGGTGGTTGCCAGGCGGTTGGGGTCTGCGCATCCGGTTGCAGGATCAGCCGCTCGAACCATTGGGTGAATCCCGCTTCCAACGCCTCCAGCGCCCCGGCACTGCCCGCATTGTCCAGCGCGATGCCATCATGACTGTGATTGGCCGGGTTTGCCTTGAGATGGGTATACAGCGCAAACCCATCCATCGCCCGCCCCGACAATGCAGCTAGATGTGACCAGGCAGTGCGATTGCCGGTTACCGCAACCTCGGCGGCGGTCTCCGAGTCGGGCATCTCGATCCGGTAGGCGGCGATAAACTTGGCGCTCAGACCAGGTTCGACGCTGGCGGCCAACCGCAACCAACGTCGCCCAATCAACACGCGCAAATCATAGGACAGTTTCTGATTTCCTGCGGCCATTGGCACCGGCCGCTGTTCGACCTTTGCCTCTAGTGGCAGGACATCGGGAAATTCCTGCACTGCGCCGGTGTCGATCCCTGGCCGGTATTTAGTGATCTGAGTTGTTTCGACATGAACCTTGGCTTTGATCGGCGAGCCCGCGTCATCACCCTTAAACTCACCCATTTGCCACTGCCGTGTCAGCATCCACAGTGGATCGCGAATCTCGGCCTGCAACGCGCGGTCGAACTCATGGGTGCGCGGCCGTCCTTCAAGCCGGTTCCACATGGTGATGGTCGGGCAGACGCGCTTGGCCTTTAGAACGTCGGTGATTTGTTCGATGGCGATAAATTCAGTCATTGGCACTTTCCTGGGCGACGTAAGCTGCAACCAGCCCGTTATTGGCTGCCAGATTTAGCATCGCGGTGATTGGTTTAAAAGTGACGGCCGAGACAGTCGTGGGCAGGAACCGGGCGTATGCGGTGGTGTCGATTTGGTCCGGTTCGATCGCGCGCAGACGCGCCATGTCCATCGTCTCGCGTACGGTATCGACCAGGTCCGGCCATTCCCAGGCGCCGGTAAATTCGGCCGGAAGGGCCAGAAGAAGGGTTTGCGGCGCTTCGGAGTTGGGGCGATCGTAATGCACTGCCAGCCCGGTTTCTTCGCTGCGCGAGGGAATCACTTCGGTCCATTCATCCAGCAACAAGCCGCCAATCGGCCCGTTGGCGTTGAGCGCGGCCGGGTAATGCGCGGTATAGAGTAGCTTGTCTTCGTCCACGGCAAAGGGTTCGCCCTCGGCGTCGAGCTCGGGCAAGTCTAACGCCAGCCAAGGCAGGCCGGGTCGGTGTGGCAATTGCAGCGGCTGTAGGGTTATGCTGCCGCTGCCAAAGGTCTCGGCCAGCATCCCGGCGGTCTCGATTTGGCGCATCTTGGTGCGCACCCTTGCGATGCCGTGCAACCAGTCGTCGACCGCAAATGGCCGGCCAAGGGTGGTTTGGACATGATCTAGAATGGCGTCGGCGGCGGTTAGCCCCGGACCCCAGGCATTGGCAAGTTCCTGCGCCTGTTCCGCAGGTAAAATAAATTCTGGCACGATCTGAAAGGTCTCGCCGAACATCACCTGCGCTGCTGTCGTGAGTGCGGCGACCTGTGCATTACCGCTGCTGGCCGCAGCCGCCTCAGCAAGATAAGCGTCTATCTGGTCGATTCGGCTGGTCAGTGCATTAATCAGCGCCGCTGCCCGTTTCGCCATGTCCTGGGCCAGCGGGAGGATCGCTCGGGTGCCCTTCTCAATATCAAGGGGCTCCAGCATGAAGGTGACATTGGCCGCTGTTTCGGCCTGGATCCCGGCCACCAATCCTGAGATTGTGGCGTGCGCTGTGCCAAGCGCAGTCAGGGTCGTCAGCTGAGCGTCAAACGCGCCTCGGCGTGAGTCTTGATCTGTGCGGAAGGTTGCCGGATTGGGCGGCAGCATGTCGTCCGGGGTCGGGGTTAGCGTGATCAACCGCTCTGCCTTTTGCAGCGCAAGGAAGCGCGCCGCATCGTCCGTCGCCACCGGCAGAGCATCGTAGTCGGCGATAGCGAGGTCAAACTCGGCCAGCCGCGCAGTCCAGCGGTCGGCATATTTTGACAGTACCGCCCGCAAACCAGCGAATATCTTACGCCGGTCCTCAAACACCTGTCCGGTACCGCTGCGCAGATCAGAAAACGCGGCCAGTTTTGACATCTCGCCGACGAAGGCAGTGATATTGCCATCAATCTCGGCGACGATCTGTGGCGTCTCTTTGCCCTCGATTCTGGCAGCAAGCGGGGTGTGGAATGCGGTCAACGACGTGCGGGCCGCGTCTATCGCTGTACGATTCAGAGTGATGCGTTGCGGATCAAGGCTGGGGCCGGCATCGGTTGCGCGTTTGGCCTCCTGGGCCAGTGCCAGATCGGTCGGGCGTAGCGGGCGGGAGTCCAGTAGCAAACCCCGCAACGGGCGGATCTGCGCCGCCAGTTCAAAAAACGGTACGTGATCAGGGACTGCAGCGAGCCGTTCAAGATAACCGATCGACGGGCTGATATCCGGGCGCGGGGTCTCGGTGGCAATAATATGGCGCTCGACCAAATCGTCCAGCGTCCTCATCGACTGCTGGTCATCGACGTCGAGCAGGTAGAGCATGTCGAGAGCCGAAAGCCCGAGATCAGTCTGGCTAACCAGCACCAGAGTTTCGGAATTGTCGTCGGGGTCGGCCAGTCGGACCTGACAGACCACCCGTGCCGGGGCCGGTAGTTGTCCAGCCAACCAGTCGTTCAGCGCTGGCTCCGACCGCGCTCGCGCGCCCGGCGCGGTGGAGGGATCGAGTCCGGTGGCAAGGTGCAGCCCGACTCGATGGGTCAACCCGGTGCCCGAGCGCGGTGTGCGGATTACATCCGGCGTTGAGGGGAATTTGCCTTTCGAGAACGTATCCATGGTTGCGCCAGCCCGATCGTAATTGCCCTGAACCACCTGATGCACGGATTCGGCCATTGCCAGATCGGCGGTGGCGTCGGCGATATTGGCGATTCGGTCAGCCTCTTCGCTGATCGCATCGCGTTGGGCCTCAGTGGCGTCGGGCAGGATGTCACCCTTGCCGAACGGATAGATTTTGTTGCCGCTGTCGCGTATGTGTTCCACCAGCGCCAGTCCATCAAGGACGTTGCGCGCTTCGACTTTTCGAATGTTCACTTTCAAGCCCAGCTCATCGGTGCGCGGGGCACGGGTTGCCTTGAGCCGACCTGAGGCCAGCGGAAAAGCGGAACGCAATTCGTAAATAAAGGCATCCACCTCGACATTGTGCCGGTCGTGCAATCCACGCTCGAATTGATATCCTAGCAGAGCGCCCAGACTTTGGCCCGATTTCATGCCCTCGATGATCTGCAACGCCAGACGCACCCGTTCGGAAGACAGGTTTATTGCCAGGCTACCGGGGTTTTGGGGTGTGGCATTGGACAAATAACCGTTTCGCAAAACCGCTGCGGTAACCGCATGATTCAGCGACGGCGCATGAATATAGCCGACGTTTCGATTGTCGGTTACTGGTGGCACATCGTCGGGCCGTTTGAAGATCTTCGCAAGTTCCGGTTCCAGCTCAACTTCTGTCAAGGTTTTGAATTCAGGCCGCACATCTTCAAGCCAGCCATAGGCCCCCAGATACAGCCCTTCGGCAGCGCCGCCTGGCTGGTCGGGTGCGTTCGCAGGGTCGGGTTGATCCGGCAGGCCGTCACCATCGCTGTCTATTGTTGTTGCCAGATCGCCGTTATCCCCGGGCAACGGTTCGGTGACGTCGGCCGATCCGCTAGCGCCAAACCGCATTCGCTCGAGCTGATAACTCAGAATGCCGCCATACCACGCATCAAGCCGGTAGCTGAGCAGATCCAGATGCTCGGCAAAGGCTCTCTCCAGCGCGGCCGAGGGCCTGCTTTCGAGCCGCCGCAATGCGTCAAGCTGGCGACTGAGATAGGCGGTCGCGACGTGGGTCTTGATGATCTTTGGTATGTGCTCACCAATGGTTAGGTTTGTCGAACCGGTGATCACCGGCTCGGCGCGGTAGAGATCGGTCCAGCGGCTCTCGGCCATGAGAGCAGGGGAGTCGATTGCGGCGGCATCGACATGCAGAAACTGGGCTTCGCGCCGGCGGGCAAAGCGTTGCTCGGCCGTAATCAGCCCGGCTTGTACCAGCAATACTTGACTAACTTCGACAAAGCTGAGATCCAGCGCGTGATGTGCAACCAGATAAAGCAGCGCGGTCGGGACGCCACCCTCAAAACCTTTTTGCAGCCTGAGCATGTCATGGGAGGTGCCCGCCGCAGCATTCAACCAGGTCAAATAATTCTCGCCAGTTTCGGTATAGGTTCGAAGCGGATCGGCTTCGGACAGTGGAATGTCCTGCACCAGACCACCGGTCAGCAGGTTTGGATCACGCAGGAACAGCTTTTCTAAAATATCCGGCAACCCCTCATTATCGCCGGATACATGACCCAGCCGCGTCAGCAGTTGTTGTCCACTAAAGGTATAGGACAGTGCGGCGATTGCAGCAGCAAACGCACCGCCAGCACCTTCCAGTCGCATGCGGTTGTAGAGTTGTTTAAAACTTTCGGCATAGCGCTGGTAGTACTCGACCGAAGCGGGATGCAGGCCCAGCACATCCAACAATACCTGATGCTGTTCAATGCCGGGTTTACCAATCCACGAGACCTGGTTGTCGAGCGCTCGCCAATCGGTCTCGACCAGACGCAGAAGAGAATAGAGGCGCCGCAGGAAAGGTAGATTCGAATTGCCCGACGGAACCGCTGTGGTTGCGGTATCGCTGTGCCGCGGGCGCATCCAGCCGATGCGCGAGCGCGGCGTAGCGGGCAGGATGCCATAAGGCTGACGGCCGATGCGGATCACTGGAACGGTGCCGCGAGCGCTGACATGGCGGACAAAGAAATCGCGCGTGTCGGTGATGGTATCGGTATCGAAAACCGTGTCCAACATCGCGTCCATAAAATAGCCTGCGGTCGCTGGCCACAGTAAGGTGTTCATCGCCAGCGCGTCGCGGATATCCACCCCGCGGCCGCCGGCGACGTCAAAAAACAAGGACGGCGGCAGGCCCAGCGTGTCGGCCAGCCAGCGGCCGTCACGTTTTTCGAACCAACCAGCGGGGTCGTCCGGCGGGGTGCCGAAATAGCGGTCGAAACTTAGGTCAGCGTCGGATTTGCGCTTATACCCTGCACCTTCGGTTTCGAGGTTGTTGGTTGGGATGCCCTGTGGCAATAGCTCAAACCCGGCGCGTGATTGTTTATGGCGCGTGATCAGCTGTTCCAATGCATCCTTACTGGCGCTGGCATCGGCCTTCAGTCGTACGCCAAGCACCATCAGCTGATCAAATCCGGTTCGAAACGCAATTGGATCGAGTGGAATGCGAAAGCCCATGCCGATTGCTACCGCCTTGTCGAAATCAGCGATCCATTCCAGCTCGGCGCCCAGGGTAATGTCCTCGTTATCTGGGCCTTCGGGCTTTAGTTGATCATCTTCGTCAGCGTCCGGATCCGGCGCCACAACCAGACTATCGGGGATCGGATTTCCCAGCCTTTCAATTGTCTTTTCTCCATTGTTATAGCCGACCAACACCAGCCGGTCGGGCAAGATCTCGACCTTGGGAGCGCTGCTCCAGCTGTGTTCGCGGATCGGCATTTCGGCGCTCGACGGAAAGACAACAAAGGCCACCTCGACCGGCACGGTCGCCGCGTCGGTGCCTGCCGGAGCGGGGTCGGATATGTTGGCCGGAGCATGGCTCTTAACCAATGACTCCGCCCGCGCATCACCAAGCGCCAAGGCCAGCGCTTGCGCGGCGGCAGCTTGAGCGGCGGCATTGTCTCCGGCGCGCCAATGCGCTTCCCAGAAGGTCGCGAGCTGCGCCCGCTCGGGGTCGATCAGCGCTTCTTCGGTTGGGATGGCGAGGATCAACAAGGGTACACCCTCGGCCTTTAGCGGTGGATCGCCGTCGGGAAAATAGACGCTTTGCAGCCAATGGGCGCGGCCCGACCCAACCGCGCCGGCAAACACCTTCCATGCCCCGCGCTGGTCTGCCTCGCCGCCGCCGGCTGCCCACATGGCTGCCCAATAAACCTTGAGCCGACGCAGCTCGCTTTCGGAAAGGGTTTCTTCAAACGTGTCAACGGCGAAATCATCGGGAAACACCCGCACCCACAATTCGCTTTGTGTATCGCGGCCGCTATCGCTATTAGGATCAGCCAGCCGAAATCGAGTTTCGATCCTGAGCGGCATCAACAGGATCGGTATGTTGTCATCCAGATTGGCGAGATGCTCACGCGGATCGGTTAGATCGAGGAACGGCCGCAGCCTTTCATCAGCGGCGCCGTGGGCCGCCTTTAGATCGGCTCTCGCTGCCTCGACAGCCGCCTCGCGTCGTGTTATCTCCGCGTCGATCTCGACGAGCCGACCATCATCTACCGGATCGATGGCAACTCGCTCAGCATCGCGGCGTTTACCCTTGGCGCGCTGCAGCAACTGACGGTCAGAAAACAGTTTTCGAGCAGCACCGGCTTTCGTCTTCTGAGCTTCGGCTAGCTTGGTTTGGAGATCGTCAAATTCACTCATAGCGGGTCCTCAACGGGGCAGCATTTCACTGCCGTGGACGGCGACCAAAACCGGGACCTGGTAGAGGATATAGGCCAGCTCAGCGGCGTTGATGTTGTTCGTCCAGGTGATGGCTTTGTCGTCGTTCCATTGTTCGATCTTTTCCTCGTGTTCGGTGCCTGGCAATGGTTCGGTAAGGGGCGGAGGATTCATTTCACCGATTTTTAGGAACCTGCCGCCTTCGGGTAAAACATCGGGCCAGGCCAGATCATTCCAGACATTCATCGGACCGGTCCGATTGATATCGAGACCAAATCGCGGTTCACCAGGACGTTCCTTGATAACGAAGAACCAGCCTGGCTCGGTATCGGTGCCGCGGCCACTGCCGCCCTTGGCTTCCTTAGCAGTCAGATCGAAGCCCAGAAAAAAGATATCGGGCTTCACACGTGCCTCGTAGAGCGGAGTCTTGATCACCTCGGTGGGCGCGGCGTCCGTATCCAGCATCCGTTCGCGGCTGGTGTCGATCTTGCCGTCCTTCAAGTGCCACTTGGCGCGGTGGGCATAGATCACCGCGTTGGGGTATTTTTTCAGAAGCTCGCCGCGGATCACCAGCACCACCTCTTCTTCGTTGTCTCCGGGCTTTTCGCGATGGTCGTGATCACCCAGGTTGGAGAATTTCGACCACAGATGCAGTGGCGGAATATCCTTGTATTTCTCGCGCATCTCTTCTTTTGACAACCCTTCACGGTCGATCACCCCGCTGACATCCCAAAACTGACGGAAATAGCTACCGCGCTGGTCGGTTGGATATTCGCGCCACAAAAGTTCGCGCGCGAATTCGTGATTGAGGCCCACCATATAAGCTTCGATAAAGCGCTGGTTGGTTTCCAAAAGAGTGATGGTGTTGGGCTTGATCTTGTCGATATTCGGTAGGAAATGCTCGCTCGACATATCCAAAAGGGCTTCGTACATCGGGGTGTCGAATTCAGGATAGGCCATCGCTTCGCGAAAGGTTTCGGTGAATTGATCGACGAACCGCGCCGGAAAAGTGATGCCTGCCAGGGTGTAGGATGGAATCGTGTGTTTGGGGTCCAACCCTTTTAATGTCGCGACTGATACCGCAGATAGATTCAGCGGCGTGCGTTGCGGCAGCGCACCCAGCGTCGCGGATGTATCCAGAATTCTATGAACATCTTTCAGTGCCGCCTTGAATCGCACCGCTACCGGGCTGTCCGGCCCGCCGTCACTGGTGGGGGTGTCGCCTTCGCCAAATTCTTCCAGATCAAAGTTCGGGAAGTCAGGTAGTGCGTCGATGACATCTGGTGCCTGGCCGACCGGGTGCAGTGCATCGGTAACCTTAAGCTGACGGCGCAGCCACTCAAGATAGGCGCCGACGCCGGCGCCTACAACGCCCAGAATGCCGCCAAGTGCTGCGAGGCCTGTGATAAAAAGGATCACCGCCAGCAGTAGAAACAGGATCAGCGCGGCGATTGGCAGCCATGGATAGCGGCGCAGCCAATCGGCCAATGCATTCGGCACTGCGGCGGGGCCAATTTCATCGGCCACGGCGTCGACGGTGGGCAGCGTGTCAGAAGGCTTGCGCGGCGGCGCGGCACTGACTTCACCTGCATTGATTTTAGGAATCAGCTCGAGCGGCCCACCGGGGGATTCAAGGTTTAGCCGGCGCGCGACTTTTCCGCGTGGTCGGACCGCCCGGCGTAGCGTCGGCGACAGCGCCGCGCGCGGCACCATTGACTGGTTGACGCGGTGGTGCAAGGTCATGCCGTCCTGCAGCACTCGGCGCTGCACCGGCGCGGTCATCACCAGCATCCTCGCCGGTCCAAGCGCGGTCGCCACCGGCGCCAGATGGTCAGCGTGCCAAACCGTTGTGGTGGCCTGGGCCAACTTGGCGCGTCGAATTCGTGCATTTGCCTCGAGGATGTCACCCACCTGATCCCAGGCGTCATCCATGAGCTTTTCCTGTTTGTCCTGCACAATCTCGGTGCCAAAGCCCGCCGGCACCCGCCAGCGTGGATCAAGATTAAGTTCGTGCAGCCAGTTCTGGCGCTGCGGCGCGTCACTGCTATCGGCGTCGAACAATACGCGTTCGGTCAGTGCGTGCCAGCGCCCGTAGATCGGTGGCGTGATTAGCGGGTCTGGATCGTTACGTATGGCAGGGGCGAGATTGGTTGCAAGACTATTGGCATCGCCTGGGGGCTTGGCGTCGTACTCTTCTGATAAATTAACGAACTCGGCCAGCTCGACCTGAAAATCATGGGGATAGGGCGCGTCCCAGTCCTCGTACTCCTGCGCCTCTTCTTCTTGTTTGTCGGTCAGGGCCTCGTCGGGTACTTTCAGAGCACCGCCCAGACGCAAAACCCCTTTCAGTTTTTCTTCGCGTATACCGGAAATGTTTGACCCCGGTGTTTGCACATCCATGTCACGCCGGCCCAGCTTGGCATTGGGTGGTCGCGGCTTGAGCAGCCTTACCAAATATTCAAAATCGCCCACTGTGCCGGTCTTGAAATACCAGCGGTGATAGACCGGATAGGTGCCTCCCTGCGGTCGGTCATCATACTCGGACCAGGCTGAGCGAGTGGCAAAGACCGCTGGGTTCGCGCCTGGGTCAAGCCCAAGCCCGGTCAGACGGCCAGCCTCAAATGTAGGCACGAGAAGGGCGTGATAGCCGATATTGGCCTCAAGCCGTCGCGGACAAAGCAAGCGGCAATAGGCGTCATCGGGGGAATGGGTCACCAGCGTTTCCATTCGCGATCGAGTGGCGTCGCTATTGGCGACGGTGGTTACGCCCTCTGACTTGACTAGGTCCTTGTTGACATGCACATGGGCCCAGGCCCAAAGCTGATCGGCAGGTGGAAAGACCTGATCGGCGGTTGCTTTCAACGTCACCGCGTCAAGGGGTCCGTTGATCGGTGTACCGGACTCGATTTCGTCCTCGGTCACCACGATCAGCGTCATCCATGGGCGTAGCCGATGCACCGCCAGATCTGGCGCCGCCGGTGAGTAGCGCCACAACAGATCGGGATCGTTAAAATCCACGTAGGCCATGTAATTGGGTTCAAAATTGGTGATCCAGTGACCGGGCTCGGTTTTGATGATCGCGTCTTTGTCGAGTCCGATAATGTCGCCCGGTCCATAGAGACCGACATCCCGAGGGATGGTCTGGGTCAGGTTGGCGCCGCCATCGACGCCCTTACCGGTCAGCTCGAGTTCAACCGGTATGCTGGCGCGCAGTATCACTGCAGGATCGTTATCCGCCGCGGTGATATTGTTGGCGATCCCCTGGCGTAGCCAGGGCAGGAAGGAATAGGTGCCTAGCGTGTCGCTCATGTTCCGCTATCGAGTGCCATCACGCCGCCTCCTTCATTTCATGCGCGCGCACGATGTGGATTTGACCGGCCAATCCTGGATTGGCCGCGATTTCGTCTTTGATTGCCTGTTCGGCGCGGGCTCGTGAGCCAAAGCTACCGGCCTGTGAGTCAAGGGTTGAATTGTCTGCCAGATTGACAACCACATAACCGTTGGCGTGCAATTTGATCTTGTCATCAAAGGGCTTGGCCAACGACTTGCTGCGCGCTGAGGTGACCGAGCGCGACATGGCATTACCGGCGAGGAAATGGGCGAAGAGTCCTCCAATGAGCGGCAGAAACCGAAACAATTTGCGTTTGAAATTGTTGTCGACAATGACTTGCTCATAGCGCGCGATGCGTTTGGCGACAAAGCTGGTATTGGCCTGCGGACCGCTCAACGATAGCTCAAGCCCGGCGTCTTCCTTCTCGTAATCCTGTGCCTTCAGCTTGTCGCTGTCCGACAGTTCCTGGAACTGAGCGGTGGCAAAATCTTCCTGAATGTCGGCGCGTTTTTCGACTCCCCCGGTTTTGACTTTGATGTCGAACCGATTGGCATCATCTGGTCGCTGCGCGCCCAGCTTGTCTATCTCAATACCTAGCGGTACTGCGCGCTGGGTGATTCGCAGTGTGCCGACCGGGTGCAATACCAGTTCACCGACACCTTGGGGTGGCGCCAGCGAAACCGACAGCATTTCCTGATTTTCCAACTCGGCGGTCCAGTTTTCGTCTTTGGCAAATTCGGCGGCAAGCAGAGGCATGACTGAAACGGGAGGCAGCTTGGTGTCCTCGTCCTCGCCCCAGGTATGAGAGAAATCGACATCGACGTCCCAGAACAGGATCGAGATCGATCCCGTGCCTTCGACATGCCAGGGCGAGGTCCCCTCAAGTGAGCCGCGGAAGCGCACCGAGAACAACCCGGCGCCGAATAGTTTGACCGACAGCGATGCCGAGATCGAGATAATGAAATAGAAGGGCGAGAACTGGAACAGTGCGTCAAAGGCCAGATGCCCCTCGATCCGCGCGATCGAAACGCCGAAGTAAAGCTCAGCCCGCGCCCCGAATTGAACCGTGTTCGAAGTGACCGCGAAATAGGCCATGATCCGGATACGCGCCACCGACGTGTTCAGGATGTTGATGGTAATCAGGCGGATATCGACAAAGGGCAGGCTGGGCGGGTTATAGGCCGGGTGAAAACCGCCCACCGTGACGATGAAATTGCTGTCACCGCCAAAGGCCGCCAATACGCCCATGCCGCCTTCGAGGGTCATGAACACCACGCGGCTGTCATAGATATTGGCAAAGAACCAGCCGCGTTTCTTGTCAAATTCGATGGTGCCCATGAAGGCGACCTTGATAATGATCAGCGGCACGCTTTCATCAGGAATAGCCACAATCAGCTTGCCGACAATCGCGATATTGCCCTGAATCTCGATGATGATGCCCATCGACAGGCTGATCAGGGTCGGCGTGCCCCAGCCAAACTTGACCATCGGGCCAACCAGAAACGTACCTTCCTCTGCTGGGAAAAATAGCTTGAGATCCGAGATGATGCTGGGCGCATTGGCCACCACATCCTCGGGGAACAGCAGGTTTTCCAGACTGCCCGAGCGGGCACCTTCGACTAGTGCATCAAGATCCATCGATCGGTTCAAACCAACCAGTCCGCCGACGCCGATCAGGGTAAATCCAAAACCCAGCTGAATGCCCGGGCTGAACTGCACATTGATCAACGCCAGGAACGAGAATCCGTCCGAGCCATCGGGCATCTTAGTGGTGATAATCCCGATGGCGGTGACATTCAAAAAGTCGAGGATGCGCAGTTCGAGCGCGCCACCGTATTCACCACGGTCTGGGTCGAAAAAAAGGTATCCACCGCCCTTAACCGGCCCGGCATCCAGCGACAGGCCAACTCCAGTTGGCGGCTTGATGCCAAAATCCAGATCGACCGGTCCCAGGTTGCCGCCGTCTCCAGGGAACGAGAGGTTGGTACGCAGCCCGATATTTTCAACCACCGCGTCAAGTGGCCCCAGCTTGGCCTTAAAGGTGGTGCCCAGATCGATCGGCAGGCCATCGCCGGAGGGTGATACCGCAATAGTCAGGCCCTGTATCTCTATCGGTCCCAGGTCGATATGTGCCGGAAGCTGGATTTCCAGATGCGAAGTGCCGCGGAAATAGACGCCTCGAGCGAGACTGACCCCGAGGCCGAGATCGGCCTCGAACCGGCCGTTTATTCCCGACAAGATGGTGCTAAGAAATCCGTCCGAGCCGCTACCGTCGAGAACAAAGGCCAGACCTTCGGTTTCGGCCTCGACAAAGACATCGACCGCGCCATCCGCATCCAGCAGGAAGCCGCCGGTTCCCCCAGCCGAACCAAATTCAAGCCGCATGCCGTCCTTGTTGCCCAGTATGATCGTGGGCTCGGTGGCGCTGGGCGCATAGTCGATCGACACCGTGCCCGAGCCCTTGGCAGTGGTCGGTGCGCTGTCGCTTTCAAAACCAAGGATTAGCTCAATGCCCTCATCCGGGCGAAGAATGATGCCGACACCACCGGCAAGATCGACATCGGCGGCAAAGCTAACGGCTATGGTTGGACCTAACTCCATTCGTAGGTTCAGCGCACCGGAAAACGCTGGCATTAGCGCGATGCCCGGTTTGCGTGCGCCCACCCTGGGTAATGAGAACAGGCCGATATCAGCGGTCAGGGTGGAGGTATTACGGGTATATTGGAAAAACTGCCCGCGCAGGCGGCTGCGCTCGGGATTTCCGTCAATGATGGCGCCTGCCTCAAGAGCTTGAGCGGCGGCGGTGTTGAACGGTTCATAATAGGTTTCCAGACCGAAGGCGCTGAACAGATCGTCCGCGACCATGGTGACTTCTTCAAAATCGAAATCGTCACTGCCCCAGTTAAATGCGTTCTTGAAAATAACACCTGGATTCGAGAAAATTTCAGGTAGGTCACTGAAATCAAAGCGTACCTGTGTGTATCCGGGTCGATTGCCAGCAGCATTGACATCCAGGCGCTTGATAACACCGAAAGCGCGCAGCATCTGTCCCAGTCGTGGCTGATGTCGCTCAAGATAGATCGCAAAGAGATAGCCGAGTAATTGTTCGGGAAACTCACCTTTAAAATTGTCGGCGTTTAGCGTCGCTGGAAAGCTTGAGGACGGGGCACTGGCCAGATCACTGATACCGTTAACCAGCCTAGCGACAGCCTCGATTGTGTCCAGTAGATCTGTCAGTGGAACGTCGATTTCAACCTCGACGCCACCGGTATTGGCTGAGGCATCCGCTGAAAGTCCGCTGCCAAGGATTTTCTGCAGCCGATCAAACAGGATCTGAATATCCGGCACCAACGCCGCAATCGGTTGCGGAATGACATCAGCATCCCAGCCGAGCTCGAATAGCAGGGATTGGAAAGCCTCGGGTGATGCAGTGGCATTGCGCAGCGGTAACAGCAATTTGCCGATTTCACCGACGACAGTTTCCAGTGCACCCTGATCACTCATTTTTTTTGGCCTCCGGATAGAACTCGAAATCGACCCAGATATGCCGGTTGGCATCAACCCGGTTGGTAATCAACCATTTGCAAACATGGCAAAAGCCACCAGCCTTCTTGCGCATTTTACAAGCCCCGGCAGGTCGGTACATCTTGCCCGAAAATGTATTGGCGCCTTCGAACAGGCCGATTAACGTTGAAGAGGAGCAGGGCGGTTTAAAATCACCGTCAATCGAAACGGGCTCATCGTTTTTATTGCTGCTGTTTTGATGATCGGTATTCTTGTTCAGCGGAAGGTGATGGTTGTTCATATGCGCCAGCACCTCGCGCTCGATCAGTGTCAGGGTCTTGTTTTCATCATTTTTTCGCTGCACATAGATCATAGAGCCAGGTCCAAAGGTTGTTGGCAGCGAGCCAGGAACACCCGAACCGCCCAGAACAATCCTGCCCGTATTGAAATCAGTGTCGCTGACGTTGAGATTATTGATCTCGACTGCATCGACCAGCTGCCCGCCACGATCGGTCGGTGACCAGCTGCGTAGCACCACAGTTTCGGTATTACTGCGTGCCAGTTCAAAGGGTCCAACCCAGTCGGGGTCAATCATTACCACGATGGTTGATCCGCTGATACTGGCATTGGTGAGCAGTCTGGCCGAGCGGATGATACGTGGCAGGCTTGCCCACTTGATCTGCGACGGGTCGATTTCACGGCCGGTAGCACCAGCGGGAGACAGCTGAATCGTATCGAAACCGATGGCGTCGAGATTGGCGCCGATGACATTGAGCAGCCAAAGCCCCACGATCCCTGGTGTTAATGGTGGGAATGAGATCCAGCTCGGGCGGGTTTGAAGGATTGCGCCGCATTACCTTGCGCGTGGCCGGATTGTTTGGGTCATATTCAAATCCAAGCGTTCTTCCCTTTCTTATCGTTACACCGATAAGCGTGTTTTTGTTAAAGTTTGTACCGCCATGGACACCGTCTTTAACCACAAAGCACACCAGGCCACGACTTTGGATAAAACTCCCGGGGGTAGGCACCCATTCGTTACCGATTGCAGTGTTAGGAGATAACTTCAGTGCTGAGTTGCCGATGTAGCGCATAACAGCACTGTCACGGGATTCGCGACTTCTGCGGTAAAGCTCTGGCGGATGACGCCTGGGGTCGAGACTTATTGACCGTGTCGTCCCGCGCGTTCGGAACCAGTTATAGACCGCGTTGACGAATGGCCTGAGGTTGGTATCCGTGGCCACGTCATTTGCAGGCCGGTTGATGACCGGATTGGCGTCTCGGTATGATTTCTGGTCGGCATTGCGGTTACCAACCATTAAACCAAAATATGTGTCTCTTGCCTCGAGAATGCCTACCGAGGTAGAGGCTTTCCAGGCATTTACAACCGAGGCGTCCACTTTGGTATCTGTGTATCCTGTCAAAGACTGGCCGCTCCAGAGTTGCTTGAGATTGGAAGTAGTTCCGGTCTCGCCGCGTTTCGGAAACCCGACAATTTTTACAAGCTGGGCCACGCTGTACTTGCCATCGGCAACGTCGTAATCATGTTTATCCGGTGGCAGGCGCACGCCTTTGGGTACATCGCCATTTGTATTGTCCTTGATTTTATAGCCGACGGTCATTAGGTCCTGGGCGCTTTCCTCGTAGGCCGAAAAAACACGGAAACTGTGTTTCAGTGCGCCAAAAGGTTCGTGCCGCCGTGCGCTGAACATACTTCGCTGGGACCTGCGCACAATCTTTGCAAACATGTTTTTATCGGCTTGTGAGGAGGTGAATCCTTCGGGCAGGAACAAGATGTTATGTGAATCCGTGATAGCCCGCTTTCCACGCGTAATGACATCCAGATTCTCTCGCGCCGCCCCGTAATCGACGACCTTAATGTCCATCTGCTGAGGTACACCCAACAGTGTTCCAGACAAACTGGTATTGCCGGGGGCCACACCGCGTAGCCGCCCGCGCTGATTGCGATCATCTAAAACACATTTTGTTGTATCAGCGATGGCCAGCGGTACAAAGCCGTGCCCGGTGATATCGCCTACTAGATCGGTGCCCACCAGATTGGTTGCTGTATTGTCGTCAGAAAACTGGGCATAGATCGACGGCTGTGCGTGGCCGAAATCTGGATCAACTGCAGTCGTGATCGAAGTATTGCCGAACCACCAGCCGACCATCGATTGATGCACCTGGACCCGCACCACGATATACCTCGATGCGGCCTTCATTATGATGAAAGTGGTGCCGAGGGAAACTCCGGTGATGGTGCCGATGTTTCCCGTAGTGGTGACTGTGACGTGACTAGTAGTCAGCCGACTGCCGGTTGCCTCATAAGGGGAAAATGTGAGATAGGTTCCGGCCCTGGTTTGATCGCTAAGCGATAATTGCGCCGAGGCGTCAGTCTCTCTCTGACGAAACAGTTTGAACTCAACGCTTGATCGAGACACATCATCAAGCGCAAGATGGATATCGCAATGTGGTAATACCAAAAGGGACATCGTAGCGCTCCTGGAATCGAATTCAAGAATTTATGGGACCATTTCCCCCACAAGAAAGGGGTGGGCCCGTTCGTAAACCTCAGGACGAATGACGGCGCATCGTGGACGACAGTACATTCATACCTTGATAATTACGTAGCATCTTGGGTACTGGTTATAAAAATAGCCGAGTCCACCATCAGGAGCTAAGATCCTTTGGCAGCTCGGCCATCTTTAACCACAAAGACCCGGCGCTTTCCGTCCCCTCCTCACGGAAGGATTGGCTTTTCAGGATTTCTTTTCTTATCCTTATCTGTTTCTACTTCTACCAGAACTTAATGAGAGGTCAAGTCTGTGAAAAAAATCATCCCGATTTTCAAAGCACAAGGCCGTGGGGGCATTTCAATTCTATAAAATTTATAGTTGAGGAATTCTTGAAGCTTAGACAGTTGCGACAGTGACCAGAGTAACCGGCAAGTCCCTTCAATTCGTTTCGCAAATATCAGGTCAAAATAGGATTTCATATCTCTTAGGTGTTGAGGGGATTGCGGCCGCGGGGGGACACAGGAGGGCTAATTGTACAAATAATAAAATTTTTCACAGACCCCATCCCTTTCAGGGGGAGGGTGGTAGGTTTGATTCATAACAGGGGGCAGGTCACACTTCTAAACTCCTTGGATCTGTGAGACTGTCATTGGTCACTCTATTCCACCCCGGTCATCTTCAGAAAAAATATCGGCAATCACTTTTGCCAATTCCTCTTCGGTACCGACAGCCTCATCTGCAGTACGCAAGCGGCCGAAAATTTTCTCCAGATCGCGGCGTTCCTGATCTTTGAGTGGCCTGACAAGTTCTTTGAGGCTCTCTTCGATTTTTAGTTCCCCCCGGTCGGCATGGGTGCGCCTGGAGATCAGGGTATGGTGCAGGCGGGCTCGGGCGAACACCATGTGGGGCAGGTTGATGTTGCGGGTCGGGCCAGCAACCAACAGGGTGTGGCCGAGGGGCATATTGAGAATGCGGATATTGATGAGCTGATCAGCAGCCATCAGGGTGGTGGCGGCCCCGATACCACCGCCGAGAATGGAACCGAGAAACATGCTCACTTGTCCTACAGCCAAATCGATGGCTCCACCCACCATAGCTCCGCTGATGATGCCGTATTTCAGTAGTTGGGTGCGGGACAGCCCGAACAGCCGCCAGGATTCTCCGGAAAAAAGTTCGCCTGCATCGAGCAAATCGATCTCCTGTTCAATGCGGTCGACCTTATGATGGTCGTAAATGTCTTCCACCTTTTTGCGACAGCGCCCCTCCAGGCGCTGTATCTGCATGCGGTAATCGGTTTCAAGCTGCAGCTTGGCCTCGGTGGTGTCGACCTCAGGATCGACTTTTTTCTCCAGCTTCAGCAGAAGCATTTCCGAGAGGGCGCCCGCGATACAGCTGGCTGCGCTGAGCCGCGATTGAGCCCGGCTCTGTTCAAGACTGTCGACCGCCTGCTGAAGGGGTAGGCGCCAATCCCCTTGCAGCTGGCCGAAGGCTCTCAGTAACTCGATCCGCTTGTAAAAATCGGCCGACACCGCGTCAAAGACCCGCACTACACTGAAATACTGGTTGAGCGCCGCCTTCCAGGACTCGATATGGTCAGCTTCGCCGATGGGATTGATCAAAGCCATCCGCGGCCGGCCGGTCCAACGTAGAATTTCCATTTCCGCTTCGTACTCGGAGCCGTACGGCAAGGATCCATCGACCACATAGAGAATACCGGCCCCGCTCATCAGCGGGCTCAGCAATTCGCACTCATCGACAAAAAGGTCACTTTTGCGGTGGGCGCCCAGAAATGCGCGGACCACCTCTGAGTGCTTGTCTGCGGTGCTTTCATGTTTTTGCATCCACTCGAGGGCCCGCCTGGCCCGCTGAAAACCGGGGGTATCGACCAGGGTGTAAAGCACCTCACCATCGACAGTCATCGGGTAGGCACGGCAACGGGTGGTGGTTCCTGGAATCCGGCCGACCGTTACAGAATCATCGTGCGCCAGAGTGGAGACGATGCTCGATTTGCCTTTGTTTGGATGACCGACGACCGCAAAAACCGGTTTGGACATTATCCACCCCCTTTTTGGTCTACAGAGGTGATAAATGTCCACGGATCGCCAAGTTGTTGGACCGCAGCCTCCCAGACCTCTTTTTGCTTCGGGTCAGGAGGAATAAGCTCGGAAGCACTGCCGACCCCTAAGGGGACCACAGCCAGTGCTCGCCCATTGCCGGCTACGTGGCGATACTCGCGAAGAAAGTCGAGGAACTCTGCCATCGGCGGTTCCCAGGCTTTAACCAGAATCAGGCTGGCGGTCGAACCGTCAGCGCAGAGCGAGCTCAGAACCTGCTGATCGTGTTCCGGCGACCGGGCTCCGCCAGCATACTGAAAGGAGTTCAGTTTTCCGCTGCTGGTGGCACTTAACCATTGGGTCAGTGGAGCTTTTTCGAGCCCGGTATCCGACCAGTCCACCACAGATAGGCTTTCCCCCTGTAGCTTGGAAATGTCTCGCTGCTTATCTGCCGGCTTAATCTCGCTAATCGCATCGATTTCAGACTCGGGGGCACGGGTCTCGACCAGCTGGGTATTCAGGCGTTGGAACAGGGGAGGTATTTCGGGTAGGTGCAGCATGGTGCGCTTGAGGGTTGTGTTAAAAGAGACCTGGGCCAGCAGCCAGAGGAGGATCCGCGGCAGGAGACCATACACGAGGATACAAAGGATGAGAAACGGCCACCAGCCGCCCAATATTTCGGGCGCAACCGGAGCCGAATCACTTAGCGCCCCAGGATGCAGACGAAAATACCGGGTTGCCTCGATGAGCTCCAGAGATGGCCGGGCCTGAGGCACCAAAGACGACCAGGGCCAGGCCAGGGCGTCGGTAAGCATCTGCATGTGCTGGGCATCTGCTTGCAGGGTGGTGCTCCAGCCAAAGGCCAGGTCGGTAAAGACTATCAGGTACAGGCAGCCGAACAGAGCGCCCAGGTTGAAAGCAACTCCGAACGCCTGTCCAGAGCGGACAACCGCCCATTTTTCCACCGCACCAAAGAGATGCTGGTGGGCCAAGGATCTGCCAAAGAAAGAGGCCACGGCATTTCGGTAGCGCACAGGCAGCCAGTGGTTGACCAGGCGTTGCAGCCGACCCGGACTGAGCATCCGCAGGGTGTCCTGGAAGGACTGCATTCCGGGCAGAAACCCGAGCGCCTTTTCCGGCAGTAGCGCGATGGCCAGAAGGATCAGTAGTAGCAGCTGGAATCCCACGAACACGGCAAGTCCATGGATGATATTGACGGGCCGGGAGCCATCATAGTAAAAAACCGCCGCCGCCCCAAGCCATCCCAGAATGAGCCCGGCGAGCACTAGGATCACTGTTCCTATGCGTAGGGCGGTGGCCGCGCGCTGGCCGGGAATCTCCTCCTCTGGTACCTGCACCCGTTCCAGCCAGGCCATCAGTTGAGCCAGCTGATCTTTACGCAAATGCTCCAAATCCCGGCCGATGCTGCGGTCGCGTCTGCGCAATTCCGCGTGGCTCTGATTTGAATCTCGTTCCAACTGGTCAACCAGTGCAGCCAGAGAAGCCATTGTTGGGCGTTTTTTCATAATTTCATTTGTGCAAAAGGGAAATTCAGTCTACCTGCAGAGTCTAACCTCAGTTTAACTGAGAAGAAAGAGAAGTAAACACTGCCGAAAGTGATAGCTGGGCAAAACATCACGACCAACCTCCACCTGAAAGCATCCACCGAGATAAAATCTCGTCTTGTTAGGTAAGGCTGCGGGCTTGAAGTCATTACAATGGAGCACTGAACATTATGGAATTAGTGAAGGTGACTCCTTAAGGATTGGTCTCAAAACAATTAAAAAAATTGACAATTTGATTCCAATGAAGCTGTTGCGTTAAACTTCCGGACGATCCTGCCGCAGGCGTTTCCGATAAAAAGAAAATAGGGCCAGCAGCACCCCGATACCCATCAGGCCACTGCCGACAGCGGCGAGTGGTGCTCCGGGATCGTAGTTGACTGTCAAGCTGCTGAAGCTGTCGAACAGGGGAGCTTCAGGCCTCAGTCGTAAGCCACGTTTTTCCAGTGCTGGTGGCAGCTGCTGGCGAAGAAAATACCAGCCGCGCCAGCTGTCGCCGTTGCGGCCGGTGTATTGCAGTTCGAAGGCTGGATTGCCCAATTGGTTGCTGCGATAAAAAATCTGCCCGTTGGCTTGTTGTCGGGCGTCGGGTAAAAAGCGCAGCACCCGAATGGTTTCACCGTCCTTCAGACTGAAATGAGTGTTGGCTTTGAAATCCGCCCGGCGAAAATCTGCCAGGTGCATTCGATAGCCGGATGGCTGCCGGCCGAAGGAGACCGGTGTGACCACCAGCCCTCCTTTGAGGAACGGCTGATTGATCTTCACGCGGCCCTGATGCAGCAAACTATCTCCCTGAAGAATACTGATATCGTTGATCATATCCTGCGGGGGGCCTTGCCCGGTAAAGACCGGCTGGAACTTATCCACTCGTAAAAAGTGTCCTGGCCATTTCGGCAGTGGCGTGATTCCGCCGATCTGACATTGCAGGCCAGTGTGCCGCCAGCCGGCAATATTCCCCCAGGTATAAGCAATCAAGACCAGTATGACCCCAAGGTGGAGCAGGTATTCGCCGGTTTTACGCCAACGGGCGCGGATATTCCGCAGCCAGTCAATAAAGCAGCACAGGGTGTTCAGGCCGAACAGCAGCATCAGGCCGGCGGCCAAATAGAACCACCAGGTTTGCTTTGGAGAATTTACCGCGATCTGATTCAGCCAGGTTCCCAGGGTTAGCTGATCCATACTGCCGAAGATGGGCGCATTAAACGGAATCAGCAGCGAGCCTCCCATCAGCAGCAGGGTTGCTGCCGAGGCGAGATATATCGCTAGCTTCAGCGAGCAACAGGTTTCCCAAAGTCGTTGCAGCATCAGGTTTACTCCAGTGGATGGTTGCTTTCGAGCAACAGCCCGATGCCTAAATAGGTGAACAGGACTACGCCGAATCCGGCAATCGACAGCAAGGCGTAACCGGTTCCCTGCCAGCGTTTGATAAATTTGGCGTGACACATGCCGGCGTAAAACAGCCAGACCAGAAATGACCAGACCCCTTTGATATTCCAGGAAAAATAGTAGCCCCAGGCCCAGTGCGCCCAGATCCCGCCGACAATCAGACAGAGGGTGAACAGGGCAAAGCCGAGAAAAATCGACTCTTCATTCAACTTACGCAGGGTGCCAAGTGTTGGCAGTTGTGGATTCGGCAAGAAGCGTTGCCAGAGATAGAGCACCCCTAGGGAGAAGGCCATGGCAAAAAACGCGTAACCGAGAAAAGAAAACACAATATGCAGACTGAAAAACGGCGTATCCAGTGCAGGAATAAGCCGTGGCAGGACGGGGTCCCGCCGCAGCGCCGCAGAGAGGAGCAGCAGGTTGAGGAACATTACGAACAGTCCGCTGGCGCCAATTTTGTAACGGATTTCGAAATAGAGATAGCAGGCGGCCAGTGCCCAACTGAAAAAGAACAGCGTGGAAAAGAGATTGGTCACCGGCAGAAAACCGGCCAGCTGCCAGCGCCAGAATAAACAGCCGGTCTGTAACAGCACCCCGGCGAAGACCGAACCAAAAGCAATTTTTTGCAGCCAGGGTTGTTTAAAGAAGAGTTGCAATAGGTAACTGGCAACGGCCAGGGCGTAAGCTACCGTTGCGATCTGCAGCAGGTGAAGGTTGGTCATTTGGAGTGTCGACCTTTCAGCAGGGAAATTTAGCTTGAAAAATTACCACGCAGGGAGAGAAAAGGAAAGTTGAGGGGTTGTCAACCAGGGCGGGTAGCCCGGTTGACAAGTCATGATTGAAGTGATAATTTCGCCGCCATGCCGAATGTCTTAAATAGTTTACGGATGCGGGCTGAACGGGAGGGCCAGCATATTTCGGGGGCGGAACGACTGTTGGAAACCACCGATCTGACTACTGCTGCGGTGGAGTTATTGCAGCGCGCCCTGCAGCACCCGCGCGGCCCTGCTGAACATATTTATCTGCAGGTCGATCCGATTCCTGCAAATCAGGTCAATAGCGGGACTTTGCCCGATTTGCACAACCATCAGGTCTCAGACTGGCAGCAGGGGCGTGAACTGGCCCAACAGCTGCTCGAAACGGCCGGGGTTTCTAAAATCGCCGCAGCTAAGGCGCTCTCTGCGCTGGCTGAAGGAGCTGCACCAGACGGCAGCAGTATGCGTGGTGCTATGCTGGTCGATGCAGAATCCGGGCAACGGCTGGAGGCTGATCAGGCGCGCGGCGTCAGGGCCAGCCGGATGGATCTGTCAGCCTCTGCGCGGGCACAGTTGCGCCAGCTGCTGGCTGTTGAAGCGCTTGACAATCCACATGTCATCGAAGCCCTGACCCTGGCTGCGAAAGTCATCGCGGCACCCGGAGTGTTGGCCGAACTCTGCTGGTCGGACGATCCTGATTACCTGGCCGGCTATGTCGCCTCGTCACAGCTCGGTTACCAACGGATAAATCACCTGAAACCGGCTGGTGAAGAGCGTGGCGGGCGGGCTTTTTTTATTCGTCGCGCGGAAATTGAATTACCTGAGCTGGTGGCCTGGCTGGAGCGGACACCACTACTGATCGAGCAGGTCGGTAAAATTCATCCGTCGCAGATCTGGAAGGGGGGCGCATGAAAAAATTGCAGGATAACTTAACCGCCTTGGCCGAAAAGGGGATGCTCAGGACTCTGCGCGAGATTGAATCCGCTCAGGGTCCGCGGGTCAGTATCGCTGGTGAGGACTACCTGCTGCTCTGTTCCAACAACTATCTCGGTATTGCCAATCATCCGGCCCTGATCGAGGCGTCCTGCAAGGCGACCCGCGAGTTCGGCACCGGCACGGGAGCCAGCCGTTTGATTTCCGGCAGCATGTCCCTGCACCATCGTCTGGAGGAGCGGGCCGCCGAATTCAAGCAGACTGAAGCGGCCCTGGTGTACAACACCGGCTATGCCGCTAACAACGGCATCATTCAAGGGTTACTCGGGCCAGAGGATAGGGTCTTTTCCGACAGCCTGAATCATGCTTCGATCATTGACGGCTGCCGATTGTCCGGGGCGCGCATATCGGTTTATCCGCATAGCGATATGGTGGCCCTCGAAGCCATGTTGGAGCGCGAAAGTCACAACCGCAAGGGGCGTTGGCTGATCGTTACCGATGGCGTCTTCAGCATGGATGGCGATCTGGCGCCCGTCGACAAGTTGGTTGCCCTCAAAGAGCGTTACGGGGCCTGGTTGATGATCGATGATGCCCATGGCGGCGGCGTGCTCGGCGCGCAGGGGCGGGGGACCGCGGAACATTTCGGTTGCCTGGGGAAGATCGATCTGCAGATGGGCACCTTCGGCAAGGCCCTAGGCAGCTTCGGCGCCTATCTCGCTGCCAGTCGCACGGTGATCGATACCCTGATCAATCGGTCGCGCAGTTTTATTTTTTCGACCAGTCTGCCTCCTGGGGTGCTGGCCGCAAACCTGGCGGCTATCGATTTGGTCGACAGCCGGGAAGGGTCTGAACGGCGGACCCGCCTAGAAGCAAATCGACAATTGTTTGCCGGTTTGCTGAGTGACGCCGGTCTGGATCTTTGTGGCAGTGAAACGCAGATTATTCCGACCCTGATCGGCGCTCCGGAACCGACCATGCGGGCAGCGACAGCGCTGTTCCAGCAAGGCGTTTTTCTCAGCGGCATTCGGCCGCCGACCGTGCCTGATGGCACCTGTCGGCTGCGGGCAACCCTGATGGCCGAGCATACTCAGGTTGAGTTGCGTCAGGCTGCGCAGCTCTTAATCGACTGCGTGCGAGGCGAATTAGGCAATGGCTGAGCGGCACTCTCTGCAATTGCCTGACGGTCAGCGCTTGAGCTGGCGGGAATGGGGCGCAGGTCGGCCACTGCTCATGCTCCATGGCTGGTCAATGTCTGCTGCAGTCTTCAGTGAAGTGGCAGTCCCTCTGAGCCGAAAATACCGTATTCTTTGCCCGGATCTGCCTGGCCACGGCGAATCGGAGCCTGCTACGGCATGTAGTCTTGTAGTTTTTGCCGAGAGTATCGCAGCTTGGGCAAAACATTTGGGGATCGGTCCCACTGCCCTGCTTGGCTGGTCGCTGGGTGGACAGGTTGCTTTGCAGTTAGCTATTCATCAGCAGCTGGAAATATCTCAACTGTTATTGGTCGCGACCACGCCTCGGTTTTGCCAGTCGTCAGATTGGCCGCACGGGTTGCCAGCGACTCAGCTGCGTGCGCTGGCACGTAATCTGGGCCGGGCATATGAAAAGACCATGGGGGATTTCTTCCGCTTGCAGTTCTCAACCACAGAAATCGATAAGCAGCGATTCCGGGAGATTCTACAGTTTGCCGTGCGCTCTTCACAGCTACCGCAGGCCGCAGAAGCGCAAAAAAGTCTGGCGCTCCTCGGTCGAGAAGATTTACGCGATCAGCTAGTTAACATTGATTTGCCCTGCTTGGTGATGCATGGCGCAGGCGATCAGATTATCCCTGCTGCTGCAGGAAGCTACCTGGCCGAGGGGATAGCCGGGGCTCGATTGGTCAAAATGAATAGCGTCGGACATGCGCCCTTTTTCAGCCGTCCGCAGGAGTCGGTAACTCAATGGCTCGATTTTCTCGTGTAAATATGATGGAACAGACCCTTAATCGGCGCCAGGTGCAACAGCATTTTTCTTGCCATGCCAGGGAATACGACCGCTACGCCCGGGTTCAGCAGAACGTGGCTGAAAATCTGCTGCAGCTGCTGCTCAGCCAGCAACAATGTTGGCGGCAAGGTTTGGAAGTCGGTTGCGGCAGTGGTCAGCTGAGTCGGCGACTGGTACGACATTTTCCTGATTTGCCGCTGCTGTTTTCAGATTTGGCTCACGGCATGAGTCAACAGACCCGTCTGGTGACCAAGGCCGAGCTGATATGTGATGCCGATGCGGCCGCCTTGCCGTTTTTGTCGGACAGTTTCGACCTGGTCGTTTCCAGCTCTGTTTACCAGTGGCTTGAAGATCTCCCCGCGGCTTTTGCCGAAGCCGCTCGAGTGATAAAGCCTGACGGCCTCCTCGCTGTTGCTCTGTTTGGTGAGAAAACCCTTTTCGAGTTGCGTGATTCCCATCAGGCCGCATTGGGCGCAAAGCCTTCGCATGGTCAAAAGTTTGCCAGCCTGGATCTGGTTAACTCCGCTCTGGAGGAGAATTTTAAGCCTTTATTGCTGCGTTCTGACTTTGAAGTGGAATGGCATCCATCGGTGCCCCAGTTGTTGAAAAATTTAAAACGGATTGGGGCTCAAAACGCCAGCAGTCAGCGTCCTCAGGGGTTGGCTTCCAGGCGGGTGATGCAAGAAATGATCGAGTTTTACCAGCTGAATTATGCCAGTGCTCAAGGTATTCCCGCTACCTACGAAGTGATCTATCTTCTGGGTCGCCGGATTTCCTGAAAGAAGTGCAAAAGTCTATTGATTCTTTTGCCTTGCAGGCTATACTGAGTGCTCAATTCAATCTGCGTTGAAAGGAGGCTAGTCAATGCCTGTTGTCACAGTACGCATGGTCGGCGGATGCAACGAAGAGCAAAAAGAGCAGTTGATCGACAGAATCACTCTTGCCATGAAAGAAGTCCTTGGGAAAAATCCCGAGGCGACCCATATCATTATTGAGGAAGTCCCGGCTGAAAACTGGGGAATCCGCGGAAAAACCGTCGAGGCTATCCGTTCCGGAAAGTAGCCGTTGCTTACGCTATTTAAAAAGGCCGCCTGAATTGGCGGCCTTTTTTGTGGTCTGATTAAACCAGATGTGTCTAGTTGCTACTTGGGTTCGTCGAAGATGGCGCCAACGATCCGTCGGGCTTCGGGGGAAGTCACCTGATAGAAGACCTCAACGCCTTCACGGCGCCCGGAAATAATCGCCTTGTTTTTTAACAGTGCCAGGTGTTGTGAAACTGTGGCCTGCGGCAGGCCGAGGCATTCCCAGATTTTTTTCACATTGCAGGATTCCGACATCAGTCCAGCGACGATTTTCAGCCGGATCGGATGCCCGAGGACTTTGAGGATTTCCGATTCGCGATCGTAGTCCTGCTCTTTGCCAAACGGCATGGTTTGATTGGGATCGGGCATCTGGTATTCCTAATCGAAATAGTTTTGAATATATGAATATTAATGGCTAGCTAGATTACCGTCAAGCTTCATCTCGGTTTGCATGGTGGTTTCTGGTTGAAAGGCAGGGGAATGCGCTGGCATTAAACTTGATGCTATATTAGCGGGGTGGTGTTTTTAGCCATTGCGCTGCATTTGGAGATTCTATGAAGCGGTTAGTGCACATACTTGTTCTGGTAATTTTTCTGCTGCTGCCCGGGGTCGCCTTTGCTGTAGACAGTGTTGATTTGCCTGGGTCCAAGCCACACCCGATCGAGGCTTTGGTTGGTGAACAGCTCTCTTATGATGTGTCCTTCCTTTGGTTTGATCATTTGGCAGAGGGTTCGATTCGGTTGAGTCGTGGTGAGCAGCCGGGAACTTATTTGGCTGTTCTGGAGGCGCGGACCCTTGGTCTTGCGGCCTTCGTGACAAAAAAACGGATCGAAAAGTTTCAAACATTGATGGAAATAGGGCCGACTGGCACTTTACGTCCGTTGCGGCACAGCTCTCACTCGATCAAAGGGCAGGGGAAAGGTCGGCGGGAAAAAGTTACCAGCTATTCTTTCGATTATCAGCATCAGCAGGTGACGTATCAGAAAATCAAAAATAATCGTGTTCGTGCCGATGAACTGCTTGCTCTGGGGACCGAAGAGCCTGTTTACGATATTTTGAGCGGCTTTTATAACTTACGTGCAGGCCTCTTCGGGCCATATAGCAATCAGCAGATTCACATGCCGACTTTCTATCGAAAAGGGGTTGAAGAGATCGTGGTTGCCCCGATCAAGGCCAGCTCGGCAGCCGACCAAAGGTTCTTCGGCGCCGAAAATGTGCTTTGCCAGGTTTTTCTCGACCCGTCTGTGTTTGGTACCAAAGGGCGCGATCTGCTGATCAGCTTTGATAAGCACAGTCAACCGCAAAAAGCGGTGGTAAAAAATGTCATTGGTTTGGGCGATGTCAAAGGGGTGCTTCGGCAGGTGATTTCACCCGGCGGGATAGTGAACTAGCCTTGGTATTTTCAAGCCATCCGTGAAACCTGCAATCTGTGCGTTGCAGGTTTTTTGTCTGCTGCTGACGGTTTTGCCTCTGAGTGATAAAGCTAGCAAACCAATTCTGACTTTATATCTACTAGGATATTAATATGAGTGAAAAAGCTAAAACCTATGTTGTCGGACATCGTAACCCCGATACCGATTCAATCTGTAGTGCCATTGCCTATGCAGAATTGCGCCGCCAGCAGGGGCTGGAAAGGGTTGAGGCGGCCAGGGCTGGAAATATCAACCAACAAACCGAGTTTGTTCTCGACAAGCTGCAGGTTGACGTCCCTGGCCTGCTTGCAGATGTGCATCCCAGAATCAAAGATGTCGTGACCGAAGAGGTGATCAGCATCCACGAATCGACGCCGATGTCGAAGGCGATCGAATTATATCATCGGCATCATATCCGGCAGCTGCCGGTCATTGATGATCAGCAGCGGCCCAAAGGGCTATTGCTGCTGAAAAAGGCCTCAGAAGTGTTTCTGGTACCGACCGAACCGGAAAAACTGCGCCGGGTCACCGCTTCATTAGCCTCAATCCAGGCCTGCCTTGGGGCTGAGGCGCTCAATTTGGTGAACTCAGAGGTGGTGGAAGAGTTCGATCTGTATGTTGGCGCCCGCTGTGAGGAGACTTTTGGCCGCTGGGTCGATGAAATTACCCCTGAACAAACGATTTTGATAACCGGTGACCGGGTCGGTATCCAAAGAATGGCCATCCAGGCCGGCGTCAGGCTACTGATTGTGTCCGGTCGGTCGGCGGTCAGCGAAGAACTGATTGTCGCAGCCCGGGAGAAACATGTGTCGATACTGGTCAGCAGTCTGGATACCGCCAATTGTGTCTGGCTGACCAGGATGGCCACCCCGGTTGGAGCTTTGCTCGATGATGATTTTATCACCATCGGTCGCAATGACCTGTTGGAGGATCTGCGGTTAAAATTGATTCACAGCCAGCAGGCTGGGGCAATTGTTCTTTCTAGCGATGGCCGGGTCAGCGGAGTTGCTACCAAGAGTCATTTGATTAAAAGTTCTCCGAATCGTTTGATTCTGGTCGATCATAACGAGTTGTCCCAGTCGGTTCCGGGGGCCGATAAGGTGGAAATCGTCGAGGTGATCGATCATCATCGACTCGGAAATTTTCACACCGATACCCCGATCCGCTTTATCAATCAACCCCTCGGCAGTACCTGCTCCTTGGTCGCGACGCTCTATCAGCAGGCGGGCATTGCGCCGAGTCAACCGGTTGCTGGATTGCTGCTGGCCGGATTGCTTTCCGACACGGTTATTCTTAAGTCACCGACCACCACCGAGATTGATCGGCAATTGGTCCCCTGGCTGGAAGAGCATTCCAGACTGACGTTTGAAACCTTCGGCGCCGAGCTATTTGCCGCCGGCAGCACTATGGCCAGTGGCATCCCTGCCAGAGAGCTGCTGCTAACAGATTTCAAGGAATATATGGTCGGCGATTACTTGTTGGGTCTTGGGCAGGTCGAAGTGGTCAATTTTCATTCTTTTCATCAGCGCCGCGACGAGCTGCTGTCCGAACTGCAAAAAATTCGTGAAGAGCATAACTATGAGCTTGCGGCCTTGTTGGTGACCGACATTGTCATGGAAACCAGCCTGTTGTTAACCGCCGGGCCGAATGAATTGCCTTATATCATTGGCTATCCCCAGGAAGGTGAGAACCTTTACCGGCTCAAAGGGGTTTTATCCCGTAAGAAACAGCTGGTTCCGCATTTGCTCAAGGTTTTTAAAAACGTCTGATCGCGCCGCGGTTGGGGCCTCTGATAAGCATGGCCAGGTCTGCGGATTATTTCTCCGTGCCTGGCCATTTCTCGTTGTAATGCGAGACTGTTGAAAAAAAAAGAAAAAAATAGCCCCGCGTCAGGAGGGAGAACACGGGGCGAAAAGTTTGAGAGAGTTTGTCTTGCTGTTTGATTGTTATTATAAGGCTAATATAATAAAAGTCAACTAAAAATAAGAAAAAACTTAAAAATAAATTTAACTCTGAGGGCGACTATTCATCAGGTAGAAAAAATTACGTTTAATCAGTTGTTTCCGTTACACTCGAGGACAACTGGCAAGGGGCAGAAATGTTGAAAACCAATTTTCTACGCACCGTTTTTTGGCTTTCGTTGGCTCTGGCCATCGGTCTGCCGCTCTATGATTACCTGTATATCTATCCTTCTTATCGTGAATTACTGATCAAGCAGACCGAGAGTGAAGCGGGGCGTTTTGTGCGCTTTCTGGTGGCAACCAAGCAGCTGGAAAAGATTGATCTGGAGACGCAGCGACTTGATACGTCAGTCACCAGTGAGATTATCCGCATGCAGGATGATGCCCTGCTGGTCAAATTAAGGATCTTCAGCTCAGTTGGACGAATTGTCTATTCGACCCAGGCCAGTGAGATCGGCCAGAAAAATACCAGCAGTTACTTTGTCGACCTGGTGGCTGAGGGCCAGGTCTATTCCAAGGTGGTGCAAGAGGATGAGGTCACTGCAGATGGCGAGGCGATTGCACAGGCCGTGGTTGAAACCTATGTCCCTATCATGACCGTGAACGGTTTCCATGGCGCGGTTGAAATTTATTACGATATTACCGAGGCTCAACAACGGCTCTCCGCATTAAACCTACGTGCAACTCTGTTACTGATCACCGGTTCCCTGGTTTTTGTTGGCTTGCTGCTGCTGTCCTTATGGCGCGCCCAAAAAACCTTTGTCGCGCTGCAGATAGCTGAAGCTGAATTACATCAGGCAAATGAGTCCCTCGAATTGCGGGTCAATGAACGGACCAGGCAACTTCGCCTGGCCAACACCCAGCTCGATGCTATTCTCTCTTCGGTTGCCGATGGCTTGATCGTCACTGACTCCAAGGACCGCATCGTCCTGATGAATCGGGTGGCCGAACGCCTATTTATGGTTGAATCCTGGCAAAAAGGGACCCCACTGACTGAGTTGCTGGCTCAGCCTGAGCTGTTGGAAAATATTACCCGGGCAAAAACCAAGCTGGCGGATGGTCTCAATGCTGAATTCGACCTATTGTTAAGTCTTGAGCAGGCCGACGATAAAGTCTTTGCCATACGCTCAGCCATGCTTCTGGATGAGGGTGGAGAACAGCGCGGAACCGTCTTGCTGTTACAGGATGTGACCAAGGTTCGGGGCATTGAGCGGATGAAAAGCGAATTTGTCTCGATGGCGGCGCATGAATTACGCACTCCGTTGACGATGATTCTCGGCTACTCCGAACTGCTGGTCGAAAATCACTCTTTCTCTGCGGAAGAGGTGCAGGAGTTTACCTCGATTATCAACGATAAGGCGGTGGCGCTGGCGGCGATTTTGGATGACCTTCTGGATGTGACCCGTATTGAAGAAGGGCGGCCGCTGGAGCTGCGGTTGCAACGGGTTGATTTTTGCCAACTGGTGGCTTCTTCCATCACCGAAAGCAAACTTCATGATGGCGACAACCATCAGTTCAAGGTGACGATGCCAGAGGCTGGCATCCAGCTTCAGGCCGATCCGGATCGGCTGCTGCAGGTGGCGCAAAATCTGCTCAGTAATGCGATGAAATACTCACCTGAAGGTGGCCAGATTGAGGTCTCAGTCGCTCAAGTTGAGCAGGAGGTGGAGCTTGCCATTATCGATCAGGGGCTTGGAATGTCGGCGGAGCAGATTGAACATGCCTTTGACCGGTTTTATCGGGTCGATACTTCAGATTCCGGAATTCGCGGTACGGGGCTTGGTTTGAGCATTGTGGAATATATCGTTCATGCGCATGGTGGGCGGATCTGGATTGAAAGCAGTTTGGGAGAAGGAACCCAGGTGCGTTGCCGATTGCCGCTTGGTTGAATGTCAGTGATCCAGTTGACTAAAAAAGGGCGGTGCTGTTTTTGCACCGCCCTTTTTAATGGAACCGAAGACCGGGGTCTGGTGGTTATTTAACGTGGCAGCCTTTACACTTGGTCGGACCGTTGCTGGTCTTGTGGCAGTCTTTGCAAAGTTTGTGGAAAACTGTTTTGGATTTCGGGACTTCCGGTTTAGCGTCGTGGCAACTACGGCAGGCGCCAGCTTCAACACCTTGGTGATGACAGGTGGCGCAGTCAGGAACGCGCTCGGTGTGAGCAGCATGGTTGAAGGTCACGGTGCCCATGCTGGCTTCCAGTTTTACTTCATCAGGGGCGTCGGCAGCAATGACAGCAAACGCAGCAGTAGATACCATGGCGATGGCAACAAACAGGGTCATGAGCTTTTTCATCATCTATTCTCCTTAGGTTTAGAATCCAGGTGACCGGTTCCTCGTCACGTTCGTTGCGCATATTTTCACATTTTTGGATTGATTACAGTCGACATCGGGCGAAATGTCGTAAGATGTCGGGTTGAAAATAAATAAATTCAGTATGTTATACTTTTAACCCCGGGTTTAATTAAATGCCGGGTAAATCCTTATATAACGCTGTTTACAGCATGATCCGGCCTTTGTTACACTCACAAGGTTGCACTTTATGCTGATCTCATTGGATTTGGGCTTGCTATGGAATTTGGAAATGCGTCCTCCGTTGCGATTGACGGTGAGGCGATTCGGCAGATACGCGAAGAAAAGCGTCTTACTCAGCTTTATGTCTCAAAGGTTGTTGGCGTCACCACCGATACGGTTTCACGCTGGGAAAATAAGCGTTACCCAACGATTCGGCGTGACAATGCCATCAAACTTGCTGAAGCACTTGAAGTTGAACTTGAAAATATTCTCAAGCAGGAAATGCCGGAGTCTGCTCCGGAAATCGATATACCGGTCGTGCAGAAGCCTAAGCGGCCTTGGTCTTTGTTGCTATGGCTGTTGCTCCTGGGAGCTATCAGCTTAGGTTACTATTTCAAAAATGGCAGCTATCATCCTCCTCAACTTGAGGCGAAACGGCTGGTCCCAGCCTATGCAGCTCCTGCCAGCCGGGTGTTGGTTCAGGTCAAACTTTCCTCGGATAAACCGCTCAAAGGGATGATTCTGCGGGAAGAATTTCCCCGTGGCTGGAAATTGCTGGAAGCCGACCCGCCGGCCTCCAGCCTGGATAATCTGGAAGGGATGGCGCGCTGGATTTTCCGCAGTCCTGAGCAGTCGCTGGTTGTTTCTTATATGCTTGAAGTTGCTGGGGAGGCGCAAGTCGGTTCGCTGGTGAAATTTTCCGGTCAGTTGATCGCCAATCCTGATGGGCGGCGCTTCGAGGTTCCGTTGGAAGATTCAGGTGAGATTCAGGTGCAGCCGATCCACTGGGCAGACACCAATGGCAATCAGATTATCGATGACCTGGAAATACTCGAAGTCTCCGACCTGATTGATGCGTCAGGGCGCTTGCATCTGGGCTGGGAGCAGATCGAAAAGCTCTGGGATGCCGGAGGCTATGAATGGAATGCGAAGCAGAAAAGTTTCGTGCCGGTTCGCCCGGTACCCGAGGTGGTGCTACCGGAAGCGGAAGTTTCCGATGATCAGTGATGCATGCCGCTAGCCATGGTCAGCATGCGGATGTGGCGGAAAAGATTATAGCAACCCATTAAAGCGACCAATATGCCTGCCGCCCGCAACATCCAGCTTCGTTGCGAACTGAACCACTGCGCCGCGCTACCCACCAGAAACAGTGCCGGTACTGTCCCAAGGCCGAACGCCGCCATGGTGATGGCTCCTACGAGGCTGTCGGTGCTTTGTGCTGCGGTCAGCACCATGGCGTAAAGAAAGCCGCAAGGGAGAAAGCCAAAAAGAATTCCCAGTGGCAGGGCGGCCAGAGCGGGAGGTAGTTGACGCAGGCCTTTGACCGCTCGACTTAAACTCCTGATCGGTCCGCTGAATTCCAGAGACATGATATTCAACCGACTGAAGAGTCCGGCACTGCCCAAACCAACCAGAATTACCAGCAGATCACTGCCGATCAGGAGCATTCTGGTGATTTCCTGCAGCGAGCCCTTAAACGCCATAGCCGAACCGATCCAGCCGACGATCAAGCCGATGAAGGTATAGGTGAGGGTCCGGCCGAGATTGTAGAGCAGGTGAAAGGTAACCCCGCTGTTTTGTCCGTCCTTGGTCAATGAGAGGGCGCTGACCAGTCCGCCGCACATGCCGATACAGTGGGCGGACCCGAGCAGTCCGGTCATAAATGCAAGCGAATAAAGTGGTTCCATCAGTCTCTCCCTGCCTGGCCTCCGGCAATTAATGCAGGTGATTCTAGCAAAAGCCTCGCCATGAAGTTTGGCGAATTACCGTTGATTGTCCGGGGGAGGGTCGAGCTCATCGTCATCATCCAGCATGCGGTATTTGGCCGCTTCAATGTCATCGAACTCGCCTTTTTTGACCGCATAAAGAAAAAACAGCCAGACACCGGTGCCGATGCAGAAGGACAGAAAGATCAATAGGAGTATCGATTTAAGCATCGTCCAGGTTTATCCTTTTCAGTCGCAGAGAATTTGACACCACACACACCGAACTGAACGCCATGGCGGCAGCCCCATATACCGGCGCTAGATTGCCACTGGCGGCCAGCGGCAGGGCCAAGAGATTATAACTGAATGCCCAGAACAGGTTCTGGCGGATGATTCGCATACTCTGCCGCGCAAGCCCGATTGCTGTTAACAGCTTTAGCAGTTTTGGTCGGGTCAAGAGCAGGTCGGCCGCTTCTACAGCAATGTCGGTACTGCCGGCCAGACTACATCCGACCTGAGCGGCAGTCAGTGCCGGAGCGTCGTTGATCCCATCGCCGACCATCATGCAGTTCTTTTCCTCATGCTCTTCCAGAATAGCGGCTTTATCAGCCGGCGTCAGCTCGGAGCGATAATTTTTTATCTGTAAAGTGGCGCAGAGAGTTTTGGCAACCGAGGCTCGATCACCGGTCAGCAGCAGGGTCTGCAAACCTTTGCGTTGCAGACCGGAAATCAGAGCGGCGGCGCCCTCGCGCGGTTGATCGTTCAGCGCGACATAGCCGCGATACTGTCCATTTTGCGCTAAATGAACTTCGCTGCAAACGTTAGTATGCTCAAGCTTTGGCAGCTCGATCCCCTGTTCGCTCAAATACAGCCGGCTACCAGCCAGCAGGCAATCCTGGTTGCTGATGGTCTTGATGCCACGGCCAGGGGAGGCCGTCGATTCGCTTGGCGTGATCGGTTGGATATTATCCTGTTTGGCGCGTTGCAAAATCCCTTTGGCGAGGGGATGCTGGCTGCCGGCCTCAGCAGCTGCAAGCCACTGCAGCAGCTCCTGCGGATGACATTGATGTGGGTGAATTGCGATGACCTGCGGCTGGCCGCTGGTCAAAGTGCCGGTTTTATCAAAGGCAATCAGCTTTAACCCGGCGGTTGCTTCCAGAATGTCTCCACCGCGAAACAGGATTCCCGCCTCGGCGGCACGCCCGGTGGCGACCATCACCGCAGTCGGTGTCGCCAGGCCCAGGGCGCAGGGGCAGGCCACCACCAGCACGGTAATCGCATTCAACAGGCCGGTCTGGCCACCACCCCAATAGATATAAGTTCCACAGGCAATCAGCAGCACCAGGGGGATAAAGCGGCTGGCAAGCCGATCCGCCAACTGCTGGACCGGGGCCTTGCGGGCCTGGGCTTGCTCGACCAGAGCGGCAACCCGGGCGACAAAAGATTCGGCTGCGACCGAACTGATTTCAACCTCGATCCGGCCAGTCAAGTTGAGGCTGCCGGAGATGACCGGCGCACCCTGAGTACGGACCACCGGCCGGGACTCACCACTGACCGCCGATTCGTCGATCTCAGTGGCACCAGAGCGGATAATCCCATCAGCGGGAAAGCGTTCGCCAGCGGCCACCTGAATTAAATCGCCAGGCTGCAGCTGATGGCTGTCGATATCGATCCAGGTCCCGGTGCGCCTACAGCTGGCCTTGGCCGGAGCCAGTTTCAGCAGACGATCGACTCCGGCCGAGGCTTTACGGCGCGCACTATTTTCGAACAGCCGGCCGGCCAGAATCAGGGTGATAATCATGGCGGCGGTGTCAAAATATACTTCTTTTCCCTGGGTCAGGGCGTAAAGGCTGTAACTATAGGCGGACAGGGAACCGAGGGCAATCAACAAGTCCATATTCGGCTGGCGGTTGCGCAAGCTGAACCAGGCTCCGCGTAAAAAAGGCGCCCCGGAATAGAAAATGACCGGCGTGGTTACCAGCGCGGCAAAAATCTGCAGCAGAGTGCGGGTTTGCGGGTCGATGCCATGAAAATATCCGGCATAAAGAGCAATCGAAAAGCCCATCAGCTGCATTGAAAGAAAAACCGCCGTGCCGAAACGGAACAGCAATTTTCGGGTTTCCTGCTGCTGGAGTTTTTCCAGCTCGCCAGGCGAGTAGGGGCGTGGCAGGTAGCCGATTTCCGCCAGCTGAACACAGATTTCCTGCGGAGAAATCTGTGCAGCGTCGAAATCGATTAATACCCGATGGGTGGCAAAATTAACTCGGGCCACAGAGATACCGGGCTGCTGCTGCAGAATCCGCTCAATTAGCCAGATACAGCTGGCACAACGGATTCCATCGATGATCAGGCTGATCCTTGCTGCGTCGTCCGACCTGCTGATGAACCGCTCAAGGTATTCGGCATCAAACTGGGATTGAAAGGCTTCTTTGAGTGCCCCGGCCTTGCGATCGCGGCGTTGGTAGAAGCTTTCCAGTCCGGCGCCGCTGATGATCAGATAAGCCCCGCGACAGCCGTAGCAACAGAAATACAAAGTTTTTCCGGCCACTTCTTCGCTAACCAACTCGGCAGGGGGAAAAATGTCGCCGCAGTGGATGCACTGCAAGGGGGAAGGCAGGTTGTTCATCAGATGTTTAACAACAGTTGACGGTTGATCCGTGCACCTTCGCTTTCAAAAACAATCCTGACGTTCACTTCACCCTTCAGGCTGGCAGGGAGCTGAACCCGATAGTTGCCGGGGGCAGTTTCATGAAGCAGCAGGGAAGGGGTGCTGCGGTCGGTTGGCAGGTAAAAGGTCAGCTGACCCTTGGCCCCGGCCACTGGCGCGCCTTTGCCGTCGAGCAATTTAATTTCTAGCTGTCCATCGCGCAGGCTGGTCTTCAGTTGCCAGCCAAGCACCGAAGCGGCGCGTTTCTCGACCAGGGTGGAGTTGTATTTCAGCCCCTTGCTGTAATAGTCACGATCGGTAACCTGGCTCCCCTGGGTGCTTGTCCGATAGGCAGACCAGCCGGAAAACAGCAGAAAACTGCCGAGCAGGGTGATAATGAGCAAGGGGTAAAAATGTTTCGGCATCGATTTTCCTCTTAGGGGGTGGCTGGTGTGATTTGCGCTTTGGCCAGTGCCAATTTTTCATCTCGCGAATTTGATAAAACGAATTCTATCATGAATGGCTGTTTGCTTTCCGGAGTGACTAACACGAAATCCAGTTTGCGATTTTCGCCCCCTTGCAATTCAATGCCTGAAGAGGGTCCTTTGATGATCAACGGTTCGCCGGAAATGTTCCGTGCCTGCAGGCGGAAAGTTGTGTCTTCAGTACTACGATTGTTCACCCAGGCATTAAAAAAGTTAGCTTGCTGACCATTCTTCAGCAACCGACTGATCGCGGTGTGGGAGTGGGCAACTTTTAAAGTGGCATCGACCCGGGTAACCACCGCAAAGCTCAGCACCGCTAGCAGGCTGACCAGCGCCAGGCCGAGGACCAGGGTGCGGGGGTTGAAGAGGACCTTGGGGCCCTGGTTGCCTATCCCAAAACTGTAATATATCAAGCCGGGCTGCTGGCGTTTTTGCATCACCTGCCGACAGGCATCCAGGCAGCGGCCACAGTTGATGCATTCGACCTGGTAGCCGTCGCGAATGTCGATCTCCATGGGACAACAACGCACGCAGGAGTTGCAACGGATACAGCGCTCTTTTTCACTCTCTGGCAGATGCAGGGTCAGGGTGCCGGGATCGACCAGCGAAGTCTGAATCCGCCCGTAGGGGCAGAACTCTTTGCACATCAAACGGCGAATCAGGGCCAGATCAAGATAGATCAACAGGGTCAGTACGAGGAAGGTGGCAAGTACGCCGAAGGTCATTTCGGCACGCCACAGACTCAGCAAAAATTGTTGCGGCTCAATGAAGTACCAGAGCAGGTTGGCGGCGACCAGCAGGGCCAGGCAGAAATAGAGCAGTTGCGCTGCCAGTTTCCTCCAGAGTTCACCTTGCAGACGATTGTTGAGGATTTTCAGGCGCAGTTTTTTCGCAAACCATTCAGCGATGTCGTTCAGGGTGGTTTGCGGACAGGCCCAACCACACCAGACCCGTCCTGAAACCAGGGTAATCAGTAGGAAGCCAATACCGAAGCTCAGGCAAAAAAGCAGGAATAGGTAAAGCTCTTCAATACGGAGGACCTGACCGAATAGATGCAGGCTGAGATTAGCAACATCGATTCTGAAGAGACTGTCACCACCAGGCTGGATCCAGGGGAGCAGCAGAATCAACAATGATGTTGCCCACTGAAAAGTTCGCCGTTTCGGGCCAAGCAGGTTTGGGTTTGCCATCCAGGGTTCTCAATAAAAAGTAAAACGGGGGAAGCTTGGCTTCCCCCGTGTCAAGTTCCAACTTATTTTGCTACCTGTTCCTGGTAGGTTCCCATTTTTTCTTGAAACTCCGAATCAGAGCTCCAGCCGCTGAACAGATAATAACCGCAGAATATCACACCCCAGATAATCAAGCCAAAAAACAGTATATAAAAATAGCTCGGGGGCGCCTGTTTACGATCTTCGACGATCCCGTCAGCATGTTCGTCATGAGAATCTGAACTCATCGGCTTATCCTTTCCTTGCGAAGGTAAAATCAGTCATCATCCAGCATCTTATACTTAGCTTCTTCGTTCTTTTGTTTGTTTTTACGGCTGTAGGTCCGAAATACGATGGCCGCAAAGATAATAAACAATCCGAAGGTTATACCCAAATAAATGAGAGAAGCTAAGTCCATCGGTTATTCCTTTGACTGAATGAAGTTGACTATCTGCCAGACCTTTTCCGACCCAAGTGAAGAGAAGGCCGGCATGCCGTTTTCGGTGATCCCACTGTAGATCAGTTCGAACAGGCTGGCGTCATCATAGCCGGCGCCGGCCAACTCAGGACCGATATCGCCTTCGAGATTGTCGCCATGGCAGGCGGCGCAGTTGTCGGCATATACCTGCTCACCGGCAGCTATCGCAGCTGGATCTGCAGGGAAGGGGTTCACCAGCTCGCCGACAATTTCAGTCTTTACTGCGTCTCGCCAGGGGATGTCGCTGCCCAGTTTCTGCATGTAGGCAACGATGGCATCCATTTCGTTCTGTCCTGAAAGCCCGGAAATTTGTGCTTCGGTATAAGGGAAACCGAGAACGTCCATTTTACGCCGGATCATATCAGGATCGAGGGGATAATCGCGCAGCCATTTGTAGTCCGGCATGTTGGTTTCCGGGACCATCGAGCGCGGTGAGTCCATATGTTTGTAGTGCCAGGCATCCGGATACTTGCCGCCTAAGCGAGCCAGGTCGGGACCGGTCCGTTTGGAGCCCCAGAGGAAGGGGCGGTCATATACGAACTCACCCGATTTCGAATAGTCGCCGTAGCGCAGCACCTCAGTGACCAGGGGACGCACGGTCTGCGAGTGGCAGTTGTTACAGCCCTCGCGAATATAAACGTCGCGACCTTCCTGCTGCAGCGGCGTATAGGGAGTGACGCCTTCTATTCGGTCCGCGTCAGTGTTGACCCAGGCGAAGGGTAGGACCATGGTGACAATCGTACCGACCAGGATCGCGGCGGTAGCCATAACCATTAAGAGGACAGGTTTCTTTTCCCACATGATCAGGCCCTCCCTTCAGCTTCAACAAGTGCCGGTGAAGGATCTTTGCCTTTTTTCACCGTCATGTACAGGTTGTAGATGAAGACCAGCACGCCGACCAGGTAAATAATGCCGCCGATCGCCCGTGCCCACCAGTAGGGGTACATTTCGACCATGGTTTCCATAAACGTGTAAGTCAGGCTGCCATCAGCATTCATGGCGTTCCACATACCCGCCTGCAGAACACCGGCGACCCAGAGGCTGATCGACCAGATCAGTTGGCCGATCAGGATCAACCAGAATTGCAGGTTGGCTAGCGGGATACTGAACAGCTCTTTGCCGTAAATTCGTGGCACCAGGTAGTAGATGCTGGCAAAACCGATCATTGAAACCCAGCCCATGGTACCCATGTGGATGTGCGCCGGGACCCAGTCGGTGTAATGGATGAAGGCGGAAAAGGAGCGAATCGCCTGCATCGGGCCCTGCAGGGTCTGCAGGCCGTAGAAGGTAATCCCCATGATCAGGAACTTGACCAGGTAGTTTTCGCGCATCTGGTGCCACTGGCCGTTCATGGACAGGTAGCCATTGATCACCGAACCCCAGGAGGGGGCAATCAGCATCACCGAGAAAGCCATCGCCAGGGTCTGAATCCAGTCAGGAACCGGAGTCCAGAGCAGATGGTGGGCACCGGTCCAGAGGTACATAAAAATCAGCGACCAGAAGGAGATGATCGACAACCGGTGGCTGTAGATCGGGACTCCGGTCGATTTTGGCAGAACATAGTAAAACATCGCCAGTGGCGGCGCGGTCAATGCCATGGCGACCGCGTTGTGGCCGAACCACCAGTGGACGTTGGCATCGTTGGTGCCGGCATAGGCCGAGTAGGATTTAAACAGTGAAACCGGCATCGCCGCAGAGTTGACCACAAACAGGATGGCCACGCCGATGATCGCCGCCATCATGTACCAGAGCGAGATATACATCTGCTCCTCTTTCCGTTTCAGGATGGTCATGATGATATTAATCGCGAAAACCACCCAGAGCACGATGATCATTAAGTCGATCGGCCATTCCATCTCGTGGTATTCCTTCGAGGTGGTGTAACCCATCAGCAGAGTCACCGCCGAAGCGATGATGGTGGCATTGAAAAACCACAGCTGAAATTTAGCCAGTCCCGGGCTCCAGATCGGCGTCTTGCAGAGCCGCTGGGCCATATAGATGAACATGGCGAAGATCATACCAACACCCCAACCGTAAATTCCGGCGTTGGTGTGGATCGGGCGTAGCCGGCCAAAGGTCAGATAGGGAGGAAAATTAAGATCAGGATTAATCATCTGTAGTGAGGCGATCACCCCGACCAATACGGCGACCAGCCCCCAGATGATGCTCCAATTTACGAAGCCTCTGACAATGTCAGTATTATAGGTTGGTTTTTCCATATAGCCTCCTTATAGGGATGAATAACAGTGGTGCAGTATCCGTAAGTTTATAAATAAGTGTAGGAATGTCAATCGGCAGAGTAAATATTACCAAAACGGTAAAAGTAATAGATTGTATACACGCTGATGTCAACAGTTTATCGTCAAAAAATACCATTTCTTGACAGTTTTTGCAGTCCCCCCCTATGATGCCGGTTTATGAATGGTTTTAGGCGATTATGCAAATAACCCTAGGTCGAAAACTCTTTTTTTATACCAGTGGGCTGTTACTGTTTGTGCTGTTGATTGCATTCGCTGTACTTGAACGCGGCCAGGCTCGGCAATGGCAGGAATACCTTCAAGTACAGCAGATCGCCTTTGCCCGTTTCGCTACCCCTGAATTGCTGAAGCATTTTCGCGGAAATTTTTCCCAAGCGACCGGCCCGGCACATCGTGAGCAGCTAGAGGGCCTGCTCGGCTTTAATCAGGATTTACTCAAATTCTCCTTGCACTCTCCCAGTGGCCGAGTTTTGTTCGATCCGCCACCCTTGTCACAGTCGGACCCGATCCCCAGTTCTCAGCCTAGCCTCGTCTGGGCTCGGGATGCGCTGGATCCGGTGGCCAGGTCGATAGCGCTTGACGATGGCCGACGTTTGTTGGAGATCGTGGCGCCAGCATTCGGGCCGACTGGCGCCAAGGTGTTGAGTGTTCGCTATCTGTTTTCCTTTTCATCGGTCGACCAACGTCTGGCGGAAATGCGGCGAGCTTTTCTGACCATTGCCCTGGTTGCGGCCATCATCGCCATCGTCCTGGTATTTCTGGTGGCCAAACGCTTTACCCTGCCGATTCAACGACTGACCGAAGGGGTCCGGGCGATTTCCCGGGGCGAGCTGCAGACCCATATTGTCAGCAAGGGCACAGATGAGTTGGCTAATCTGGCGCTGGCTTTTAACGAGATGGCGACAAATCTCGACAGCAGTCAGGCCCAATTACAGGATAAAAACCAACAGTTGCAGCAGGCCAATCAGCAGTTGCAGCAGATCCAGGAACGTTTGATCCGGACCGAGCGGCTTGCCGCTGTGGGTCAGGTGGCTGCCGGTGTGTCCCATGAAATTGATAATCCGGTAGGAATTATTCTCGGCTATGCCGAACTGCTGTTAGAGGATTGCGACCCGGACGAGCCACGTGCAGAGGATCTTCGGGGGATTATCGCAGAATGCCGGCGATGCAAAAAGATTACCGGTGGGCTGCTTGGTTTGGTGCGTAATGGGGCCCAGCGGTTGGAACCTGTCCAGCTGACAGATTTAGTTGCCGAAACCATCGACTCACTACAGCCGCAGAAACTTTTTCGGCAAATCCGCATCCATTTCGACCGCGGCATCCTGCTACCCCAGGTCACCGGCGATGCCGATCGACTGCGTCAGGTTCTGGTGAATTTGTTGCTCAACTCTGCTCAAGCTCTCCAGGGGACTGGCAGCCTGTGGATTGAGCTGGAAACGACCGAGGAGCAGGTAAGGATTGCCGTACACGATAATGGCCCGGGAATTCCAGAAGATGCTTTTGAGCAGATTTTTGAACCTTTTTATTCGACCAAAGGACGTAATCAGGGAACCGGTCTGGGTCTGTCTGTCTGTCGCAAGCTGATTGAAGAACACGGCGGAGAAATATCCGCTGGAAACTCCAGCCATGGCGGAGCGTTGCTGCACATCAGCCTGCCAATATCCACGCCCATAACCTGAGCAGAATTTTGTAAACAGAATATTTGCAGGGCCAAAGGCTGCATAGAGTTGGAAAAAAGGTTTTGACAAGCATCGGTGGGCTTTTTAGAATGACGCGATTATGTGGCTCGGTCTTGGCCGGGAGGGAACCCAATTAATAGCTTCGACCACTTATGCCTGTTTGTATCTTATGTTTAATAGCCGAGGATTTTAGTTATATATGGAAACAGTGAATGCCCTGCTGAAAGATGAGATGCAGGCGGTTGAAGGGCAAATTAAAGAGAACCTGACCTCCGATGTTCCACTGGTCAGTCAGGTCGGGGAATATATCCTTGGCAGTGGCGGCAAACGGATCAGACCGATGCTGCTGTTGCTGGCCGCGCGGCTCTGTAATTATCAAGGGGATAAGCAGGTAGAGCTTGCCAGCGTGGTTGAGTTTATTCATACCGCAACCTTATTGCACGATGATGTGGTCGACAGCGCTGACTTACGGCGGGGTAACCGCTCGGCAAATTCAGTTTGGGGCAATCAAGCTTCGGTGCTGGTTGGTGATTTTCTGTTTGCCAAATCTTTTTCGGTGATGGTCGGCAGCGAAAGTCTCAAAATTCTTAAAATCCTTTCCGATACTACCACCCACATGGCTGAAGGGGAGATCCTGCAGCTGATCAATACCTGTGACCTTGAAGTTGACGAATCCCGCTATCTGCAGGTGGTGCGTGATAAAACCGCGATTCTGATTGCCGCAGCCTGTCAGGTCGGCGGGGTACTTGCCGGCGCGCCCCAAGAGCAGGAAGATGCCCTGCAGGAGTTCGGTCTGGAAATCGGGACCGCTTTTCAGTTGATGGATGATGCCCTCGATTATGTTGCCGACCAGGAAGATTTCGGCAAGGAGAAGGGGCATGATCTATTCGAAGGCAAGATGACCCTGCCGTTGATCCACGCTTATGCCAATTCCAGCGCTGAAGAGCGGGAGCAGGTTGCTCGCATTGTTGAAGCGGAAGAGCTTTCGAGTGAGGATCTGGACTACATCTGTAACCTGATCGATCGCAACGATGGGATAAATTATACCCAGCAGAAGGCGGTTGAGCGAATCGAGCTGGCGAAACGTCAGTTGGAAATTTTTCCTGATAATGAAGCTCGGCAGGCGCTATATATTTTAGCCGACTATGTCGTGTCGCGAAAAAAATAAACCTACACTTTACCGTTCCATGCGAGGGGCTTCCGATTGGGAGCCCCTTTTTTTATCCCGGAGCTAATTCCACTATGACTATGCTCAACTTTGTGCTTCCGCTATAATCCGCGCATGTTTCGAGTCAATCTGCATAAGAAAGTGCTCGGCGCTTTTTTGCTGCTCTCGCTGGTGCCGCTGCTGCTGCTGCTGATAAATTCGCACCATAGCTTGCGTCTCGTTGAAACCCTACTGCGCCAGCGAACCACTGAGGCACTTGATACCCAGGCTGCCAAGGCGCTTGAGTTGCGGGCGCAAATGGTTGCCCGCGAGGTCAGCTCTTTTTTACAGCAGGTGGAAGGAGATCTGCGGGACCTGGCCCTGCTTGACGTCCGCGAACAGGCTTACCTCGACTTCAGCTGGAGTCATCAACGAACCCTCTGGTACCGCCGGGGGACCAACGAAACGCCGATTGAAGTGCGTGAAAAGGTCCTGCTTTATAGCGAACTGGCTTATGTTGACGCCTCTGGCCAGGAAAAGTTGCGGATTGTCGATGGACGTCCCTCCAGCCGCTTGCGTAATGTCGCTGACCCGGCCCAGACGACCTATAATAGCGAAGATTATTTCCAGCGGGCCGTTGCGCTAAACGAAGGGGAGGTCTGGGTTACCCACCTGAATGGCTGGTATGTCAGTCGCGACGAACAGCTTCAGGGAGCCGAAACTCCACTCGAGGCAGTGCAGGGTGCGCCTTACCGTGGGGTGATCCGATTTGCCACACCGGTTTATCAGCGGGGCGTTTTTCAAGGCGTCGTGGTCCTGTCTCTGGATCATCGCCACCTGATGGAGTTTACCCAGCATATCTCACCAACTGAAGACCGCTACGTTGTTTTTCCCTCCTATGCCAGCGGCAACTATGCCTTTATGTTTGACGACCAGGGCTGGACCATTGCCCACCCCAAGTACTGGGACATTCGTGGTTATGATCCGGATGGTCGTTTAGTTCCAGCCTATACGGAAAACACCAGTGAAGAGGACATCCGGCGTGGCCGGATTCCTTTTAATCTGCTGGATGCAGCGTTTATCCATAAAAACTACCCTCAGGCCGCCGAAGCGGTGCGTGGCGGGAAAACCGGGGTTGTTGACACCACAAATATCGGTGGCTCAAAAAAAATCATGGCCTACGCGCCGATCTTTTATGATCAGGGGGTCTATCGGCAGTTTGGAGTATTCGGCGGGGTCACAATTGGGGCGGAAGTCGACCATTTTCATATGCCGGCGGTCGCTACGGCCAAATTGATTCGAGAGGAAATCACCAACTATCTCAATGAGTCCTGGCTGGTCATTTCCATGTCGGTTCTATTGGTCGCGCTCTTTGCTTACCACCTTTCCAATGGCATTGTCCGGCCGGTATTGTCCTTAACCGAAGGGACCCGGGAGATGATTCGGGGCAACCTGTCGACCCGGGTTGATGTTCGGTCGAATGACGAGGTTGGAGTCTTGGCTGATTCCTTCAACACTATGGTCGATGAACTTAATCTTCGCCGCAGCCGTTTGTTACAGACCCTGCAGGCGCTACGTCGTTCGCGAAAAGAGATTATCCGCGAACGGAATTTCAAGGACACTGTCTTTGAAAATATCGAAACCGGTATTCTCACCTTCGACTACAATCACAAAATCACCTCTGTGAATGGTCCCGCCTGTAAAATTCTGGATCTTGAGCGTCCGCAAACCGCCTGTGACTGGCAGGAACTTTTATGCGGCTGGCCAGAAATAACCACCGTTCTGGCCGGCTGGTTTGTCGGCAATGACTCTGAACCCCAGCGAATATATGTTCCGCTGGAGCGGGCCGGACGGCCATTGACCTATCGGATGGTGCTTTTCCCTTTGCGTTTCCGACAAACGGCCGGCTGGTTGCTGACGATTGAGGACTTGACCGAACGGGTCAATATGCGCCAACAAATGGCGCGTATGGATCGACTAGCCTCTCTCGGCCGGATGTCGGCCGGTATCGCCCATGAAGTACGCAATCCACTGACCGGGGTCAGTCTGCTGCTGGATGAGTTGCATGATCGACTCTTGGGGCAACAGGCGGATCAGCAGTTGATCCGACAGGCCCTGGGAGAAATCGAACGTCTGGAGACACTGGTCAATGAGCTGCTTGGTTTCGCTGCGATGCAGTCGCCGCGGTTGGCCGAAGGAGAACTGACAAAAATTCTTCAGGACTCACTGCTGCTGGTTCGGAAACAGTGTGAACGTTGCCAGATTGAGATTGTCGAACAGTTTGCCAGCGATCTGCCCAGTCTAAAGCTTGACGCTGACCGGCTTAAACAGGTTTTTCTCAACCTGTTCAATAATGCCATCGACGCGATGCCGGATGGCGGCAGTCTAACGGTTAGCGCCGAGGTCAAACAGGCTTTTATCGAAATCAAAATCAGTGATACCGGCCTTGGGATTACCGCTGAGCAGTTACCGTTGATCTTTGAACCCTTCTATACCAGCAAAGGGCAGGGGACCGGTCTCGGTTTGGCGATCAGCTATAATATTATCTCCGAGCACCAGGGTAAAATCGATGTTGAAAGTCCCCCCGGGGAAGGCACGACGATTAAAATCCAGCTGCCGAGAGAGCGGGATACCCGAAACCTCTTTCCTGGCTGAAATTGGCCAGTTTTCCTCTCCCAATGAAAAAACCCTGAATAGGCCATAGGGCCCTTAGGGACGTGTGGCCAAAATTCACCATTCAGCTTGCGCCCTTGATTCTTTCTGGCTATATTCAGCCGCGTATACGGAATTGCTAGAGGAGCCAGTCTTATGGAAAAAATACTTATTGTCGACGATGAAGCGTTTATCCGCGAAAATCTGGAACGGATTCTCGCCGAAGATGGATATCGTCCCCTGTCCACCGATTCGCCGGATGATGCTGTTAAGATTGTCGCCGAAGAAGAAATCAGCCTGGTGCTGCTGGATCTGAACCTTGGCAATCGTAGCGGCCTGGATGTTCTCAAGGCGATGAAAGAGGTCGACCCGGATGTTCTGGTCATCATCATCACTGGCTACGGAACGGTTGAAAGTGCTGTAGAAGCTCTGAAAATCGGTGCCTACGATTACATCAAAAAGCCGTTCAAGGCCGATGCCATCCACCTGATTGTCAAACTGGCTCTGGAAACCCAGAACCTGCGGCGTAAAGTCAAGCGACTTTCGCGCGATGAGCCGGGGATCAATATGGTCGGGACCAGTCCGGCATTACTGCAGATTTTTCGGCAGATTCGCGAAGTGGCCAAGCATGAAACCGCAACGGTGCTGATTACCGGGGAGAGCGGCACCGGTAAGGAACTGGTCGCCCATGCGATCCATAATCTGTCGCCCCGAAGTGACCGCCCCTTTGTTGAAATTAACTGCGGTTCCCTGCCTTTCAACCTGCTGGAAAGCGAACTCTTCGGCCATGAGCGGGGGGCTTTTACCGATGCCAAAGTACGGAAAATCGGCCTCTTCGAAGAATCGGACAGTGGCTCGATTTTCCTCGACGAAATCGGCGAGATGGATATGAACCTGCAGGTCAAACTGTTGCGGGTGCTGGAAGATCGCAAAATCCGCCGCCTGGGAGGTAACCGCAATATCGATATCAATGTGCGGATAATCGCCGCGACCAATGCCGATATGAAGGGTGCGATCGAGCGGAAAGAGTTTCGCGAAGACCTCTATTACCGACTCAACGTTTTCCCGATTCATATCCCACCCTTGCGTGAGCGGCGCGAAGATGTGCCATTTTTACTCGGCCATTTTCTGCAGCGATTCAGTAAGGATTTCCATAAAGTGATGCAGGGTTTTTCTCGCGAAGCGCTCGATCTGATGATGCGCTACCATTGGCCGGGGAATGTCCGTGAGCTGCGCAATGTGGTTGAACGCATCTGTATTATGCACAATGTTGAACAGATTCGGTCTGAACATTTGCCGCGCGAAATCTGGGGAGAGGCACCGCAGAGCGAAGTTCCTTTCAGTTTTGAGATCCCGCCCGAAGGAATTGTCCTCGACGAGGCGGTCGCTCAAGTTGAAAAAGAGTTGGTCGAAAAAGCTTACCGGATCACCGGTGGCAATGTGGCGAAAACCGCTAGAATTCTTAACGTGCCGCGAGGCACTCTGCGCTATAAACTGGAAAAGTATAATCTCAATGGTGACCTCCCACACTCCTGAGTCTTAAACCTGAATCAGTGGATATAAGGTGGATGAAGAGTGCAAGTGCTTGGATTGAATGAGTGATTCAAAAATCTGAGCTGCACCCAAAGGTTCAGCGG
>CAMYNC010000020.1 GCA_947259685.1 uncultured Desulfuromonadales bacterium | reverse complement strand
CATTTTTGATCATCATCCCGACCAGGCTCATGGCACCGAGCAGTGCCATAAAGCCGAAGGCTGCATTGAAACTCAGCAGGCCGGCAGTAATCCCGACCAGTGCGAAGGGGATGGTTAGAAGGATGACTATCGGCGGTCGGAACGCGTTGAAAAGGGCAACAATGATGAATAGCATGACAGCCACAGCAGGAATAACCCCGGGCACAAGCGCTGCCTGGGATTTTGCCGTATCCTCAGGCTCGCCTCCCCACTCCCAGGAATAGCCGGGTGGCATCTCGATCGCCACAAGCTTATCCTGGATTGCGGACAGCAGCGTTGGTATGGTGACTCCCAGCACGGGGTTGGCCTGTACGGTGATGGTCCTGCGCCGGTCTCGGCGCCAGATCCGTGACTCCTCCCATTGCATATCTACCCCGTCAACCATTTGCGACATGGGGATCGTACTAGTGGAGAGGGCTGGTTGAACCTGCAGTACGTCGAAAGATTCCAGACTGCCACGGTCCTCTTCCTGGTGGCGCAGGATGATCGGCAGAAGATCGTCGTCTTGTCGGTAGAGGCCAATGGTCCGACCGTCGAAGGCACGCTTGGTGGCATTAGCTACGTCTTCGCGACTTACACCGGCCAATCGGGCCCGTTCCTGATTATACATCGGCACCAGCATAGGAGTCTTCTGCCGCCAGTCGGTCTGCATAGCCGCCACCATCGGCTCGGCTCGCAAAACATCCATCACCTGTTCGGACAGACCTCTGAGAACTTCAGTGTCAGCAATGGCCGGACCGCTGATACGAAACTGGAACTTCCATGCCTGCACCACCCCGACCCCGTACTTTTTCAACTGCACCAGCGCATCTGGATAATTCTCTGCAGACCAATCGTTTAATTCAGCGACCAATCCATCAATGTCGCGAAAATCTTTTAGATTGACGATCAGTTGACCATAGGCCGGGTTGGCCGATTCGGGCTCCACCGGCAGGTAGAAACGGGGCGGGCCGGCACCAATAAATTCTGCGACACTCTCTACCCGATCATCCTGAAGCAGTTTTTCCTCGAGTAAGACAAGCTGGTCTGCTACATCATAAATACGGGTTCCCTGAGGGGCGTAATAGTCGATCATAAACTTGCTCATCGACGAATCTGGAAAAAAGGTGCGGTCGACAAAACCGAACCCAACCATCGCCAGAACAAGCAATCCTACTAATCCGGAGATAAACAGCAGCCGGAAACGGATCGCTTTCTCGAGCAGACCGCGGAATATGCGGGCCATTCTTCCCCCCTGGTCGTCTTGCCCTTGCTCATCAGGTTTGGGGTCGGGCAACATGTCGATGCATTTTAGCGGAGTCAGGGTCATGGAGATCAACCAACTGATTAACAGGGAGATCCCCACCACCTGGAACAACGACAGACAATATTCGCCGGTACTTTCCTTTGACCCGCCAATTGGGTAGAAGGCCATAACGGCGATAATGGTGGCACCCAGCAGCGGTATGGCCGGAGATCCTGCAGATTCGATCGCGGCCTGTTTGCGCCCCATCCCCTGCTGCAGGCGCACGACAAAACCGTCCGCCACGACGATGGAGTTGTCGACCATCATTCCCAGGGCGATGACCAGGGCGCCGAGGGACATGCGCTGCAGATCGATGCCCATCAGCGACATGACGATCAGGGTGCCGAAAATTGTCAGGATTAGATCCAAGCCTATCAGTACACCCATGCGCCAGCCCATGGAAACAGCCAGGACGATAAGCACGATGGCCACTGCTTCAGCCAGGTTGATGAAAAAACCTTTGACCGAGGTATCGACGATATCCGACATCCAGTGGACATGATGCAGCTCAAGGCCTATCGGCATGTTTTCGGTTAGTTCGGCCAGCCGGGCGTCGACCCCCCGACCGACGTCGACAATATTGGCTCCGGCGACGTTAGTGATAGAAATGGCGATGGACGGCACACCATTGAGCCGCATCATGGTGGGTGGCGGATCCACGTAGCCAAGGTGGATTTCACCCAGGTCTCGGATACGCAGCAGTTCGTCGCCGCTACTGAATGATTTCCCCTTTTCAGTATTTTGCAGGCTGTCGAGAACCGAAGGGTGAATCGCCAGGTTGGCAATGTCCTCCGGAGTGTTGAATTCTCCGGTGGGTGCCACCCGCATCCGCTTGGTCTGCACATCGACACTACCGGCATCGACCACCATGTTTTGTTGCTGAAGGGTTCTTATGATGCTGTCATCGGACAGACCGAACTGGCTGAGCTGGACTTCCGAGGCTTCCAGATAGATGGCTTTCGGCTGCACGCCCCAGAGCTCCACCCGGGCAACCCCCTCCACCAGGCTCAGCTCTTTTTTCAGGTCTTTGGCGGCTGTCTCCATTTCCGCGTAGGAGTATCCGTCGCCGGTAATCGCCATCAGCAGCCCGTAAACGTCACCGAAATCATCGTTGACCAACGGCCGGCCGGCACCGGGGGGGAGTTGCGATTCGACTTCCCGCACTTTACGGCGCATTTCATCCCACACCTGGCGTAGCTGGTCGGCCCAGATAGCAGGTTTGATGTTGACCCATATTTGCGAAAAGCCAGGGGCGGAGAATGACTTGATGTAGTCGATGGTTTTGAGCTGCTGCAGGGCAAGTTCAATCCGGTCGGTGACCTCCAGCTCCACCTCCGCAGCGCTTGCGCCCGGGTATTGGGTCACGATTACCGCAGTTTTGATGCTGAATTCCGGATCTTCCAGTTGGCCTAGGTTGAAAAAACTGGCGATACCGGCGACAACCAGCAGAAACGTCACAAAGTAGGTGACGGTTTTTTTCTCTATGGCTATTTTGGCAAGGTTCACGCGGACTCTCCTGCTTATGGTTTCTCTAAAAGACGGATTTTCTGGCCTTCAACCAGGGAATTGGCGCCTGCCGAGACGATCAGCAGTCCACCCTCCAAACCGTCGAGAATCGTTATGCCTTCATTCGCCACACGACCCAAAGAGACCTCCTTCCGGGTTACCGTCATAGAATCCTCATTGACAACCCAGACATAGGACTTGTCGTTTTCAGTGAAAACAGAGGCAACCGGTACCGTCACTCCGACGCTGGCTTTCTCTAACAGTTCCTTGGAGACCTTGTCGGCCCAGGCTTTTCCGGCCATACCGGGCAGAATTTGCAGGCCTTCCGGCTGGTCCATAATCAATGTGACGGGGTAAGTTCGGGTGGTTTTTGAGGCCTCTTTGCCAATTTCCTTTATGGTGGCTTGGATGTCTAGGTTAGGAAAGGCATCAAATCGCACCAACACTGTTTCGACATTTTTAGCCTCGGAGATCAAGCTCTCTGGGATACTGATGACAAATTCCATTTCTTTGGTATCAACCAGACGGATGATCGACTGTTTGGCCTGAACATTTTCAAAGTTTTCCACGAACGTCTCGACCACCGTACCGTCATAGGGTGCATTGAGAGAGGTATATTTCAGGTTATCCCGGGCCGTGGCAACACTTGCGCGGTGCGACTGGACCTGTGCTTTTGCACTGTCCAACTCGCCTTTTTTGGCATCAATCATCGCCGCGCTGATAGCACCCGGATCCTTGGCTGCGACTCGGGTGACCCGGTCATAATCACTGGTGGCCAATTCCAGAAGCGCCTGCGCCTGGCTCAACTGTCCTTGAACGTTGCGCAGCGTAACCTCATAATCTCGCGGGTCGATACGGGCCAGGACATCACCCCGCTTGACTTCATCACCAACCTGGGCCGGAAATTTGATAAGCGGTCCAGCGACCCGGAAAGCGAGATTGGTCTCCTGAGTCGCTTTTGCCTTGCCGGGGAAGGTACGACCGGTCAACCGCATTGCCTCGCCACCCAGTCGTATTGCCTTTACCGGGCGGATAACTTCTTTTTTCTCGATCTCTTGCTTGCAGGCAGGCAGCAACAAGGCTGCTAGAAGCAGAGGAACAAAAAAAATTCGTTGGGTTTTCATAGCTCACCTATTTGTTGAATAGTTAACACGTAGAATAATCAGATGATATCGCTAGAAATTAAGCAGCATTTATCTCATTTACTACTTCTCGCACCGGTTTTACCAATCCGGCGATCGCCAGCCTGAAGATTCTGTGGTCGCCTTCGGCTGCTGTTCGTCAGACTCAAGCAGGTCGCCCCAATCGGTCCGTTCGGCCAATTCTTTCTGTACCTTTTCAGGGACGAAGTCGTTGCCGACTCGCATCTGCCAGCCACCACCTAGTGCCTTATACATGCCGATCAGGCTCAGAATCACATCACCCTCAATCGCCAGGAGCCGGTCCTGTTCAGCAGTCAGGGCACGCTGATTATCCAAAACCCGCTGATAATCGACCAACCCTTCGCGGTATTGGGTCTGGGCAAGCTCGACCGAGCGTTGGTAGGCTTTGACACTCTTGTTCAGGAAGCCGGCCTCATCCTGACCGCGTAAAAACCCGACCATATTGTCTTCGACTTCCCTGGCCGCCCGCAAAACGGTGTCCTGATAATTGACCTGCAGCTGCTGAAAACGTGCATCCTGAACCCGCACCCGGTTTTTGATCCGGCCGTAATTTAAAATATCCCAGGTGAAAGTCGGACCGATGAAATATTCAATGCTGTCACCATCGAACAGGTCACCAAAGCTGCTGCCTCCCCTTCCACCGTCTCTGGTCGGCGCGCCATCACTGGAACGCAGTCCGATCGAACCGACCAGGGAAAAATGTGGATAGAGATCAGCCTTGGCGACACCGATCAAGGATGACTGCGCTGCCGCCAGCTGTTCAGCCCGGCGAATATCGGGACGACGGCGCAACAGATCGGCGGGGATTCCGACGGCAATTTCCGCCGGAGCCAAGGGAATACGCCCTTTAACGCCGATGATGTCATCCAGATTACGGGGAGAAAGCCCCAGCAGAATGCTGAGACTATTTTGCGCCTGTCGCCGTGACGCCTCCAACGCGGGGATCAGGGCCTTGGTTGTATTCAGCAGCCCGGTGGCCTGCTGGTTATCCAGCTCAGTGACCAAGCCGGCTTCAAAGAGGGCTTGGGTGATCTCCAAAGAACGCTGCTGAATGGCGATGTTCTGCTCTGCTATAAGAATGCGCTCTTCAAAAGTACGGATCAGGGTGTAGGCGCGCGCCACTTCGGCGGTCAAGGTGACCAGCAGATCGTCATAATCTGAGATTGCGGCTAGAAAATCGGAATCTGCCGATTGCACCGCCCGGCGAAATTTACCCCAGAAATCCATCTCCCAGGCGGCATCAAAACCGAACCCACCTGAGGCCCAGCGATGGTCAATGCCTAAGGTGTTGGCATCATTCTGACTTGCGCCGATGGCGAGCAGGTCAGCGCTTGCCTGCTGTTGCTGAGGGTAGAGTTGCCCAGTGACAAAGCCAAGCTCGGCACGGGCTTCTAGAACCCGCAAACCGGCAATCTGCAGCGGCAGGTTCTGCTCATAGGCCATCTGCACCAGCCGGTCGAGAACCGGATCATTGAGATTCTGCCACCAATCTGCGTATTCAACAGAGGCTTTGCTCAGGTCCTCATCCTTCGCTGTATCGATCCAGGAATCGGACACGGGGGCCGGCGGCTGGACGTAGTCTGGACCGACCATTGCGCAGCCACCGACAAACAGTGTAAGCAACAGCAGGCCGAGCAGTTGAAATCTAGACCCCGATACTGGAGTCTGTCCGAAAAAAGGCAAACCACGAGAGTGACGACTGGCGATCTTCACGAATGATCCCTCCACCAATGAAAAGTTAAACTGTTCATCTTATTTATAGCAAACTCTAGCGAAATTTCAGTAAATCCCCAGTCTTTTCAAGATATTTAACCTGTCAAATGAGCTGGGCCTATATCTACGGCTTCCTTTTGAGCTTTTTTCTGTTCAGGCCATAAATAAATTGCTTTTGCCACTGGTAACTCTCTAATTTATCTGTAACTATTACAAAGGTATGTTTTTTTCACGATAGCGCTGAACCTGGGGATTAAATTCACCATGGCTGATTTGATGGCTTGCCACGAATGCGATTTACTGACTCAGCTGCCACCGCTGCCACCTCGCGGTTCGGCCTACTGCCCGCGTTGCGGTTGCCTACTGCATCGTTCTAAACCGAATAGCATCGAACGTTCCTTGGCCCTCGCCCTGGCAAGTTTGGCCCTCTATATCGCCGCTGTCAGCTTCCCCTTTTTGGCGATGGATACCGGTATTTTTGAGCAACAGAGTAACCTGATAACGGGTGTCCAGTTGCTCTATGCACAAGGGATGCTGTTTTTGGCAACCTTGGTGTTTCTGACCTGCCTGATCTTCCCACTGATGCAAATCACCGGGTTGCTTTATGTGCTGCTGCCGCTTTATCTAAAGCGTCGGACGCGATCGGCGAAGCAGGTTTTTCTGGTCGTCCAGCACCTGCAGAACTGGAACATGATCGAAATCTTCATGATCGGGGTGCTGGTGGCACTGGTCAAACTGGCTAAGCTGGCAGAGATTATCCCGGGAATTTCCCTTTGGGCCTTTGCCCTGTTGATAGTGACATCGACTGCACAGATCTCCGTTTTGGACAGCCATCAGGTCTGGGAAAGGTTGGCGGGTAAGGATGCCACAAGTTGAGACCACCGCCAGGCAACAGGGCCTGATCAGCTGCCACAGCTGTCATCTGCTCTGCCCTCAACAGCCATTGGAAAATCACCAGCAGCTGAGCTGCCCGCGGTGCGGCTCAACCCTGCACAGTCGGAAAGAAAACAGCCTGGCCCGCTGCTGGGCCCTGGTGCTTGCCGCTTGTGTGCTGCTTTTCCCGGCGAATCTGCTGCCGATTACCTATACCTCGGCGCTGGGGCATGTCCAGGGTGACACCATCATGAGCGGGGTGATTTATTTTTTTAAGAGCGGCAGTTATGAAATTGCCTTGGTGATCTTTTTTGCCAGTGTTTTTGTCCCATTTGTCAAAATCTTGATCTTGCTGCTGCTGCTAGTATCAGTCCAACTGCGCTGGCGCTGGAGGCCGCGCGATCGGACCCGGCTTTATCGGCTGACGGAGATCATCGGCCGTTGGTCGATGATCGATGTTTATGTGGTGACGATTCTGGTTGCCTTAGTCAAACTGGGTGCGGTGGCGACCATCGATGCCGGGGACGGCGCCATCTATTTCGCCGGGGTTGTTATTCTGACCATGTGCGCTGCGGATAGTTTCGACCCGCGGCTCATCTGGGATGCCATGGAGGAAAACAATGAGTGAGGAAAAACCAAACTCTCTGCCGAGCAATAAGCCTGTGATCGCCGAAGTGCGGACCAAACGAAAATTTTCCATTATCTGGGTGGTTCCACTGATTGCCGCAGCGATCGGTGGCTGGCTGGCCTACAAATCGATTTCCGAAAAAGGGCCGCTTATCAGTATCAGCTTTGAAAATGCCGAAGGTCTCGAAGCAGGAAAAACAAAAATCAAGTACAAGGATGTTGTTGTCGGTAATGTTGAAAAAATCACCTTGGCAGAAGAGTTGAACGGTGTGATTGTTCTCGTCAGGATGGAGAAAGGCTCAGAGCCATACCTGACTGTTAATTCACGCTTTTGGGTGGCAAAAGCAAGAATTTCGACCAGCGAAGTCTCGAACCTGGGCACCCTGTTGTCCGGGGCCTATATCGCGATGGAGCCAAGCCGGGAAGGTAAACCGGCAAAAAAGTTTACCGGGCTAGCAAAACCACCGCAGATCGCAGCGGATGTTCCCGGCCAGCACTTCATGCTGCAGACGCCAGCTCTTGGTTCGGTGAATATCGGCTCAGCAGTTTATTATCGCCAGATTAAGGTCGGCCAGGTTGTCGATTATCAATTTGCTGAAAACAGGGCAGCGGTCAATATAAAAGTCTTCATCCATGACCCGCACCATGATCTGGTCAACAGCCAAACAAAATTCTGGAATGCCAGCGGTGTTGATGTCAAACTCGATGCTAACGGCATCAAAGTCGATGCCCAATCCCTGGTTTCGATCATGCTCGGCGGGATTGCCTTTGAAACACCCGCCAATCTGAAGTCCAAAGCGACTGTCGCTGAGGATCACATTTTTAATTTGTACCTAAATCGTGAGATCGCAACCCAAGAAATCTATGCCATCAAGGAACATTATCTGATGTACTTTGATCAATCGGTGCGCGGTTTGACTCCAGGGGCGCCGGTGGAGTTTCGTGGTATCCCGATCGGTAAAGTCGTCGATATCAAGTTGATTCTCGATGCCGACAAAAATAAAGCACGGATTCCGGTGCTGGTGACGATAGAACCTGAGCGTTTCGAGTTATGGCTTAATGGCGAGAAAGTTGAATATAGCGGAGAGATGAGGGACCTATCGGAAAAAGAACACGGCGAGGTCGGAAAAGCCATGCTCAAACATGGCCTGCGTGCTCAGTTGAATACCGGTAATCTGTTGACAGGTCAGCTCTATATCCAACTGGACTTTTTCCCCGAGGCAAAATCTGCCGAAATCACCTATGAAGACGGCTACGCAGTGTTTCCCACGGTTCCGTCACCCTTCGGCCAGATTGTCGAAGAGGTCAACAGCATGCTGAAAAAAATCAACGCCCTGCCACTTGAAGAGCTCAGCGATAACCTGAATGAGACCATTGTGGCACTCAAGCAGACGTTGCAGGAATATCAAGGGCTCGCCGGCGATGTTGATAAGCAGGTCCTGCCGAAGCTGAACCAGACATTGGAGCAGCTGCAACAGACGATGACTGGGCTGGAAAAAACTTTCGGCGCTGACTCCGCGCTTAATTTCAAAACCCAGCAGACCCTGGACGAGTTGACCGGAGCGATCCGCTCAATCCGTGCAGTTTCCGACCAATTGGATCGCAATCCACGTGCACTTATCTTCGGCCGAGGAGAATCAAAACAATGAGATGTCTGGTGTCTAGTATGCTTGTTGCTCTGGCAACCTTGTTGCCACTCCTTGGCGGATGCAGTGGCAAACAACCAACGATGCACTATTATCAATTGGCACCGGTTGCTCTTCCCGCTGCTTCAGCGGCAGAAAAACTACCGGATCTTGCCATCGGAGTTGGGCCAGTCGCTATTCCGGAAATGCTCAAACGTCAGGAGATTGTCGTCCGAGACGAGGGAAATCAATATCGCTTGACCGACCTGCATCGCTGGGCAGGCTTGCTGGAAAAAGATCTGGAGTCAGCCATTGCCGAAACTCTCGGCAGACAGCTTGGAACTGAGCAGGTCGCCAGCTATCCATGGGGGGGATACTTTAATCCGGATTATCGGGTCATCGTTGAGATCCTTGAGCTGACGGGAAAGCCAGGAGGGCTGGCGACATTGCGTGCCGGATGGAGAATCGTCGATCGTTCAGGTGAGCAACTGTTGTTCAGCAAGATAAGCGCATACCAGCAAAACTCACTTGAACAAAGTATCAATTCGCTGATCCAGGCACAGAATCAACTGATCGCCAAGCTTTGCCAGGAGGTCAGCTTAGAACTACGTAATCTGAGGAAAGCGAGGGATTAAAAAATTTATCAAGGTTTTTTACTCTGATGGTCCCTTGCCACCAGAAAGAGAGCTTCTTATGGCTTTGTCATAGGAAGCTCTTCTTTGCAATGTTACATGGTGGATTTTTCTCTGCGTCATCAATCCTTCGCGCTCATTCGATAAAATCGATCCATTCCACGGTCAGGGTTGAAACGCCGAATTCCTGGTCGACCTTGCCTTTAAGCAGGTAAGGGCGATGGCGGGTCAGTTTTTGGCAGAAACGCTCATAGGTTTTGGGGAAGAAGGTTGCATCGAAGATGGCGCTGGTATCTTCGAAGGATACGAACTCCATCGGCCGTCCATTTTTATCCTGCACAGTTTTGCCGTTCACCCACCAGCCCACCATGTTGACATAGCGTCCCGCCCAGTGATCGATGTCGCAGGCCTGCACCGGGCGCAATTCGGCAATTGTCCGGCGGTGCAGGGTCAGTGGATGCACCGAGGCGAGCATGCCGAGGGTTTCCAGTTCCTGATTCAGGACCGTTTGCTCATCGTAGGGTGGGGGAGTCGGTAAGTCAGGGGTTACCGACGGAAACAGCGCACCTTGCGCCTGCTGGTTATTTTGTCCCCTGGCGAGTAGTTTCCAGAGCAGCAACGGACGGCGCTCTTGGCTTTCCAGGCCATCGAAGCAGCCCGCCTTGATCAACAGGCGCAGATCATTATGATCGATCCGCACCCGCTGCATAAAATCCTGAAAACTGAGGAACTCCCCAGCCCGGTCACGCTCGGCACGCAATGCCGTTGAGGCTGCCTGTGACAGACCCTGAATCTGCATCAAGCCGATGCGCAGCTGCCGGGTTTGCCCGGTGTAATGGTGTTCGCTGAGGTTGATATCCGGCGGCAGCACCTGCAACCCCATCCGCCGGGCCTCGGAGAGATAAGCGAAGGGAGAATAAAAGCCCCCCCGGTTGGAAATCACCGCGGCGATAAATTCCGCCGGATGATTGGCTTTCAAATAGGCCGACTTGCAGCTGACCAGAGCGTAGGAGGCCGAGTGGGGCTTACAGAAGGAATAGCCGCCAAAGGAGAGGATCTGTTCCCAGATCGCCGCGGTGGTCTGTTCCGGGATACCTTGCTGCGCGGCTCCGGCGGTGAACTTTTGCCGGTAATCTTCCAGCTTCTGCTGTTTATGTTTCTTGCTGATGATCTTTCTCAGCTGATCCCCCTCGAAGGCACTGAAGTCTGCCAGGGCCATCGCCAGCTGGGTGATCTGCTCCTGGTAGATGGCAATGCCGTAGGTTTCCCCCAGCACCTCGGCCAGCAGCGGATGCAGATGTTCCCAGCTGGCTCCGCGCATCCGGGCGATAAAATCGAGAATAAAACGGTTGGCCGCCGGTCGGATGATGCTTGAGGCCATCACCAGATGTTCGAACAGATCGCGCTGCTCGCCGCAGGGATTCTCCAGCCACATCCGCCTGAGCAGCAGACGGGTGGCTGGCGATTCGATATAGAAGCAGCCCATGGTCGCTCCAGCCATTAAGAGCCGTTTGGTTTTTGCATCATCCAGTGGCTGCCAACTGGCGTAATCGATTTCTTTGCCGCTGTGCACTTTGACCGCATCCAGGGCATCGCGGATCACCGCCAGCGAGCGATTCCCCAGAATGTCGATTTTCACCAGGCCGCTGTTTTCGGCCTGATCTTTTTCCCACTGGATGACCGGCAGCCCCTTGGCGGAAATCTCCACCGGGACATAGCGGCGGATTTCATCCGGGACGATAACGATGCCACCGCAGTGCAGCGAGAGGTGCCGTAACTGTCCACTAAGCCGCTGGGCCAGGCGCAACACGTTCTGCCAGTCGCTACTTAGCTTCTCCCCCTTGAACAGCGGATGCCGATCGACGGCCGCAGCGGTCTGCTCCGCCTTCCAATAGCTGGAAATCCGGCTGGTCAGTTGTTTGATCTCGCCATCGGTGAAGCCAAAGACTTTAGCGACTTCGCGGATGGCAGAGCGACCCCGAAAGCCGATCTGGTTGGCGACCATCGCCGCGCGGCGGGAACCGTAACGTGCAAAGGCAAAATCAAGGATTGCGTCCCGTTCGTCCCAGGGGAAATCGATGTCGATATCGGGTGGGTCAACCCGCCCCTCGTTGAGAAAACGCTCAAAGAACAGGTTGTGCGCAATCGGATCGACATGGGTGATCCCCAAACAATAAGCCACCAACGATGCGGCGGCGCTGCCACGGCCACAGGTGCGCGGTGATTGTTTGGCTAGTTCTTCGACGACCAGAAAGTAATGGGCGAACCCCTTGTCCTGAATGATGCGCAGTTCTTTCTGCAGCCGCGCTTCGACCTGGGCAGTAATGCTACCGTAGCGCCAGAGTGCACCCTGGCTGGCGCGGTCGGCAAGCTGCGCATAAGCCTGCGAATCAGTCTGACCGCGAAAGGTTGGAAAGATGGTTTCCGAAAAATCCCAGTCGTTGCAACAATCGGCGGCGATCTGCAGGCTGTTCTGCAAGGCCTGTGGACAGTGGGGGAAGTAGTCCGCCATTTTGTTGGCAGGTAGCAGCAGATCGCAATCACCGGCGATTGCTTCCGCCGGCAAGCGGGAAAAGGTTGTGTTCAGCGCGATGGCGCGCAGCAGACGATGTAGCTCATAGTCCGCTGCCTCCAGTAATACGGCCCGGCTGGTCGCCACCGGTGGCAGGCCGAGCTTGCGTGAGAGCGCCAGAGTGCGATGCAGCTGGTGACCGGGAGAGAGTTCCACATAGAGGTGAGCTTTGCTCTGTTTGCGCAAGGGAGTGAGCAGCTGCGGCTGGTCGCTGCAGATCGTCAGCCCCTGCCGATAGCGGGCCAGGGCTTCGGTCAGCGAGAAGTCCTCGCTGCAGTGCAGCTCGGAGAGCAGTCGGCAAAGATTGGCGTAGCCTTCGGCATTGCACGCCAAAAGCACCGCCCGTTGTCCGGCATGCAGGACTTCACTGCCGATCAGTGGTTTGATGTTGTACTGCCGAGCACAGTCGAGAAAATGGGGGATGCCGTAGAGGCCGTTACGGTCGGTCAGCGCCAGACAGCTCAGACCCATGCGGGCGGCAGCGGCGCAGAGCTCTTCGGGAGAACGCACCCCCCACTGGGGGGAGAAAGAAGAATGCACATGCAGGGGAACGTAACTCATGCCACCAGTATCCTGTGCTGTTAATCGTGACGTATAATTCTGAGTCATTTTAGCTGCTGTCAAGGCGTGCCGATGCCGGCCTAGCCTGCGTTAAGCCAAAGAGGCGCAACGCAGACAGCGGCTAAAAGGGCCGGAATTAAAGGATAGGATTAGCCGCACAGGATACAAGAGTGTGGCCGCGCTGCACGACCTGCATCCCGTACTTGCGGCGAAGCTGGTCGATGGCCTGTTGCAGCGCCCGTTGGCGGGGTGCCGGGCCGCTGGTGGTGAATAGATCTACCTGCTGGTCCGGCCAATCCAGTTTGCGGCAGGCCAGCTTGAAGCCTTTTACTCGGGTGCGGCGCACACAAAGTTTTTTGAACAGCTGTTCGGCTGCCGTATAGAGCAACAAATCATGATTCTGTGGCACGCCCAAGGCTGCTGAGCCGCTCTGCTGCACCCCGTCGGCGTAATGGATACTCAGGAAAAGTTCGCCAGCGCCGCGTTGTCGCTGGCGCAAACGCAGGCCGCAGTATTCAACCAGGCGGCAGAGTTCTGCCAGCAGCAGCCCATCATCATTCTCTTCCCGGGGCAGAAAACCTTCGGCGACAATCTCCGGCGTCCGTTTGGGAGGACAGACCGGACTGGCATCCTGCCCCTGGGCACGTTGCTGAATCAGCGGGGCGAAAGGCCCGAACACCAGGCGCAGCTGGGCCAGGCTGAGGTCGGCCAATTCCGCAATCCGCCGCAGGTTAAGCTCCTGCAGTAGGATTTTTTCGCGGATATTGCCGATTCCGGGCAGCACCGAAACCGGCAGGGGGGCAATAAAGCTGCGCTCAGACCCGCGCAGGATATCGCAGACTCCCGGCTGTTCCAGGTAGCCGGCGGCAATCCGCGAGACCAGTTTATTGGCGGCGACGCCCAGAGCGCCACTCAGGCGTAGCCGGGTTTCCAGTTCCTTTTCCAGCCGCATGGCCAGATCCCGGCCCGGGCCGAACAGTTTGCGGCTGCCGGTCAGGTCGAGAAATAGCTGTCCATCTGCGGCCGGTTCAATCAGTGGAGAATAGTTGGCAACCAAGCCATGCAGGGCGCGGTTGGCACGGACGCGCAGCCGCGGGTCGGGCGGCAGGACGATCAGCGCGGGGCACAGGCGGCGTGCCTGGCGGACGCTCATCCCGGCAATGATGCCATCGCCAGCGGCTTCTGTGGAGATGCAGTGCAGCAGCGCCCGCTGCGAGGTTCCCGGGGCAATCGCTACTGGTCGTTCACGCAAGGAGGTATCGACCACCCGGGCGATCGCCACGGCATAGGCGGGAATCGCCAGGTGCAGGATATCCCGCTGTTTCATCGGCAGTGGCGGATGACACCGACGACAACCCCTTCGATCTGGAACTCCTCTTCGCCATCGATAATAAAGGGTTGCATGCTCGGGTTGGCCGGATGCAGTTCAATTCTTCCGTCGCGGCGTTGCAGACGTTTTACCGTCGCTTCGCCACGGATCAGGGCAACAACGGTCTGTCCCGACTCGGCCTGGGCCTGCTTGCGCACCACCACGTAATCGCCATCGAGGATACCGTCATCAATCATCGAATCGCCCTGCACCTTGAGAACGAAATTCTCTCCCGTGCCGACCATCGAGGGGGGCACTTCGATGCTGTCCGGAGTGGCAATCGCCTCGATCGGCTTGCCGGCCGCCACCAGCCCGGCCAGCGGCAGCTCAACGGCATTCCCCTGCGGGTGCAAGATCTTCAAGCCGCGCTTGGCATTCCAGTCTTTGCTCAGCACTCCCTCACGGACCAGGCGGACCAGATAGTTCTGCACTGTGCCGAGAGAACTCCAGCCGAAGGCCTTGGCGATCTCCTGCTGCGAAGGGGGGTAGCCACGGGTCTCACTGAAGTTGAGGATATAGTCGTAAACGGCTTTTTGCTTCGGGGTTAGTGGGCTCATGAATTTTTCTCCTTAAAAACTCTATTTAGGGTATGCGTAAGTTATGCGTAAGTCAAGAGTGGAAAGCTATTGACTTAGGGAGCGCTGCCAGCAAGCCCGAAGGGAAAGGGGGAGCGAGTTTGAACTGAAAATCAGCTGCTGATTGGTCGACTGATCATGAGTCGATTTTGCATTTTTCCAAGGCCGGTTTCGGTTGACCATTGTTCGATAAGGGTGGTAACTTCTGCTGATAAATTCACCGCCGATCAGTGCTTTGGGATTGATCGGTTTTTCTTTTTTTCTGCCTAGGATTTTCTGTCTGATATATGGAACACGCGAACTTCGTTCACCTTCATCTGCATAGCCAATACAGCCTGCTCGATGGTGCCATCAAGCTGGAGGAATTGGTCGACCGAGCCAAAGAATACAAAATGCCAGCGGTGGCGGTTACCGATCACGGCAACATGTTCGGTGCGGTCGAGTTTTACAGCAAGGCGATGGGCAGCGGCATCAAGCCGATCGTTGGCTGCGAGGTTTATGTTGCGCCCGGCTCCCGTTTTACCAAGGGGAATGCCCGCGGCTCTTCCGAGGCCTCTTACCACCTGGTGTTGCTGTGCATGAACCTGGCCGGTTATCAAAACCTCTGTCGGCTGATCTCTGCTGCCTATCGGGAAGGTTTTTACTACAAGCCGCGCATCGACTGGGAACTGCTGGCCAGTCACAACGAGGGGTTGATTGCGCTCTCCGCCTGCCTGGGTGGCGAGCTGCCAACGCTGATTAATCTGAATCAGCCGGACGAAGCCCTGGAACGGGCGCGAGCCATTTCACAGATCTTCGATGACAACCGCTTTTATCTGGAAATGCAGGAGAACTACCTTCCGGAACAGGCCAAGGCGAACTCTGGACTGGTACAGATTGCCCGTGAGCTCGACCTGCCGTTGGTGGGCACCAACGACTGCCACTATCTGACCCGCGAAGATGCCTTTGCCCACGAGGTGCTGCTTTGTATCCAGACCGGCAAAACCATGGACGATCCGAACCGGATGCGGTTCTCCAACGATGAGTTTTACGTCAAAACTCCCGATGAGATGATCGCCCTGTTCAAGGATTATCCTGACGCTATCGCGAACACGGTCAAGATCGCTGAGCGATGCAATCTGAAGCTCGATTTTGACACCTACCACTTTCCCCAGTACGAAAAACCTGCCGAGAAGACCCTCGATGATGTGCTGCGGGAACAGAGCGAGGAAGGCCTGGAAGAGCGCTTCGAGGAAATTCGCAAGTTACGTGAACTGACTGATGAAGATGTCCAGGTTTACCGCGACCGTCTTGATGAAGAGCTGGGATGTATCAAGAGTATGGGCTTTCCCGGCTACTTTTTGATCGTTGCCGACTTTATCAACTGGGGCAAGGATCATGACATCCCGGTCGGTCCCGGACGGGGTTCAGCGGCAGGGAGTCTGGTCGCTTTTGCCATCCGCATCACCGACATCGACCCGATTCCTTACAACCTGCTGTTCGAACGTTTCCTTAATCCGGAACGGGTCTCGATGCCGGATATCGACGTCGATTTCTGTATCTACGGCCGTGAAGAGGTCATCAACTACGTTCGTGAAAAGTATGGGCCGGAAAACGTCGCCCAGATCATCACCTTCGGCACCATGCTGGCCAAAGGGGTGCTGCGCGATGTCGGCCGGGCGCTGAATATTCCTTACGGCGAGGTCGACAAAATCGCCAAGCTGGTGCCGGGCGTCCTTGGCATCACCTTGAAGCAGGCGATCGAGCAGGAACCGAAACTCAAAGAGCTGGTCGACAAGGATAAAAAGGTCGCTGAGCTGATCAAGATTGCCTTGGCGCTGGAAGGTTTGACCCGTCACGCCTCGACCCATGCCGCCGGGGTAGTGGTCACGCCGAAGCCGCTCTCGGAATACCTGCCACTCTATATCGATCCGAAATCGGGAGGCCAGGTCACCCAGTACCCGATGAGCTACGTCGAAAAGATCGGTCTGGTCAAGTTTGACTTTCTGGGTCTGAAAACCCTGACAGTGATCGAAAACGCGGTGCGGCTGATCCGCGCCGGCAAGGATCCCGATTTCGATCTAAAACTGATCCGCGACGACGACAAGGCAACTTACGAACTGCTCTCTCGCGGTGAAACCACAGGTGTTTTTCAGCTGGAATCCTCAGGGATGAAGGAATACCTGGTCAAGCTTAAGCCGAGCTGTTTCGAGGATCTGATCGCCATGGTCGCCCTCTATCGTCCTGGTCCTCTGGGCTCAGGGATGGTCGATTCTTTCATTAAGCGGAAACACGGCCAGGAGCAGTTCAAATACGATTTCCCGCAGCTCGAGCCGATCCTGGATGATACCTACGGGGTTATCGTCTACCAGGAACAGGTCATGCTGATTGCCCAGGTTTTGGGCGGCTACAGCCTCGGCGGTGCCGATCTGTTGCGCCGGGCGATGGGCAAGAAAAAGCCTGAGGAGATGGCCAAAGAGAAAGTTAAGTTTCTCGCCGGTGCCAAGGAGAACAATCTTGATCTGAAAAAGGCCGAAGGGGTCTTTGATCTGATGGAGATGTTTGCTGCCTATGGTTTCAATAAATCGCACTCGGCTGCCTATGCTCTGGTCGCCTATCACACCGCTTATTTGAAGGCCCACTACCCGGTGGAATTCATGGCCGCGCTGTTGACCGAGGATATGGAGAACACCGACAAGGTCATCAAGAATATCAGCGAAGTGCGGGCCATGGGGGTCGAGGTGCATCCGCCTGACATCAATGCTTCGGACCGCTCTTTTACCGTGTCGGAAGATTCGATGCGCTTCGGCCTCGGGGCGGTCAAAGGGGTCGGGGCGGCGGCGCTCGATTCGATTCTCGAGGTGAAAAAGGGCAAGCCGTTCAGCTCGCTGCAGGATTTCTGTGAACGGGTCGACCTGCGCAAGGTGAATAAAAAGGTCGGCGAGGCGCTGATCAAATGCGGTGCTTTCGACACTTTGGGCGGCAAGCGTGCGCAGTTCCTGGGGGCCCTGGAAGAATCGATGGAGATTGGCCAGCGGCTGCAGAAAGAGCGGGAGTCGGGCCAGGATTCGCTGTTCGGCAGCACCGAGATTGTTTCTGTTGCCGGTAATGGTTACGGTGAATTACCCGATGTCGAAGAGTGGGACGAGAAACTGCTGCTCAGCTACGAAAAAGAAGCGCTCGGGTTCTACGTCACCGGACACCCGCTGGATCGGTTTGCCGATTCGATCAAACGTTTTGGCACCTGCGAAACGGCCGGACTGTCAGATCGCACCGATAAGGAGCAGGTGCGGGTCTGCGGGATTGTCTCCGGGATCAAGGAACTGATGACCAAAAAGGGCGACCGCATGGCCTTCGTTAATCTGGAGGATCTCAGCGGTTCGGTCGAGATCGTCGTCTTTCCGGAAGTCTATGCCGCTTCAATGGAACTGCTTAAGGGCGAGGATCCACTGCTGGTCAGTGGTGAGCTTGATGTCGGGGAAGAGTCCTGTAAAATGCTCGCCAGCGAAGTGGTTTTGCTGCGCGATGTTAAGGAGACCATGACCAAGCGGATCCATATCCGTTTGACCACCCCGGGCCTTGATGAAATCCAGATGCGTCAGCTTAAGGGGATCGTGCAGAAATACCGCGGCAATTGTCAGGTAAGATTGCATATCGTCATCCCTAACCGGAGTGAAACAGTGATCAATCTACCGGAACAGCTGAGTATGGCGGCTTCGGATGAAGCGATGGCAGATGCCGAGCAGCTCTTCGGTTATAACGTAATGAATTTTGAATAAGGAGCAGGTTTTTTTAACCTTTCTCCTTTAACCTTTTTCCTTTATCCTTTGCTATCCCAAAGGAGTGAACTCATGAAACAATATCTCGATTTTGAAAAACCGATCGCCGAACTGGAAACAAAAATCGGTGAATTGCGCGAATATTCGACGGAAAGTGTCGATTTTTCCAGTGATATTCTAAAGCTGGAGAAAAAGGCGGAAAAACTCAAAAATGAAATCTATGCGAAGCTGAGCCGCTGGCAGCGGACCCAGCTGGCGCGTCACGCCAACCGCCCTTACACCCTCGATTACATCGAGAACATTTTTACCGATTTTTTTGAGGTGCATGGCGATCGTAACTACCGGGATGATCCGGCGCTGGTGTGTGGCTTTGCCCGGCTTAATGGCAAGCCCTGCTGCGTGATCGGGCATCAAAAGGGACGCAATACCAAAGAAAAGGTGCATCGTAACTTCGGCATGCCGAATCCCGAGGGTTACCGCAAGGCCTTGCGAGTGATGCAGATGGCTGAGCAGTTCGGCCTGCCGATTTTTACTTTTGTCGACACACCTGGGGCTTTCCCCGGAATCGGCGCCGAGGAGCGTGGTCAGGCCGAAGCGATCGCCCGCAACTTGCGCGAGATGGCGATGTTGAAAGTTCCGGTGATTACCACGGTGACCGGCGAAGGTGGTTCCGGCGGCGCACTGGCGATTGCCGTTGGTAACCGGGTGATGATGATGGAGTACTCGGTTTATGCGGTTATCTCGCCGGAAGGCTGTGCGGCGATTCTCTGGAACGACGGCGCTAAAGGGCCGCAGGCCGCCGAAGCCCTGAAATTGACCGCGCAGGATGTCGACAGCTTGGAGACCGTCATCGATGACGTGATTCCGGAACCGCTCGGTGGTGCTCATCATGATCATGAGTTGGCGGCAGAAACCCTCAAAAGTTACCTGCTCAAGCATCTGGAAGAATTGGAGCAGCTGTCACCCGAAGAATTGATCGAACAGCGCTATCAGCGCTTCCGGGCGATGACCGAGGTCGAAGAGCCGAGCTAGTTTGGATTTGATGTTGCGCCGCAGCCTATTGCATCTTTGTTGCCTGCTGATATTGCCCTTGCTGTTGAGCGGTTGTGGCGGCGGGCACACCACCCGGGTGATCGACACGCCGGAGACTCGTGAATTAAAGGGTTGGGAAAAGCCTTACGAGGTCGATGGCCAGCGCTATGATCCACTGCGTAGCCATCAGGGTTTCACCCAGCAGGGCATCGCCAGCTGGTACGGACGCAAGTTTCACGGCCGTAAAACCAGTAACGGTGAAACCTACGACATGTATGCCATGACCGCAGCGCATAAGACGCTGCCGCTCGGCGTTCATGTGCGCGTCACTCGACTCGATGATGGCCGTTCAGTGGTGGTGCGGGTCAACGACCGTGGCCCCTTTGTCGCCGGGCGGGTCATCGATCTGTCCTTTTCTGCTGCCCGCACGTTGGGTATGGTCGATTCCGGGACCACCCGGGTGAAGGTCGACGCCCTCGGCTATCCGGAAACCAAGCAGGGGCGTATCAGTTATCGCTCGCCACGTAGTTACGATGCCGGCAGCTTTGCTGTCCAGGTGGGGGCTTTTTCGGTGGCCGAGAATGCCCAGCGACTGGCCAGCCAATTGCGAAGTCGTTACGGTAAGGCGGAAGTCCACGATGCTCAAATCAACGCTCAGCGACTGTATCGGGTGCGGGTCGGCCAGTACAACTCCCTGGCGGCTGCTGAAAATGCGGCGCTGAATTTTTCTGCCAATGGCTTCAACGGCAGCTTTGTCGTCGCGTTTGACTGACATTCTGTTGTCCTGGGATAAAAAATGCCCTTAAAAGAGCTCGCCAGTGCTTCCAAATCCTTTGCCAAGGATGCGATCCTCGGTGGCCTGACCTTTCTGCTCCCCTTCGGGATTCTGATTTTCACCTTCACCTGGCTTTTCGATCTGCTCACCGGGTTGTTTGCACCACTGATCAAACTGATAAGTGCCAATACCGATGCGGGGCAGTTTGTCGCCGAAGTGCTGTCGATCCTGCTGCTGATTACCGGTTGCTTTTTGATCGGAGTCTTTATCCGGACTCGGGCCGGCGGGATGCTGTTCGGCTGGTTGGAAAAACAACTGCTGATCCCCGTGCCCGGTTACCGTTTTATAAAGGACACAGTCTCACCTCTGTTCAGCGGGAAAAAAACCGCTTTTCAGCATGTTGCGGTTGGCCGTCCGTTTGAAACGGAAACCCGGGTAATCGGATTTGTGACTGAATTTCATACCGATGGCAGCGTGACCCTGCTCAGCCCGACCTCGCCGAATGTGACCTCCGGACTTATCTGGGTGGTGCCGAAGGAGCGGGTGGAATTTAAAGATATCAGCCCCGACAAAGCGATGCGCAGCCTGATTGCCTGTGGTGCTGGAACGGCAGAGGTGCTGGCGGCAGCGACCTTACCTTATCCGGACCTGCCTATAAAAAAGTCGGGAGAATAGTTTTTTTGCTTAATTGCGCTTTTCTCTCTTTTGTTCCTGACTTGAAGTGCCTGTAATAACATAGTTATTTTGGCGGATAACGGAGTTTAGCGCAGTCTCCTTAAAATGCTTGTATTTGGATTTCACACGTGCTAGCGTTGCTTCATCTCAGATCCAATTTGTGTAGATTTTTTACTGTTTATGTCAGCTAAAACCGCACAGACCAATTGGACTGAGCGGTTTTTTTAATGGTCAGCAGAAAGTAATCTGCGCCGTGACAACTCCCGCAGGGGACCAAGTAAGGAGAACAGAACAATGGCAGAAGGTACCGTCAAGTGGTTTAACGATTCAAAAGGGTTTGGTTTCATCGAGCAGGACAATGGTCCTGACGTATTCGCTCACTTCTCGGCAATTGGCGGCGACGGATTCAAGTCTCTGGCCGAAGGCGAGCGCGTCAGCTTCGACGTTGTCGACGGTCAGAAGGGCCCTCAGGCCAGCAATATTGTTAAACTCTAAGATCGCTTGACTGTTTGTAGCGATATAAGGCCCCACGAAATTTCGTGGGGCTTTTTTTTTTTTTGTAGCAAATCTGGGAATTAGGTCGAAGGGTCGCTTATACTATCGCCTAACACCTTTGCTCTCGAGGGACATATGGAGCAACAGCTGCGCAAAAAAATTCTCAATGTTATTGATACGCTGGCCACTGACTATCTCCAGGGAAAGGTGAGGGCCATCCGCCTTGCTTTGGTGAGTCTGCTGGCTGGTGGCCATTTACTGCTGGAAGATATCCCCGGGCTCGGCAAAACCAGCCTGGCGCTGGCATTGTCTGGAATCCTCGGCCTGGATTTCGGTCGCATTCAGTGCACCAGTGACTTGCTCCCTTCAGATATCACCGGGTTGTCGATCTTTAACCGACAACAGAATGAATTCCATTTTATAAAGGGGCCGATCTTCAACAACCTGGTGCTGGTTGATGAAGTCAACCGGGCGATGCCAAAAACCCAAAGTGCCATGCTCGAGGCGATGGAAGAGCGTCGGGTTACGGTGGAAGGGGTCACTTATCAACTTCCGGACCCTTTTTTGGTCATTGCCACCCAGAATCCGGCCGAGCAGGTCGGGACCTTTCCGTTGCCCGAGTCGCAGCTCGATCGATTTCTGATCACCACCGGGATCGGCTATCCACCAGCGGAGCTGGAAAAGAAGATTATTCAACGCGGCAGCGTCCGCGAGGAATTGAAGGCCCTCAAACCACAGCTCTCCCGGCAAGAGATTCTGCAAACGGCTCAGCATATCCGCGAAAATATTCTGCTCGGTGAAAAAGTTGCTGAATATATCCATAGTTTACTCGAGAGCAGTCGGCGCCATCCGGCGATTTATGCCGGAGTCTCGACCCGTGGCGGCTTGAATCTGGCGGCTGCGGCCCGTGCAGAAGCCTTCTTGGAAGGGCGGGATTATGTGGTGCCGGAAGATGTCCAGCGGGTCGCTGTGCCGGTGGCTGCCCACCGTTTGGTGCTACGGCCTGAGCATCAATCGCTGCGTAAAGAAGAGGTGTTTCGATCGCTATTGGCAGAAATTCCCGTACCTATGGCCTGAAACTGACCAAAGCCGGCGGCCTGTATATCGGTCTGACGCTGCTGCTCGGTTTTGCTGCGGTTAATACCGGCAACAACCTGCTTTATCTGCTGGTCTCTGCGCTGCTCGGTTTCATGGCAATCTCCGGTCTGCTTGGCCAGCAGAACCTGCAGCGACTGGATCTGCACTTTTTTCCTGACAACGAACTCTATGCCGCATCCCCTTCACGGGTCGAGATTGAGCTGAGCAATTTGCACTGCTGGCTACCGGCATTTTTGATTCAGGTTAGCCTGGCTGACGGGCAGGTGCTTTTTCCGTTGCTGCCAGCTGGTGAAAAACAGCGGCGAACCCTATCCTTGAGCCTGCCTGCTCGCGGTTATCACCCCTTACCGGTGCCCCGCATTTCATCCCGGTTTCCGATCAACTTTTTTATCCGCTCCAAGGGTTTTCAGATTGAACAACAGCTGCTGGTGTTCCCCAGACCACTCCCTGGCGAACTGCCTGCCGGTGACGGGAAGAGTCATCCGGCTCGGCTGAATCATCACCCGCAACCGGGCATTGATGGTGAATTGCGTAGTATCGATGCTTATCGCGAGGGTGATCCACTGAAAGCTATCCACTGGAAACTCTCGGCCCGCCACGAAGATCTTGTCGTCAAACGCTTGAATCGGCTTGGTGCTCCTTCGCTGATGCTGGATTTGGCAAAGATCCCTGGCAGCGATGAAGAAAAATTAAGTCGCTGCACCTACCTGGTCAATCATTTTTTGGCCAAGCAACAAGCGGTCGGTTTATCGCTGCCGGACCGAACCTACCCACCTGCCCTGGGAGCTGCCCAGCGCTACAAACTGCTGACCGAATTGGCACTTTATGGTCGGCGTTGAACGAATCCTGCAACTGTTGGCTTACCTGGCGGCCCTGGTTGGCTGTTTGCCGGTGGTTCCCTACCTGCAATGGTGGGTGCAGCTCGGGTTACTGCTGGCCTTTGGGGTGGGGATTGTCGGCGATAAGCGGCGTCAATATCTGTTAAAAAGCCTCTCGGCAACGCTGCTTTCTTTTGCCTTGTTTGGGCTGTTTATGGTGCAGGTTTCCCGCAGCAACCTGGTGGAACCGCTGATCCATATGCTCTGCCTGCTTTTGGCAGTGCGGTTGGCGACGGAAAAATCACCGCGAAATATCCTGCAATTATTTCTGCTGGCGACGATTATTCTGGCCGCATCTTCCCTGTTGACGCTGAATATGGCCTACCTGGTGTATCTGGTGTTGCTGATTGTGCTGGTGACCTTCGGCTTGGTATTGCTCACCTTTTTTGTCAGTGCCCCGGGTCTTCGCTTGGGACGTCGGGAGTGGTCGTTGCTGCTGAAAGTTATGCTGCTGTTGCCGGCTGGATCATTGCTGTTGATGCTGGCGTTGTTTGTGATGCTGCCGCGGACGCAGACACCACTTTGGAACTTTCTCAATCCGAAGCCAACCGCTTCAATCGGCATGACCGATGAAGTGCGCCCTGGTTCGGTGAGCGAACTGGCAGGGAGTGGGCGAACCGCATTTCGGGTTGAGGCGCGAAAGCTGCCGATTACCGATCTTTATTGGCGGGGGGTGGTGCTGGGGCGCCTCGATGACCGGGTCTGGAAACGCAGCAGCCAGTTGCCGGCAGAGGAGCTGAGGCTAGAGCCTGACTCAGAGGTTCAATTGACGTTTTTCACCGAACCGAAAAGCGACCGCTATCTGGTCACCCTGGATCGGCCACACAAGATTGAAAATATCCGCCATCATCTGGCGGCAGATGGTGTGGCGACCGGGCGTTGGAATTCAGGTCGCAAACTCAGTTATCAGGTAAGTTCCCAACTCACGGCCCGCAGCCTGTTGCAAGGCTCGGCAAGTGCCTATCTCGAGCTGCCGGATAAGTTGTCAGGCCGGGTGCGTGAGATTGGCGAGCAAATTGGCCGGCAGGGCGGCAGCGTTCGACAGCGGATTGCCCGGCTTGAAGCTTTTTTTTTGCAGCAACAGCTCAGTTATTCCAATCGTCAGTTGCCGATCACGGAAAACCCGGTTGAAACCTTTCTGTTTGAAACCAAGCGTGGTTACTGTGAGTATTTCGCCTCTTCCTTTGCCATGTTACTCCGTTTGGCCGGAGTACCGGCGCGGCTGGTCGGCGGTTATCTGGGTGGCGATTATAACGGGGTGGGCAACTATTATCTGGTTGGCGAAGACCTGGCCCATGTCTGGGTCGAGGCCTTGGATGATGAAGGCTATTGGCAGCGGATCGACCCTAGCCGCCTGGCGGTGAATGCCGAACAGGCGCTGCTCGGTATCAGGCGAAAAGATCTGCCGAGGCTGCAGGTATTTGGCGATGCCATGCTGCATTATTGGAGTCGACTGGTGCTGAATTACGATTTACGCCAGCAGTTCGGGTTGATTCGGCAGGCCGGTCAACAGCTGCGTGGGTTGGGCCACCTGCCAGCGACGTCGTTCAAGGTTTTGCTTTGGGGATTGCCGCTGGTTTGCTTGGCGGTTGGCAGCTATTTCTGGCGCCGTCATCGACAGCGTGATTTGGGGCTGCTAGCCGCTTACCGGCGGCAGGTGGCTGTCTGTGCCGGACGCAAAGAATTGCCGGCCCAGTTGGGGCTTTTTGAGCTGGCAAGGCAGAGCGAGGAAACTTTGTGCCAGCGCTTCGCCGAGATTTACGGCGCTGCAATTTACCGTGATCAGCCTTTGCAGGCTACTGACTTCCGGTTACTTCGGCAGATTATTCGCGATCTGCGCGGGCGGGAATTATCTATTGAGGTTGAAAAGCGCTCAAGGGTCGGGGATAATAACCCTTCGTCTGAAACTTAAGTTTGATTCCAACGGGAGGAACCAGTTATGCCATATGTCCAAGTCTATATTACCGAAGGGGCAACCAAGGCGCAAAAAGCCCAACTGATTGAGGGAATTACCGAACTGATGGTACAAATTCTTGATAAAAACCCAGCCTCGACCCATGTTTCGATCGATGAGCATAGTCCGGCCAACTGGGGAATCGGTGGGCGAACGGTCAAAAAGCTGCGGGCCGAAGGCAAGACCGCAGGGATCTCCAAAAAGTAGTGCTCTCAGAAAGGTACCTGATCGATGTCCAATCCGGGTGATTTTTTACAGGCTTGCTCTGCAGGGAAAATCTGGCTTTATTGTGCAGAATGTGACGAAGCCAAAAATTTTAACGCTGTTGAACATCTGACCTGCATCGGCAATGAAAATTACTGGGGGCCGGAACCCTGGTGGCATGATACGCGGGTGTTCAATTGTAAAGAATGCGGGACCGAGCAGGAATCGAAGATCGAGTACCAGCCGTGAACAACTCAAGGATAATTCAACCGAAAGGGATCGCTTAGGCTGGTTCCTTTTGTATTTTTAGCGTTTCGGAGTAAAAACTAAGGCTTTGACCAAATTGGAGCCAGCCCCAAGTAGTAAAAAGGTCAATCTAACATCGGTGCTGCTATTCAAACATGAACAGAATTGATCTGCTATGCTTTATCCACAAAGCATCCATTGTCTTTATCTGTTTCCCTTTATTTGGAGAGCCGCTTGATTCCCGATCAGTATAAACATTTCAATAAAGATGTTGCCCGCTTCATCCCTGCAGAGCGTTTGATCACTGATCCACTCCGCACTCTGGCTTATGGAACCGATGCCAGTTTTTATCGGTTGATTCCCAAAGTTGTCATCACTGTTCAAACTGAAGCAGAGGTACAAAAAATCCTGCGGCTGGCAAAACAGCATCGGGTGTCGGTCACCTTTCGTGCCGCGGGAACCAGTCTGTCCGGACAGGCAATAACTGACAGCGTCCTGGTGCGCCTGGGAAACGATTGGCGAGACCACCGCATCTTTGATAACGCTGGGAAAATATCTCTGGGGCCCGGTGTGGTCGGCAGCACCGCTAACCGCTGGCTGGCCGAGTTCGGTAAAAAAATCGGCCCGGATCCGGCCTCCATCGACAGTGCCATGATCGGCGGTATCCTGGCCAATAACGCCAGCGGCATGTGCTGCGGTGTGGCTGAGAACAGTTACCAGACCCTGCACAGTTTGCGGGTGATTCTGCAAGACGGCACCCTGCTCGACACGGCAGACGACAAAAGCCGCGCCTCTTTTCAACGGCGTCATGCAACGCTACTCAAGGGTCTGTCGAGTCTGCGAGAACAGGTGCTGGCGGATGAGGCCCTCGCAGAACGGATTCGCTACAAATTCAAGATCAAAAACACCACTGGGTACAGTCTGAACGCCTTGCTCGATTTCAGTGACCCCTTTGATATCCTGCAACATCTGCTGGTCGGCTCGGAAGGGACCCTCGGCTTCGTCTCCGAAGTTGTCTACCGGACCGTGGTGGAGCACAGGTTCAAGGCGAGTTCCCTGATCCTCTTCCCGAATATAAATACCGCCTGTCGGGCGATCCCTATATTGCGGGAAAGCCAGTTGGCTGCCGCTGCAGAGTTGGTTGATCGGGCCGGCCTGGCCTCGGTTCAGAGCAAACCGGGCCTGCCAGATTACCTTGCCGGGTTGGGCAAGGACGTGACGGCTTTGCTGGTGGAGACCCGCGCCGGCAGCCAGCGCAGCCTGAACCGGCAGATTAGTCAGATCAGTCAGGCACTGGGCAAGCTGAAGACGGTCCGGCCAATCGAGTTCACCGACGTTCCTGATGAGTACAATGCGTTGTGGAAGGTTCGCAAGGGACTGTTCCCGGCGGTTGGTGCGGTGCGTAAAACCGGCACGACGGTTATTATCGAGGATGTTGCCTTTGCCAGCCAGCACCTGGCCAATGCTGCCCTAGATCTACAGGCCCTGTTTAAGGAGTATGGCTATGATGAGGCGATCATCTTCGGCCATGCCCTGGAGGGCAACCTGCACTTTGTTTTTACCCAGAATTTTTCCATCGAAGAGGAGGTCGTTCGCTACCGCGATTTTATGGATCAGGTGGTGAAGATGGTGGTCGAAAAGTACGACGGTTCACTCAAAGCGGAGCATGGTACCGGGCGCAATATGGCTCCTTTTGTTGAAAAGGAGTGGGGGGAGCCCGCCTATGCGCTGATGAAGTCGATCAAGCAGCTGTTCGATCCGGACGGGCTGCTCAACCCTGGGGTTATTCTCAACGAGGATGCGGAAACCCACATCAAAAATCTGAAGCCGCTCCCGGCCAGTCACGAGATCATCGACAAGTGCATTGAGTGTGGCTTCTGTGAGCCGGTCTGCCCTTCGAAAAATCTCAGCTTCACCCCAAGGCAACGGATCATCAGCCGCCGTGAAATCAGCCGGCAGATGGCGGCTCAGGAGGATCCGACCAGACTGAAGAAATTTGTCCACAGCTATCAATATCCGGGAAACGACACCTGTGCCGCAGATGGCCTTTGTGCGACACGTTGTCCAGTGGAGATCGATACCGGCAAGATGACCAAACAGCTCAGGCAGGAGGCCAACGGCGCCCTGAGCGAGCAGGTCGCCAGCTGGGTTGCGGACCATTTTGCCCTGGTCAGCAAGTCGATCAATACCAGCCTGAAAGGGGTTGACGCCCTTCACAGGTTAACCGGAACCCGGTTTCTGGAACTGCTTTCGCGGGCCGCCCGGGTTACCAGTTTGGATGCATTGCCGCTCTGGAATCGACAGATGCCGACCGGCGCGTCGAAAATCGAGCCGCAGTTGATCGATCCGGACAACCCGCTTCAGGTCGTTTACTTCCCCAGCTGTGCCAGCCGGGCCATGGGTGGTCCAGCCCGTCAGGACAGTCAGCGCCAGCCGCTGCCGCAGCTGACCGGTTCTTTGCTGCAGAAGGCTGGCTACCAGATCCTCTATCCGGTAGAACTGGACAGCCTCTGTTGCGGTCAGGCCTTTGAGAGTAAGGGTTTTCTGGAATTGGCCGAACGAAAATCGAACCAGCTTTCAGAAGCTTTGCTGAATATTTCAGACAACGGGAAGTTACCTGTGCTCTGTGACACCAGCCCCTGTCTCTACCGGATGAAGAGTACCCTGGATGAGCGATTGCAGCTTTATGAGCCGATCGAGTTCGTCTTGCAGTTCCTGCTGGAGCGGCTCAGCTTTACTCCACAGAACGAGCGCGTGGCACTGCATGTGACCTGCAGCGCCCGCAAAATGGGCTTGGCCGAGAAGCTTGAACAGCTGGCCCGGCTCTGTGCCACCGATCTGGTGATTCCCGAGGAAATCGACTGCTGTGGCTTTGCCGGAGATCGTGGCTTTAACTTTCCGGAGCTGAACGAATCCGCTCTGCAGGGCCTGCAGGAACAGGTCTGTGACTGTGACGCTGGTTACTCGACCAGCAAGACCTGCGAGATCGGTCTCGCATTGCATGGTGAGATCCCTTACCGGTCGATTCTCGACCTGGTGGATCGGGCGACCGAACCGCTCAAGGATTAGGCCGATTAGTCTGTCTAATCTGCGTTTCCATTCCTGTGTAGGGCCTTTAATTTCCAGCTTCGCAGCACTTGTCTAAAAAAATAGATCGATTTGCCCGCGGAAAAAAGCGAGGAGATGCAGGCGTCAGCAGTCTAGGCGCGAGCCAAGTCCCCGTTTACCATCTATAGGTTACTTCTTTTTTCGCTGGGGTTTATTTTCGGAGTTATACTCGGCCAAAAATTCCTTTTTATACGTCGGATAATCGCCCGCCTCGATCGCCGTCCGCGCACCGGCGACCATATTCAGGTAGAAACGCACATTGTGAATCGCCGCCAGCGTCGCTGAGAGGATCTCGTTGGCATTGTACAGGTGGTGCAGGTAAGCGCGGGTGAAGTTTTTGCAGCAGTAACAGTCGCAAGAGGGGTCTACTGGGAAGAAGTCGCGGCGGAAATTCTTGTTGGTCAGGCGGATCTTGCCGCGTTTGGTGAAAAGGGTGGCACTGCGGGCATAGCGGGTCGGGATGACGCAGTCGAACATATCCATCCCCCGCTCGATCGACTCAAGGATATCCTCCGGCAGGCCGACCCCCATCAGATAGCGCGGTTTGTTTTTCGGCATGAAAGGTTCGGTGCAGTCGACCACCTTTTTCAGTAAATCCAGGCCTTCACCGACACTGACCCCACCGATAGCGTATCCGGGGAAATCCATTGTCGTCATCGCTTCAGCGCAATCGCGCCGCAGGTCTTCGTAAACGCTGCCCTGGATGATGCCGAATAGCGCCTGGTCCTCACGACTGTGATGCTTCAGGCACAGTTCCGCCCACCGAAGGGTTTTTTTTATCGATTTGGTGGAATAATCGTGACTGGCAGGGTAGGGGATACACTCATCGAAGGCCATGATGATATCGGCGCCCAGATCGTTTTCGATCTGCATCGCTTCTTTCGGACCGAGGAAAATCTCTTCGCCGGTCAGCTCATGACGGAAATGCACGCCATCTTCACCAATTCGTTTTTTCGGCAGGGAGAAAACCTGAAAGCCGCCGCTATCAGTCAGAATCGGCTTGTTCCAGTTCATGAATTTATGCAGCCCACCGGCTTTTTTCACCAGCCCTTCACCCGGTTTTAAGTGCAGATGGTAGGTGTTGGAGAGAATGATCTGTGCCTCGGTCTCTTCCACCTGGGCCGGTGTCATCGCCTTAAGAGCACCGTGGGTTCCGACCGGCATGAAAATGGGGGTCTCGATGGTTCCATGCGGGGTTTCCAAACGGCCACGACGGGCCCGGCTTTTCGGATCTTCGTTGAGTAATGTAAACTGAAACATTCAGATGTTCTCCCTTGGGGCATGCATTAGGCTGTCAGGCAGGGGAGACGTATAGCAGAAACCCCAGTTCAGCGCAATTATATCGGAGTCTCCATGAGCGATCTTTTCCCCTTGCCGCATGAGTTGGAGCAGGTCGAATATGCCCAGCTATATTATCATCTCCAGCCCAATGACTATTTCGATTTACCGGAATTGGCGCTCCTACAGTTACGTCGCGAGCTCCTGCAGGCGCTGACTGTGTTGGCGGATACCGATCAGCTTGAAGATATCGCCCAGGCGAAAATTCTTCTGCAACCAACGTTGCCCGATGATCCAGTGCTAAGCCGTCTGGTGCAGAAACCAGCACCTGCATTTGTCCTGCAGCCGGATCTCTCGCGACAGGGGCTGATCGAGCCGAACGGGCGACTGGTTTTGCCGGTTTTATTTGTTGGCAATGGGTTGAAGCAGATCGATCTTTTCACCCGCTTAATCGAACAGCTTGGTCTCCAGGGTCTGCATAAGGGAACCGGGCAATTTTGCCTGGATGGTGTTGAAGCAGAGGATGCCAGCGGTTTGCGGGCGATGCTCTGGATCAAGGGGGAGCCGAAGCCCAAGCCAAAGCTGATCCCACCAGTCTGTGATCTGCTCTGGTGGTTGCAGCGGCAAAAGGTCGCGGCAGAAATCCTCAGCCTCAACCTTATTTCTCCCGTACGTCTGCTGCGACAGAAAAAGCCTGTGTTTAAACCGGAATTTTCCGACATTTTCCCCTTCATCCTGCGACGCGTTACTTCAATGCTGGCAAAGCATGCGGCAGTCGAAGTCGTCTCGGATCCGGTTGGGTTGATTCAGCAGGCGGCTCAGGTTGAGGTTATCACCAATCACTTACAATGGCACGACTGGCGGCGCTTAACTGGGGAACAGGGCGGGCAGGATTTGGGGGGGCTTTTGGGCGAAATGCAGCTACGGGGGGCTGGGCTCGCCGAAGTCTATTGGCTGCTGCAACTCGGGAGTCTTTTCAATATCGGGAAGGGGGCAGCTTACGGGGCCGGCCAATACAATATGCGAAGTTCTTGATAGAACAAGCTTTTTCCCATTCCTTTGTTGATCGAAATCCAGACTTGGCTATAATGGTGTTATAGCCAATCATTATTAAGGAGGCTGTTATGGCAAATGCTTGGGACGAACGGAAAAAAGCCCTGGAGAACGAATACTTTCATAAAAAAGAGCAGGAAATCCTCGATAAAATGAAGCATGATGCCGAGGAAACCGTGGCAAAGAACTGCGCTAAAGGACGTTGTCCCAAGTGCGGTGAAATGATTGAACCGATGACTTTTCGCGATGTTCCGTTGGATAAATGCCCCGGTTGTGGTGGTATTTGGTTAGGGCCGAACGATTTGAAGATGCTGGCGGAAAAGGACCACCGAACTTGGTTTGACCGCTGGTTCCACGCAGAGAAGGAAGAAACATCTGACCAGGAGGTTTAAATGTTTTGGTTCATTGTACTGTTGTTACTTGCCGGAGCGGGATTCTATTTTTACCAAAAGCTGACCAAGATTGAGAGCGAGATTCGCGCTGAGCAGGATGCTGAGATAACTCGTGCCACGGCGGCTAAGGCTCAGCAGGATGCTCCGGAAAAGGCCAGGGATGAATCTGCCACGACCAAGCCTAAGGCAGATCCAGCGAAGGTCGAGCCGGTCGCCGAGAAGCCAACTGCAGAGCCGGTTGTTAAGACCGAAGAGACATCTGAACTGGAAACTCAGATCGTTGCCGCGGTTGTTGAGCAGCCGGGGGTCAAACAGACTGAACTGTATGGTAAATTTGCTGATATCAACAAAAAGCAGTTGCAGACGCTGTTAAAGGATATGGCTGATAATGGTGCCTTGAAACGGAAGAAGCAGGGTAGTAGTTATAGCCTCTATCCCGCCTGATGGTTCAGATCGAACAAAAAAAAGCCTGCGACCGATTGATCGCAGGCTTTTTTTTGCACGAAACTGGTTTAGCGCAGGTTGTAGAAAACCTCTTTGCCGCCGAAAATGGCTGTTTCATCCAGCTCATCCTCGATTCGCAGCAACTGGTTGTATTTACAGACCCGGTCGGTGCGGCAGAGGGAGCCGGTTTTGATCTGGCCGCAGTTGGTTGCCACCGCCAGATCGGCGATGGTGGTGTCTTCGGTTTCGCCCGACCGGTGCGAAGCAATCGCAGTGTAACCGGCGCGCTTGGCCATTTCGATCGCTTCCAGAGTCTCAGTCAGGGTGCCGATCTGGTTGACCTTGATCAGAATCGAGTTGGCGATCCCTTTTTCGATCCCCTCTTTGAGGATCTTGGTGTTGGTGACGAATAGATCATCGCCGACGATCTGGATTTTATCACCGAGTTTTTCAGTCATTAGCTTCCAGCCATCCCAATCGTTTTCAGCCAGACCGTCTTCGATGGAGATGATCGGGTAACGATTGACCAGATCTTCATAAAAGGCCACGGTTTCAGCTGAGGTCTTAATCGCTTGCTCTTCGTTGGCGAAGTTGTATTTACCGTCGCTGTAGATTTCCGAGGCAGCGACATCAAGGGCCAGCAGAACCTCTTCGCCCGGTTTGTAACCGGCTGCTTCAATCGCTTGCATGATGACCTGTAGGGCTTCTTCATTGCTCTTCAGATCAGGAGCGAAGCCACCTTCATCACCAACGGCGGTGTTGTAGCCTTTGTCCTTAAGGACTTTTTTCAGCGCGTGGAAGATCTCCGCGCCCATGCGCAGCGCCTCTTTGAAGCTCTCGGCACCGGCTGGCATGATCATGAATTCCTGGATATCGACATTGTTATCGGCATGCTCGCCACCGTTAATGATGTTCATCATTGGCAATGGCAGTTCCTTGGCGTTGGCACCGCCCAGATATTGATAGAGGGGCAGGCCGGCATCTTCAGCGGCCGCTTTGGCACAGGCCATGGAAACCCCGAGCAGTGCATTGGCGCCGAGTTTGCTTTTGAAATCGGTGCCGTCCAGAGCGAGCAGCTTGCGGTCGACTCCGATCTGGTCGCTGGCTTCCCAGCCGATCAGTTCGGCAGCGATCACCTCGTTGACATGTTCAACCGCCTTGAGAACCCCTTTACCGAGATAACGGCCTTTATCGCCGTCACGCAATTCCAGCGCTTCCCGCTCACCGGTCGAGGCGCCACTTGCCGCGGGAATCGAGGATTTCACGGGCATAGATGTCAATAATTTCGCTCATGTTCAACCCCTTGATATGTCATGGTTAACAGGTTATCGTCCTGACCGGTCCAACGTTGGACTGGCAGTGCTGAAATAAGGGACTATTTATAGCATAGGAACGGCTGATGTGAAGCCGTTTTTCTGAGAAAGTTATGAAAGCAGTTGAGACCATTAACCCATTGTTGAGCGTCATTGTTCCGGTTCTGAATGAGCAGCAGGAATTGCCCGGGCTGCTGGCGAACCTAAGCCGACAGAAACTAAGCGATGTCGAGTTGCTGGTTGTCGATGGCGGTTCTACCGATGGCAGCTTTGCCTGGTTGCGTTGCCGTGTGGACGATTTTGCTTGGCCTCTACGGCTGTTGGAAAGTACCCCCGGGCGCGGTTGCCAGTTGAACCATGCAGTGAGGCAAGCGCGAGGAGAATGGCTGCTGTTTTTGCATGTCGATAGCCGTTTTGTGGATCCGCTGGCGATTCAAAGCAGCTTGAATTGTTTGCTCGAAACAGGCAGCCAGTCGGTTGCTGGTCGCTTTTCATTGAGGTTTCAGCGGCAAACGGAAGCCCCTTCGGTCGGTTATTACTTTTATGAATGGAAAGCCCGTCTCGACCGGCCGGAGTGTATTCATGGTGATCAAGGATTTCTATTGCGGCGGCGGATGTTTGATTCGGTCGGTTCTTTTCGCGAGGATCTGCCGGTCATGGAGGATACCGATTTTGCCGAGCGGTTGCGGCTGTCCGGCAACTGGCTGTTGTTGCCGGCGGAAATCAGCACTTCGGCGCGACGGTTTGAGCAGGAAGGACTCTGGCAACGCCAACTGCTTAACTCGATAATTATGTGCCTGCGGACCATCGGTTACCTGAAGTTTTTTGCTGCGGCCCCTGAAGTTTATCGTCAGCAAAAAAAAGGAGAAAAATTACAGCTGCGGCCTTTTTTTATCCTGATTCGCCAGTTGTTTGCCGAACACAGTTGGCGTGAGCAATGGTTGATCTGGTGGCGCAGCGGCTGTTACGTGCGTAAGCATGCCTGGCAGCTCAGCTTCGCCCGCGATGCCAAACGGGCTTTTCGCCAGGGCATTCCGGTTGGCCAGGGACGGGCCCGGCTGACGGAAAACCTCGAGCCGATTTATGATCTGCTTACAGATCATCCTCCCGGGCGCCTGTTGGCGACCTGCCTGTTATTTCTCTGGTTCAATCTTACTGATCTCTGGCTGCGCAGCCGATAGCTTTGATGATCCGCTGACTTGACCTGAACACGTATTTTTTGTTATATCAAGAAAAGTTGATATTGATGATTCAGTTATCCGGATTCCTATGCTGCACCTTTTTAAAGCCCTGGCCGATCAAACCCGTTTACGACTGATTGCCATTTTACAGCTCGGTGAGTTCACAGTACAGGAACTGGTCCAGGTGCTCGGCATGGGACAGTCGCGCATTTCCCGACATCTGAAGATTTTACTTGATGCAGGGGTGGTACGGGTCAAGCGTGAAGGGACCTGGGCCTATTACCGTCTGCAGGTTGATGATTCGTTGTTTGCTGAAATGCAGTCCCTGCTGACCAGTCGGTTGCCAGATCTGGAGAACTATCAACTGGATCGGACTGCCCTGACCGAGGTGCTGGCGGCTCGTCGGCAGCGGAGTCAGGTCTTTTTCGAGCACCATTCCCGGCAGTGGGACCGCATGGCCCGTGAGCTATTGCCGACTCCCGATTATTTGCCGATCCTGCTTGCTGAGCTGGGCAAATGCGATAAGCTGCTTGAGGTTGGCGTCGGCACCGGCAAGCTGTTGAGTCAGCTTTGCGCCTCATGCAATCTACTGACTGGGGTTGATCATTCGCCAGCAATGCTGGCGGCTGCCCGTGAGCTGGTGGCCGAACAAGGCCTGAAGAATATTGAGCTGCGGTTGGGGCAAATGGAGTGCCTGCCGGTGCCAGCGGCGTCGGTTGATGCGGCTCTGATCAACATGGCGCTACATCATGCCTCCGAACCGCAGCACGTGCTGGCGGAACTTGCCCGGGTGCTGCGGCCCAGCGGACTGCTGCTGCTGAGTGATCTGCGCAGCCATGAGCAGGAGTGGGTGCGCGACAAGTTGGCAGACCAGTGGCTCGGCTTTCAACCGGCCGATTTGTCCAGCTGGTGCGAGGCCGCCGGGCTGCGGGTGAAAACATGTCAAACTCTGACCGGGCAGACGGGTGACTATCCCGTCGTGTTGGTCACAGCAATTAAACCTAGAAACCGCAGTCGGATCACGAAAGTCTGCACAAGCTCTTGATGCACCTAGGAAATTTGAAAAAGTTCTCATCACCAACAAGGTGGCCACGAATTTTTCAATATCCCTATGCACATCAATTTCTTGCACAGCTTTTTCGCGCCCAACTGCAGTTTCTAGGTTAAAATGGCGGCGGATTAACCGCCGAAGTCAAACCTGCATCGACCGGAAAGCTTCGATCCAGGTGTAACCAAGGAGAAAGCAGACGCATGGAAAATCAGGACTATAAAGTCAAAGACCTGTCTTTGGCAGACTGGGGACGTAAGGAAATTCTTCTGGCCCAGGAAGAGATGCCGGGGCTGATGGCTTTGCGTGAAGAGTATGCTGGCCAGTTCCCACTCAAAGGTGCCCGGATCACCGGTTCGCTGCATATGACCATCCAAACAGCGGTATTGATCGAAACCCTGGTCGATCTTGGCGCTCAGGTGCGCTGGTGCTCCTGTAATATTTTTTCCACCCAGGATCACGCCGCGGCCGCTATTGCCATTGGTCCCGAAGGAACCGTCCAGAACCCGAAGGGGATTCCGGTGTTTGCTTGGAAAGAGGAAACCCTGGAAGAATACTGGTGGTGCACCGAGCAGGCGTTGACTTGGCCAGCAGGCGAGCTGCCGAACATGATTCTGGATGACGGCGGCGATGCGACCATGTTTGTTCTCAAAGGCAATGAATGGTCGAAAGATGCGGTGCCGAATGTCAGCGCTGATGATCCAGAAGACTGGCGCGAGCTGGTCAAACAATTGGAAAAGTCGATTATTGCCGATGCCCAGAAGTGGATCAAAACCGCCGCTTCGATCAAAGGGGTGACCGAAGAGACGACCACCGGGGTGCATCGTCTCTATCAGATGGAAGCCGAAGGTACCCTGCTGTTTCCAGCGATGAATGTCAACGATGCGGTCACCAAGAGCAAGTTTGATAACGTTTATGGCTGCCGTCATTCGCTGGTTGATGGCCTCATGCGCGCCACCGACGTAATGATCTCAGGAAAGGTGGCCGTGGTCTGCGGTTACGGTGATGTCGGCAAGGGTTGCTGTCAGTCGCTGCGCGGTCAGGGCGCCCGGGTTATCGTCACCGAGATCGATCCTATCTGCGCCCTGCAGGCACTGATGGAAGGCTATGAGGTCAAGCGGGTTGAGGATGTTCTCGATTACGCCGATATCTACGTGACCACAACCGGTAACAAGGACATCATCACCCTCGAACATATGCGGCAGATGAAGAACAACGCGATTGTTGGCAATATCGGCCACTTCGACAATGAAATCGAAATGGTAGCAGTAGAGAAGGCCGCTGATGTTAAGCGTGAAAACATCAAGCCGCAAGTCGATCGCTGGATCTTCGAGGATGGTCATGGTGTTATCGTGCTCGCCGAAGGGCGACTGCTGAACCTCGGCTGTGCCACTGGCCACCCGAGTTTCGTGATGTCAAACTCCTTCACCAACCAGGTGATGGCACAGATCGAACTATTCCAGAATGCGCAGAATTATCAGAACAAAGTCTACGTTCTGCCGAAACAACTGGATGAGAAGGTCGCCCGGCTGCACCTGGACAAACTGGGAGCAAAATTAACGGTGCTGAGTGAGGATCAAGCGAAGTACCTCGGGTTGCCGGTTGACGGTCCTTATAAGCCGGATACCTACCGCTATTAAATACAAGCGGAAGAATCAACAAAAAAGAGCCCGGCCAGTATTTACTGGCCGGGCTCTTTTTTGTTGAACTGCATCGCGTTTGCTATTCCTTAACACTCAACAACAACCAGACACCGAACATTAGAAATATCAGGTTAGTCGACCAGGCCGCCAAAATGGGTGGCAGGGCGCCGGAATACCCGAAGGCGGTAACCATCGACTGCAGGATAAAGTAGACGACACCGATCCCAAGACTTAAGCCAATTCCCAAAGCTATATTGCTTTGTCGGCCTTTTTGTAGTGCAAAAGGGACACCGAGGAAGGCCATGATCACGCAGGTGAAAGGTGCCGCCAGGCGGCTGTGAATATCGACCCGCTGGCGGGTGGCGTCTTGACCTTCCCGTTCAAGTTTGCTGGCCATGCGCGAGAGTTGCTGAATATTGAGTTCATTGGTACGGTCTTCACCGAGAGTGAAATCTTTGGGATTGCGAGTGGTTTTCAGTACATGGTTTTGTTTGGCCTCGGTGCTGAGCAGGTCTCCGGTCTGGGGATCAAAGGTTCGGATGGTGACCTCTTCGGCGAGCCAGGTATCATCCCGATAGCTGATCACAGGGGCGTCCAGTCGCAGAGTGATGTGGGAACTATCATCGATTTCGAAAACGGTCACACCTTTCAACTCTTTTTTCTTCAAGTCGACTAAAATGACATTTAAAATGCGATTCCCATCTCGGTACCAGATTTCATCATTGGTCAGGTCAAGCTGCCGCTTGCCCTTTAGCTTGACTTCCAGCAACTGATTCAGCGCCTTGGCGTTATAGGGGCTGGCAAATTCATTGAGGAGTAATAATAGCAAGGTCAGGAGTAAAGACATGGCCATAAAGGGTTGAACAATTTTCCAAAGGCTGATACCGCAGGCACGCATTGCGGTAATTTCGTTGGTTCGACCCAGGCCTCCCAAGGTGAGGACCACGGTCATTAATACCGCTAAGGGTAAAATCTGAATCAAGATCAGCGGGACACTGTTGAACAGGTAGCTAAAATAATCGCCAAGGGTCGCTTGATGGTCGATAAACGCACTGACTTTTTCAAAAAAATCGATCAGCAAATAGATGCTGACAAAGGCGGCACAACTCAGCAGCAGGATTTGCAGGAAATGTTTCAGCAAGAAGCGGTTAATCAGTTTCATTGACCGTCTCCCGGTTCTGTTTTGGGCTTGGTGAACAATCGTTTAAACAGGTGAACCGGGTGGGCCAGAAAAGTTACTGGTCGTTCAATCGCGGTACGGTAGAGAAAATAAGCTCCTCCGAAAAAGAACAGGAAGTTAGGTAGCCAAAGAGCCAGATAGGCTGGCACCAAGCCTTTTTCAGCTAGCGTGCGAGTAATGCTCAGGAGCAGGTAATAGAAGAGTGAGACGATCAGTGCCATGGCAAATCCGGCCCCTTTGCCGGAACGGCTTGACTGCAAGCCGAGGGGAACACCAACCAGGGCAAGGACTAACGGAGCAAAGGGAATCGCCAGCCGTTTGTGTTGTGCTGCGTCCAGTCGGAACCGGCTGCGATCACTTTTGGCATTTTGGCGGGCGGCTTGCAACTCCTCCCAGGAGAGTTCGCTGCGAGAGCGACGTCGTTGCTTGCCGGAACCGAGTTGTTGGCCCATATCGATAGTGATATCGTAATTCGAAAAACCAATGATCTGATAGGTGGCCTTGTTTTCGTTGGGCGGGCGGCGGTGGATACTGCCGTTGCTAAGTCGCAAGGTCAGGCTGAGTTGTTCCTGATCGGAAATAAAGCGCCCTTCTTTGGCCAGGATGGTGGCTGGTGTCTCTCCTTCGCGTTCGTCGGATATAAAAACATTCTGCATAATCCCGCGTCGCTCATCCATGCTGCGGGTGAACAGAATGATGTCATCGAAATCGTCATTGAAAACCCCAGGGCGGATGCCGACGCTGGCGCGACTAGAGGCAATTTCGAAGAGTTTGCTGCGAAAGGCGGTTTTTCCTGCTGGCTCTACACTGATTGTGATCCAGGCCGTCAATATTGAGAAGATTACCGCCAGCAGCAGCACCGGTTTAAGCAGCGCGTAAAGACTGATGCCTGAGGCTTTTAACGCAATAAATTCGCTGTCAGCCGATAACCGTCCGAAAGCGAGCAGGATACCGAGCAGAAAAGATAGCGGTATGGTAATGCTGAAAAAGGTCGGCAGCAGGTAGCTGAATAGCAACAAGATATCTTTTAATGGGACACCTTTGCTGATGATCAATTCTATCAGCCGGGGAATACGGCCCATGAGGATGACAAAGGAAAAAATCAACAAGCTGAGCAGGGTCGGGAGGCCGATTTCTTTGAGGATATATTTATCGATTCGCAGCTGAGACATGGCCGCGCATGTTAGTACAGCCTTGAAGGTCTGTAAATAGCCTAAAGCGGCTGTTTGGATAAGATTTTTCCGGCTCTGCGGTGAGTAAATCTGGATGAGGCTGGCGGCGATTTTTCACTTGCCTGTCGACAGGGTGCAATGGTATAGACATGCAGTTATCCAAATACACACGCTTCAGGATCTTGGCAGGGTGGTTCTCAATTGCGGATTGAGGCCTGTCGGAAAAGATTGAAGCGGAGGAATCAACCAACGTAAAGGGAGTAAGACAATGGCACAAGTTACTATGAAACAACTGCTGGAGGCCGGCGTTCACTTCGGTCACCAGACCAAGCGCTGGAACCCCAAAATGAAACCGTATATCTTCGGCGCCCGTAACGGTATTTATATCGTCGATCTGCAGAAGACCGTGCGTTACTTCCGGACCGCCGTCCAGTTCATTCAGGACACCGTCGCCAGTGGCGAGAAGGTGCTGTTTGTCGGTACCAAGAAGCAGGCTCAGGATGCGATCATGGAAGAGGCTCTGCGCTCGGAACAGTACTTTGTCAACAACCGTTGGCTGGGTGGCATGCTGACCAACTTTGCCACCATTAAGGCCAGCATCGATCGCTTGAAAAAGATCGAGGGCATGGCTGCCGATGGTACTCTTGAGCAGTACACCAAGAAAGAAGCGCTGCAGCTTGAGCGCGAGCGTGAAAAGCTGGAGAAAAACCTCGGCGGAATCAAGAATATGAATAAACTGCCTGGTGCAGTTTTTATCATCGACCCGAACAAAGAAGCGATTGCCGTCAAAGAAGCCAATAAGTTGGGTATCCCGGTTGTTGCAGTGGTCGATACCAACTGCGATCCGGATAACATCGATTACATTATTCCGGGTAACGATGACGCGATCCGCGCGATCCGCCTGTTCGCCACCACGATGGCTGAGGCCTGTGTTGAAGGTGGCCAGCGGCGCAAGGTTCAGAAGCAGACCGAAGCTGAAGGCAAGGACGAGCCAGAGGTTGAAGTCGTTGCGGCTGCACCTGCCGAAGCCGCACCCGTTGAGGAAGTTCCCGCTGCTGAGCCTAAAGCAGTTGTCAGTGAGGAAGCTGCACCGTCCGCAGAATAACCTCTCGCTGCTTAACGGTTTGTTACAGAATGGCCTGCGGCCGGGCTTCGGTCCGGCCGTTGGTTTAACAACGAAATATAGCGGGGAGCATCCCGTCACCAACGATGGAGGATAAGACGTGAGTATTACAGCCGCAATGGTATCCGAACTGCGCAAAAAAACCGGTGCAGGCATGATGGATTGTAAAAAAGCCCTGACTGAAACTGCCGGAAATATGGAAGAAGCGGTCGATTTTCTGCGTAAAAAAGGTTTGGCCGCTGCTGCGAAAAAGTCTGGCCGAATCGCTGCTGAAGGTGCAATCGTTGCCGGTTCCAATGGCACTGTAGGGGCCCTGGTCGAAGTCAATGCTGAAACCGATTTTGTTGCTAAAAATGATGGTTTTCAGGGCTTTATTGCTGGCGTGCGTGAGGTTGTGCTCGCTAACCAGGTCGCTGATGTCGAAGCGTTGAAAACTCTGGCATACCCGAATACCGGTCGGACCGTTGGTGAAGAGTTGACCCATCAGATTGCCACCATCGGTGAGAATATGGATATCCGTCGGCTGCAGCGGGTTGACGTCGGTCAGGGTGTGGTTGCTTCTTATATCCATGGCGCTGGTAAAATTGGGGTGTTGGTTGAGCTGCAGACCGAATCAACTGATGCGAAAGTTGCCGAGCTCGGCAAACAGATCGCCATGCACGTTGCTGCTGCGGCTCCGTCATACCTGGTGCGTGATGAGGTTCCTTCCGAGGTGGTTGACAAGGAGAAGGAGATCATGCGGGTCAAAGCGCTCGAGAGCGGCAAGCCGGAAAACATTGTCGAAAAGATCATCATCGGTCAGATCAACAAGTATTTTGGTGAAGTCTGTCTGCTCGAGCAGGCCTTCGTCGTCGACCCTGACCAGAAGGTTGGTAAGGTTGTCGAGGCTCTGAGCAAGGAGCTCGGTAGCGAAATCAAACTCAACAGCTACGTGCGTTTCCAGCTCGGCGAGGGGATCGAGAAAAAAGAGGACGACTTCGCTGCCGAAGTTGCTGCCCTGAGCAAGTAAACTCATCTTCCTGCAGGAGCTGACGTGGCGAATAAATACCAACGTATCCTATTAAAACTGAGCGGCGAAGCACTGGCAGGCGAGCAGGGCTACGGTATCGATCCCGAGGTGATTACCAACATCGCCGCCGAGATTAAAGAAGTCACTGTTATGGGTGTGCAGGTTGCCCTGGTCATCGGCGGGGGGAATATTTTCCGTGGGTTGGCTGCCTCCTCAAAAGGGATGGACCGGGCCAGCGCTGATTACATGGGGATGCTGGCCACGGTGATGAATAGTCTAGCAATGCAGGATGCCCTTGAAAAGCAGGGTGTCGTCACGCGGGTCCAATCGGCGATTGAAATGCAGCAGGTTGCTGAACCTTATATCCGGCGGCGGGCGGTCCGGCATTTGGAAAAGGGGCGGGTGGTGATTTTCAGTGCCGGAACCGGCAACCCCTACTTCACGACCGATACGGCCGCCAGTTTGCGGGCCATGGAGATTAATGCCGAGGTCATTATTAAGGCAACCAAGGTTGATGGCGTCTACACTGCCGACCCAAAAAAAGATCGTGACGCGGTAAAATTACCGGTATTGACCTATCTGGACGTGTTGCAGCGTGGTCTGCAGGTGATGGACGCCACGGCGACCTCACTCTGTATGGATAATAATCTGCCAATGATCATTTTCGATATGACTCAGCGGGGCAACATCCAGAAAGTTGTCCTCGGTGAGGCGATTGGGACGATTGTCAAGGGAGGTGAAACTGATGGTTGATGAGGTCTTGGGGGAAGCCCGCGCAGCTATGGACAAGGCTGTCAAGGCGCTAAAGAAAGAGATGACCAAGGTGCGGACTGGTCGGGCCAGCACCTCGCTGCTGGATGATGTGCGGGTTGATTATTACGGCGTTCCCACGCCGCTGAGCCAGGTGGCGACCCTCTCTGCTCCCGAGCCGCGTTTAATGACCGTGCAGCCTTGGGAGAAAAACCTGATCCCGGAAATCGAAAAAGCTATTTTTAAAGCCGATCTGGGTTTGACTCCGTCATCGGATGGGCAATTGATTCGTTTACCGGTGCCGGCCCTGACCGAAGAGCGCCGCCGGGAGATGGTGAAGATTATCAAGCGGATGGGAGAAGAGGCCAAGGTGTCGGTTCGCAATGCGCGACGGGATGCCAACGATACCCTGAAGATGCTGGAGAAAGAGAACGAGATCACCGAAGATGATCTGAAGCGCAGTGAAAAAGATGTCCAGCAGTTGACTGATGAATTTGTGGCTGGCATCGATTCGGTGGTGCAAAACAAAGAGAACGAGGTTATGGAGGTCTGATCTCCCGACTGCGGCTCGATTGATTGCCAAAAGGAGTTAACATGGCTCTGAAAATTAACGACGACTGTATTGCCTGTGGAACCTGCGTTGATACCTGCCCCCTCGGTGCTATTGTTGAGGCGGAAGTGACTTACGAAATCAACGCTGATTGCTCCGAATGCGAAGCCTGCATCGGCAGTTGCCCGGTGGACGCGATCGTCAAGTAATTTGATTTTACGTTTTGAAGTTAAGGGCGTCTATGCAGGCGCCCTATTCTTTTTTGTGCACTTTCATGACTTGCTGTCCTAGAATAAATCATGCTAATTTCGAGCCTTATGTTTTTGCTCAATAGGAAATGGGTTTTGTCGCATGTCTAAGCCTTTGATACCCGAACAAAATCAGGTTTTACAACACCTGGCAATTATCATGGATGGCAATGGTCGTTGGGCGAAACAACGTAATCTGCCGAGGATTGCGGGGCACAACCAGGGTGTCCAGACAGTCATTAAGGTGGTCGATGAATGCGCCAGGCAGGGGATCAGCTACCTGAGCCTGTTCGCCTTCAGCTCTGAGAATTGGGGACGCCCTTCACAGGAGGTCGATGCGCTGATGCAACTGCTGCTGCAGTTTCTTGCTTCACAGCGGCAACAGATGCTGGAGACTGGTATCCGCTTGCGGGTGATTGGCGATCGTAACCGTCTGTCTGCATCGGTTCGGCGGGCTTTGACAGATGCCGAAGTTGAAACCGCAACCGGCAAGAATCTCACCCTGGTCTTAGCATTATCCTATGGTGGGCGGGATGAAATTTTGCGGGCAACTCGTCTGCTGGTACAGCAGACCATGGCTGAAGGTGGAGATCCGGCAGCGATAACCGCCGAAGATTTTGAGTCCTGTCTGGATACCCTGGGTATTCCAACTCCCGACTTGCTGATCAGAACCAGTGGCGAAATGCGCATCAGCAATTTTCTGCTCTGGCAACTGGCCTATGCTGAATTGTACTTCACTGAGGTGCTCTGGCCCGATTTCGATGCGGGCGAATTACAAAAAGCCCTTGATGATTATCAGCGGCGTAAACGCCGCTTCGGTTTGACCGATGACCAGCTCGATTCTGTGCCTCATCGGCAAAGGGAGATGACCGATTAAACAGCGCATCCTGACAGCGGCTGTCGCACTGCCACTTCTGATTCTGCTGATCGCCTTTGGTAACTCGGCGATCTTTTTTATCTTTTTGGCCCTGGTTCTGTTTCTGGCCCTCTATGAATTTAACCAAATGGGTCTGTCAGTTGAGCACAGGGTCGAACAATGGTTCGCAGCAACCACCGGCACCCTGGTAGTTCCCCTGCTTTATTGGCAGCGCTATGACTTGTTGTTTCCGCTGTTGACCTTTGCGGCCCTTGGTCTGGCACTGCTGTTTCTGTTTCGTCTGCCAATTATTCATGAACTGCCACAACGTTTAGGCTGGCTCTGCCTCGGCCTGCTTTATCTGCCCTTTCTGCTCGGCCACCTTGGCGCATTACGTTTACTTCCCGCTGGGCAGGAATGGATTTTCCTGACCCTTTTAGCGATAATGGGGTGTGATACTTTCGCCTACTTTGTCGGCAGCAGTATCGGCAAGCATAAGCTGTATCCTGCGGTCAGTCCGAATAAAAGTATTGAAGGCGCTTTGGGGGGGCTGCTTGGTTCGATTGCTGCAGTGTATCTCTGTCGAGCCAGCTTTCTGCCAGACATCGGAGGTTTTGAGGCGATTTTGATCGGCTTGCTCCTTGGGGTGGCGGGGCAGCTTGGCGATCTGTTCGAGTCACTGCTCAAGCGTGCTTGTGGCGTCAAGGACTCAGGCACCATGATCCCCGGCCACGGCGGCCTGCTTGACCGGCTTGATAGCTTACTGTTTGCGTTTCCGATTGTTTACTACATCGCCCGTTATGGATACGGCGGATGACGGATAAAATGAAAAATCTCACCATTCTTGGATCGACCGGCTCGATCGGTGTCAGCACCCTCGAAATTGTCGCAGCTTTTCCGAAGTCATACCGTGTTGTTGCTTTAACTGCCGGGAATAATATCGGCTTATTGACGCAGCAGGTGAAAAAATTCCGGCCGCGACTGGTTGCTGTGTCCAGCGAGCAGGGCGCAGCAGAACTGGCTAGGGAATTAAAGGGCGAGAATGTCGAAATCCTCTGCGGGATTGAGGGGATGATCCGCTGTGCCACCTGCGAAGCTGCTGAGATGGTGGTTGCGGCGATCGTTGGTGCGGCCGGCCTGGTCCCGACCCTGGCGGCAATCAAAGCGGGTAAAGACATCGCCCTGGCGAACAAGGAAACCCTGGTGACTGCAGGCTCGCTGGTGATGGCGGAAGTCGCAAAGGCTGGTGTCAGGATGATCCCGGTCGACAGCGAACATTCAGCCATTTTTCAATCCTTGGCCGGACAGCGGTCCGAGGATGTGCGGCGCTTGATACTCACTGCCTCTGGTGGCCCTTTTCGTCAGCATTCTTTGCGGCAACTGCAGGAAGTGACGCCGGCCGACGCGTTGGCGCATCCCAACTGGGAGATGGGCCGCAAGATTTCTATCGACTCTGCGACCATGATGAACAAGGGGCTCGAAGTGATCGAGGCCTATTGGTTGTTCAACCTGCCCGCCGAGCAGATTTCAGTGCATATTCATCCCGAAAGCATTATCCATTCGATGGTCGAATATCAGGATGGCGCGGTCATGGCGCAGTTGGGAATTCCCGATATGAAAACCCCCATCGCTTATGCACTCTCCTGGCCGCAGCGGTTGCCCTTGGATCTGGCGCCACTCGATCTTTGTCAGGCTGGTCGCCTGACCTTCTTCGAGCCGGATCCAGAGCGTTTTCCCTGCCTGCGCCTCGCCTATGCGGCTTTGCAGGCCGGTGGCACCATTCCCGCAGTTATGAATGCTGCCAACGAAATCGCAGTAGACGCTTTTTTACAGAATCAACTCAGCTTTCTCCAGATAGCGCGGGTTATCGAACGGGTTATGCAGGACCATCAGCGCGAAGACCTGTCGACGATCGATCGGGTGCTGCAGGCTGACCGCTGGGGTCGCCAGCAGGCGAGAGAGCTGATTCGTGGAGGTCTGTCATCATGACAATCATTGCTGGCATTTTAATGCTCGGTGTGTTGGTTTTTGTTCACGAATTGGGACACTTTATGGTCGCCAAATGGTGCGGCGTCAAAGTCCTGAAATTTTCCCTTGGTTTCGGTCCGAAACTGGTTTCTCACCAGCGAGGTGAAACCGAATATCTGATTTGTGCTATTCCGCTGGGTGGTTATGTTCAGATGCTGGGTGAAGGTGGCGGCGAGCAGGGTGAAGAGGCCGCGTTGACCGCAGAGGAAAAGCGTCGTTCCTTTGCCGACAAGCCGGTGTCCCGGCGGCTGGCGATCGTTTCTGCCGGACCATTAATGAATCTGCTGCTGCCACTGCTGATCCTACCGGTTGCTTTTATGGCCGGCGTGGAGATGCCAAGTTACTACGAAGCCCAACCCTGTATCGGCTATGTGCTGTCCGACACCGATGCCGGCAAGGCTGGTTTTATGCCCGGCGATTGTGTTCTCAAAATCAACCAGCAAGCTGTGGCCAGCTGGAATGACGGCAACAAGGCGTTTGTTTCTGCCGCCGGCGAGCCACTGAATTTTCTGGTTGAGCGTGGCGGGAAACAGCTGCAGCTGAGGATCCCGGAAGACAACAACAGCCTTGAAGGGATGCAATCCCTCGGCTTGTTGCCGGCTCAGGAGGCTCGGGTCGGTGGGCTTGCAGAGGGAATGCCGGCGGCAACTGCCGGTATTCAGAAAGCAGACTTAATCTTACAGATCGATGGTCAGGAAGTGACTTCCTGGTATGACCTTAAGGAGATTATCCAAACCGTCGGCGGCCAATCGGTGCCGGTGCTGTTGGAGCGGGGGGGCGAACAACTGACCCTGGAGCTGGTTCCGGAACAGCGGGACGGCGAAGGGGACTTTTTGATAGGGATAGCACCGCTGCAAACTTCCGAGTTTAAACGCTATGGATTTGTGGACGCCATCGGTGCAGGAGCGAAACGCACCTGGGAGTTGATCGAGCTAACGGTCGTGTTTGTGCAAAAGCTGTTTACCGGAAGTGTTTCAGCGAAAAATATCGGCGGGCCGATCACCGTGGTGCAGGTCGCCGGGCAGGCAGCCCAGACCGATCTGTCGGCGATCCTTTCGGTTTTGGCGTTTATTTCGATTCAGCTGGGAATTCTCAATCTCTTGCCGATCCCGATTCTGGATGGTGGCCACATTCTGTTTTACCTGGTTGAACTGATTCTTCGTCGGCCGGTATCGATTCGCGCCCGGGAAATGGCTCAGCAGGTCGGCATGGCGATGTTGTTGATGTTGATGGTGCTGGCGTTCTATAACGACATCATCCGGATCTGGGGTTAGAGAAACTGACTGTCATGACACCCAAAATACTGGCCATCGATAGCTCTTCGCTGACCGGCAGCGTGGCCCTTTGTCATGGCGACCGCCTGGTAGCAGAGACTCTGCTAAATGTTCGCAGCACTCATAGTGAGAAACTGCTCAAACAGATCGATCTGCTGCTGCAGGAAGCAAATTGGACCTTAGCTGAGCTTGATCTATTGGTCGCGGTGACGGGACCCGGTTCCTTTACCGGTCTGCGGATCGGTGTTGCGACCGTTAAGGGGTTGGCACAGGTCCTTGATAAACCGGTGGTTGGGATCTCATCGTTACAAATGCTGGCGATGAATCTGCCGCTGTGCCCATTGCCGATATGTGTGTTTCTCGATGCGCGGAAAAAAGAGGTCTACAGCCAGCTGTTCCAGTGGACTGAACAGGGGCCGGTGGCAACAATCGATGCCCAGGTTTTACCGCCGTATCGCCTCCTACAACAGTTCAAAGGGCAGGTGGCCTTAGTCGGTGACGCTGTGCCGCTTTACTCTCATCTGATAGAGGAACTTCTAGGCGAAAGGGCTTTGTTGCCAGCTATGCCTGCGCACCAGCCAAGAGCGGCTCAGGCAGCCTGGCTGGCTGCCAATCAATATCAAGCCGGTCAAGTTGTTTCAGCTGCCGAATTGCTCCCTATCTATATTCGACCCTCCGATGCCGAGTTGAATCGTCCTGCTAGCTGAGGAAATGTTCAAGCCATGTTCCACTGTTGACAATTTTGCGTCGGTTTGGTTATCTATAGGCAGGTTTTTCTCTCTAACTCATTATGTGTGGAGGTGCCAATGGATATTGATCAGAATGTGTTGCAGGGGCTGCTGGATAATAACTCCCGTTTTCGCATGTTGTATGAAGAACATATCCTGTTTGAGAAGAAATTGACTGAGTATGAGAAAAAAGGGTTTCTCAGTCCGCCTGAAGAGCTTGAGAAAAACAAGGTAAAGAAATTGAAACTGGCCGGCAAGGATGAGATGGAAAGAATTCTCAACACAGTTACCGCCTGAGCCCGTTTTTTTACATAACGGGAAAGACTCTTACAGCAAAGGGTTTAAGCATCTGCTTAAACCCTTTGCTGTATTTTATTTTTGGCTTGGTTCTACTTAGCATAATTGAACCAGATGACTTCACCAGACAGGATGGACGACCATGAGCAGTAAACGTAGTGATGCAATCACCAAAGGATTTGAACGGACTCCGCACCGAGCTTTATTGAAGAGTACCGGGGTGCCGAATGAGCAGATGGATAAACCGTTCATCGGGATCGCTTCTTCGTTTACCGACCTGATTCCTGGGCATACCGGCATGCGCGATTTGGAGCGGTTTATCGAAAAAGGGGTTCACTCCGGTGGTGGTTATTCATTTATTTTCGGGATTCCTGGTGTCTGTGATGGCATCGCCATGGGACATAAGGGGATGCACTATTCGTTGCCAACCCGCGAATTGATTGCCGACATGGTCGAGTCGATCGCCGAGGCGCATCGTCTGGATGGTCTGGTCCTGCTGACCAACTGCGACAAGATCACTCCGGGGATGCTAATGGCGGCGGCCCGGCTGGATATCCCTTGCATTGTGGTTACTGCCGGACCTTCGCAAACCGGTTCCGGTCGGGAAGGCAAGCGCTTCAGTTTTGTCACCGACACCTTCGAAGCGATGGGCCAGTATAAGGCTGGAGTGATCGATGAAAAGCAGTTGATGATGTGCGAGGATAACGCCTGTCCGACGGCTGGCTCCTGCCAGGGCCTGTTTACCGCGAACACCATGGCGATTCTCACTGAAACCATGGGCATGAGTCTGCCGCGCTGCGGAACCGCCTCGGCGGTCTCTTCGTTGAAGCGACGCATCTCCTTTGCCTCCGGGGAGAAAATTGTTCAGCTGGTACGGGATAATATCACCCCCCGGCAGATTCTGACCCGTGAAGCATTCGAAAATGCCATCCGCGTCGACCTGGCCCTGGGCGGTTCCAGCAACACCGTCCTGCACCTGCTGTCGATCGCACATGAGGCAGGGGTTGAATTGCCGCTCGATGCCTTTGACGATCTCAGTCGCACGACCCCGCAGCTGGCGTCAATGAATCCGGGTGGGATCCATTTTATGGAAGATCTGGATGCCGCCGGCGGAGTTCCAGCGGTACTCTACCAGTTGCGCGACCGTATCGCCGATCATCCAACCCTGCTCGGCCTGTCGGTCAAGCAAATCGTCGAAAGTATTGAGAGTGTCGACGAAGAGGTCATCCACCCGGTCAGCGACCCGGTTCGTGCCGAAGGCGGGATCGCTATCCTCAAAGGGAACCTGGCTCCCGAGGGGGCGGTGGTAAAACAGTCCGGTGTTTCCGAACAGATGATGAACTTTACCGGCAAGGCGCGCTGCTACGATTCCGAAGAAGCTGCCATGGAAGCACTGATGGGCGGCAAGGTGGTGGCCGGTGACGTGGTTGTCATCCGCTACGAGGGGCCAAAGGGTGGCCCCGGTATGCGTGAGATGCTGGCCCCCACGGCGACCTTGATGGGCCTTGGGCTCGGTGATAGCGTGGCGCTGATTACCGATGGCCGTTTTTCCGGCGGCACGCGCGGGCCATGTATCGGGCATATTTCTCCTGAGGCGGCACAGGGTGGGCCGATCGCCCTAATCGAGGATGGTGATCCGATTGTCCTGGATATCCCCAATCGCAGTTTGAAGATCGACCTGTCGGCGGAGGTGCTTGAAGAACGGCGGCGCAATTGGCAGGCTCCGGAACCGAAAATCAAAACCGGCTGGCTGGCGCGTTACGCAAAAGTGGTAACCAGTGCTGGGACTGGCGCTATCTGCCAAGCGGATTAAATTTGCCTTTTAGGTGGAAGACATATTGATCTTTATATTTATGCGGCGTTAAACTCCATTCCATCGCAGCTGGCGGTGGTTTTCATCGCCATCCCGTTTATTTCTATTTTTTTTAAGAGACTGCAGCTTTATATTTTAAGTTGCCAGAGGAGGATCAGGTGGAACTGACCGGATCGCAAATTTTACTCGCCTGCTTACAGGAAGAAGGGGTTGAAACCGTCTTCGGTTACCCTGGCGGCGCCGTCATCAATATCTATGATGATCTTTTCGATTCCCCGATCGAGCATATTCTCACCCGCCACGAGCAGGCCGCGGTCCATGCCGCCGATGGTTACGCCCGCTGCACCGGTAAGGTCGGGGTCGCGATTGCCACCAGCGGTCCGGGGGCGACCAATACCGTCACCGGCATCGCGACCGCCTACATGGATTCGATCCCGATGGTGGTGATAACCGGTCAGGTACCGACCCCGTTGATCGGTAACGACGCCTTCCAGGAAGCGGATATGTGCGGGATCACCCGGCCCTGTACCAAACATAATTTTCTGGTGCAGGATATCCGCGATCTGGCGCGCACCGTAAAAGAAGCTTTCTATATTGCCCGCACCGGTCGTCCTGGGCCGGTGTTGATCGATCTGCCGAAAGATATTCAGGTCCAGAAGCACAAATTCAAGTATCCGGACAAGGTCAAGCTGCGCGGTTACAAGCCGACCTACGCTGGCAACAGCCGGCAGATCGATAAGGCCGCCAAAATGATTCTCGAAGCACGCCGACCAGTGCTCTATGTCGGCGGCGGTATCAATCTTGCGGCCGCCAATGACGAACTGGTCAAACTGGCCGAACTGACCCAGACCCCAGTTACCACGACTTTAATGGCGATGTCCGGGTTCCCGCAGAATCATTCGCTGGCGTTGGGGATGCTCGGTATGCATGGCACCTTTTACGCCAATATGTCGGTCACCGAATGTGACCTGTTGATTGCGGTCGGTGCCCGTTTCGATGATCGGGTGACCGGTCGCATCGACAGTTTTGCCAACAAGGCCAAGGTCATCCATATCGATATCGATCCGACCTCGATTAAAAAGAATGTTGCCGTCGATTTGCCAATTGTCGGTGATTTGCAGGATGTGCTTAGCAATCTCAACGCTAAGCTTGCCGAGCAGGGGGAGGCGGTACAGAAGTTGGTCGCAAATACTGAGGACTGGCGAGCCAGCATCGCAGAGTGGCAGCAGACCCATCCGATGGGCTACACAGCCTCGGAGTCGGTCATCAAACCGCAGTTTGTGATTGAGAAAATTCGCGAGTTGACTGCTGATGATGCCATCATCACCACTGAGGTTGGCCAGCACCAGATGTGGACCGCACAGTTTTTTCAGTTCCGGCAACCGCGGACCTTCCTGACCTCTGGAGGGCTTGGCACCATGGGCTTTGGGTTGCCGGCGGCGTTGGGTGCCCAGGTCGCCTTCCCCGAGCGCCAGGTCATCGATATCTCCGGGGACGGCTCGTTTCAGATGAACTCGCAGGAACTCGCCACGCTGGTGCAGTATCGCTTGCCGGTTAAGATTGCGATCCTCAACAATAACTTTTTGGGCATGGTGCGCCAGTGGCAGCAGATGTTTTTCGAGAAACGTTACAGCCAGACCTGCATGGAGCTGCCGATCGACTTCATCAAGTTGGCAGAGGCCTATGGCGCCACCGGTTTGCATGCGTCCAAGGTTGGGGATGTTGAAAAGACCATTCAAGCCGCCCTGGACACCCCGGGGCCGGTGCTGATGGAATTCAAGGTCGCTCGAGAAGAGAACGTGTTGCCGATGGTTCCGGCAGGAAAAGCGATTCATGAGATGGTTCTGGCCTCTTAAAAAACAGCGCCAGTTGAATTTAGAGGGATGCAATGGCCAGCATGATGGCCGGGAGGATTGAGAGAATGAGACATACAATTTCTGTATTGGTAGAGAATGAATTCGGCGTGTTGTCGCGCATTTCTGGTCTTTTTTCCGGGCGTGGCTTCAATATCGAGAGTCTCTGCGTGGCACCGACCATGGAAGAGGGGATTTCCCGGATGACTCTGGTCACCACCGGCGACGATCGAATTCTTGAACAGATCAACAAGCAGCTGAATAAGCTGATTTCGACCATCAAAGTGGTCGATTTTACCGGTGAAGACTATGTCGCGCGCGAACTGGCTCTGATCAAGGTTAACGCTGAAGCCGATTCTCGCGCCGAAGCGTTGCGGATTGTCGATATTTTCCGTGCTAAAGTGGTTGATGTTACACCTAAATCTTACACGATTGAAATCACTGGCGCGCCAGCCAAGATCAATGCTTTACTTGAACTGCTGCGGCCGATGGGGATCAAAGAGATCGTCCGCTCTGGTCCAGTGGTCATTGGCCGCGGAGCCAAGGGAGTTGCTGGTTGAGAAGATTCCGGGGCGTTGCGACGATAAGCGGATCCGGTTTAATTTTGCCTAAACCAGGCAGGCTGTGGTATAAAATCAACCGCTGAAATTGTTTTAATCGTGGTCTTGCCTCAAGCAGAGTGTTTTCGGTTTTGCAATGGCAAAATTGTTTGCTAGTTTCTGAAAAAGGGCAGGCTTTTCGCCGCCCTTTTTCACCTTCATGAGTGGATAGGAAAAATGCAGAATCAGAATCAACCGATTGCTAAAGAAGGTTACCCATTTATAGGTCTGTTCGGTTTTGTCACCCTGGTCTTTGCGCTGCTCGGCTGGAGCTTTTTCGCCCTGATCATGCTGGCGCTGACCCTGTTCAGTGTTTACTTTTTCCGCAACCCGGAGCGCAGCATACCGGCTGGGGAAAAGTTGGTTGTGGCCCCGGCTGATGGCAAGGTGATCTTTGTCGGCGAAGTTCAGGAGGACCGTTACTTCAAAGACCGGGTGACCAAGGTGAGTATTTTCATGAACGTCTTCAATGTGCATGTCAACCGCGTCCCATGCGATGGGAAAGTGGTTGAGAAATACTATCAGAAGGGGGCGTTTGTGAATGCTTCCCTGGATAAAGCGGCCTCCTGTAATGAGCAGGCCGGTCTGCTGCTCGAAACCGCAGCTGGTCAGCGGATTCTGTTTGTTCAAATCGCCGGCCTGGTCGCTCGGCGGATTGTGACCTACCCGGTGATCGGTGATCTGCTGCAGCGGGGGATGCGCTATGGCCTGATCCGCTTTGGCTCCCGAGTCGATATTTACTTTCCGAATGGCAGCGAGGTTGCGGTGACCTTAGGTGCCAAAACGGTGGCCGGAGAAACTGTATTGGGGACCCTGCCTTGAGCGAAGAAATTGTTAAAACTGATAAGCGGGAAAACCTGCGCAAAGGGGTTTATGTTCTACCGAACCTGATTACTGCCGGCAGCCTGTTTGCAGGATTCTACGTCATCATTGCGTCGACCGATGGCAACTTTGTGCGGGCCGCCTGGTTTATTTTACTCTCCGCTATTCTTGACGGTTTAGACGGTAAGGTGGCGCGTCTTACTGGAACCACCAGCAAGTTCGGTATGGAACTCGACTCGCTGGCCGATGTCGTTGCTTTTGGGGTGGCTCCCGGGGTCCTCCTGTACACCTGGGCGCTCAAGCCTTACGGCAAGCTCGGCTGGCTGGCGGCATTTTTATATGTTGTCTGTGGTGCCCTGCGACTGGCTCGCTTTAACGTGCAGGTCTCGACCGTTGAATCGAAGCGCTTCATCGGTATGCCGATCCCCGCAGCTGCCAGTATCGTGGCCACCTGCGTGTTGCTGTTCTTTGAGTTGGGTGGAACCGGGACGATTAAAAAAGTCTCTATGGTGTTGCTGGTGTTCCTGTTGGCTTACCTGATGGTCAGCAATATCAAGTATTTTTCTCTGAAAGATCCAGATCTCTTCAAGCGTCAGCCTTTTATGTTGCTGGTGGTTGCGATTATGTTGTTGATCGTCATCGTCGCTCAACCGGAAGTTATGCTGTTTACCATCGGCATGGTCTATCTGGCCTCAGGTCCGGTCGGTCATTTTTATTCCCGGCGGAAAAAATCCGGCGAAGAGGAGCCGGCCCCAGAAAGTTAACCCTATTTTGGCAGACGGCACCTAAGTTTCTGCAAAATGAAAAACCGCTGGTAAATGAGGGGCTCGTTTTAAAACTGCTTGACTCGGCCCTGTTTTTCCGGTTGAATCATTTTTCAATTGAAAGGCGTTGAAGAGGAGTAGTAGGTGATTCTTCCGTTTTAGAGAGCCGGCGGTTGCTGCAAGCCGGTACGGACGCTCACTGAACTCGCCTTGGAGCCGCAGGGATGAAGCCGCTTGCCGGTTAGTTTCTGTCGTGAGCCTGCGTAAAGGGATAAAGAAGGTTTACTCATGCCATGGCATGAGTGGACGAACCAGGGTGGTACCGCGAAGCATTTAAGCTCTCGCCCCTGTTTTTACAGGGCGAGAGCTTTTTTATTTTTTCCAGCAATGAAGTAACCGAAAGGGGGTGGTTCTGTGTGGAATCTGACCTGAGTGACCTGCGACTAAAAACTCTGATAAGCGTTATCGACACGAACCGGAACTGCCCTGGACTTGACCGATGGGCGCCACAAGGATGAGGATAAAGCCATGAGTCAAAAAGAAAAAATCATTATTTTCGATACCACCTTACGCGACGGTGAACAGTCTCCTGGCGCGAGTATGAACATCGAAGAAAAGTTGCGCATTGCTCACCAACTTGAACGACTCAACGTCGATGTTATGGAGGCTGGCTTCCCGATCGCTTCCGATGGCGATTTTGAAGCGGTTAAAAAGATCGCCCAGACGATAAAAGGACCACAAATTGCCGGCCTTTCGCGAGCGAATAACATGGACATCGATCGCGCCTGGGAAGCCTTGCAATACGCCGGAGAACGAGGCCGTATCCATACCTTTATCGCTACCAGCGATATTCATATGGAGCACAAGCTGAAAATGAGCGAGCAGCAGGTCATCGATACCGCTATTGCTGCTGTGACCCGCGCTGCGGGCTATACCCCCAATGTCGAATTCTCTGCTGAGGACGCCGCCCGCACCCGCCTGCCGTTTCTTGCCCAGGTGATCCAGGCGGTGATCGAAGCTGGTGCGACCACTGTCAATATCCCCGACACCGTCGGTTACACCATCCCTTCGGAGTATTTCAACATCATCAGTTACCTGAAGGAGCATGTCAGCAATATCGATAAGGCGATCATTTCGGTCCACTGTCACAACGACCTTGGCCTGGCCGTGGCCAACTCGTTAACCGCGATTCAGGCGGGTGCGCGGCAGGTCGAATGTACCGTCAACGGGATCGGGGAGCGGGCTGGAAACTGTTCCCTTGAAGAAGTGGTGATGACCCTGCGCACCCGGCATGACATCCTTTCTTTTACCACCGATGTCGCCACCGAACAGATCACCCCGTCGAGCAAGCTGCTCTCGACGATTACCGGCATCCAGGTGCAACAGAACAAAGCGATTGTCGGCGCCAATGCGTTTGCCCACGAGGCAGGTATTCATCAGCACGGCGTACTGATGAATAAAGAAACCTATGAGATCATGACACCCGAATCGGTCGGCTTGAACCAGAACAAATTGGTTCTTGGCAAACACTCAGGGCGACATGCCTTTATCGATCGGCTTAAAATTCTTGGTTACGATCTGAGTAAGGAAGAGATAGAAAAGGCCTTTGTCCGCTTTAAGTCGCTGGCGGACATGAAAAAGGAGATCTTCGATGAAGATCTTGACGCCATTGTCGCTGATGAGGTCTTGCGGGTCCCGGATAGCATTAAGTTGGTGCAGATGAATGTCAGTTCCGGTTCCTTCGCCGCGCCGACCGCTACGGTGCAAATGGAGGTTGATGGTGAGGTGAAGAAGACTGCGGTGATGGGCGACGGTCCCGTCGATGCCACTTTTAAGGCGATCAAACAGCTGACCGGCAGTAGCGCACCACTGCTCAACTTCTCGGTCGGTGCAATCACCGGCGGCACCGATGCGCAAGGTGAGTGTACTGTGCGGCTTAAAACCGCAGAGGGTCGGGAGGTTCTCGGCCAGGGAGCGCATCCCGATATTATTGTCGCCAGTGCGAAAGCTTATATTAACGCGTTGAATAAAATCGCCAGCATGACCAAGCGTGCTGAAGGCAAAATTTGATCGCGAATAAACTGAACAGATAACAGGAGAATTCATGGGCAAGACGTTAGCTGAAAAGGTATTTGACGCTCATCTCAAGGATGAGCCGTTTGCAGGCACCAAGGTGCTCAGCCTCGACCGGGTGCTTTGTCACGAAATCACCACTCCGGTGGCGATTGCCGATCTGGTCTGGCGGAACAAAGACCGGGTGTTCGACAAGGACAAGATCAAGGTGGTTATCGACCACGTCACCCCGTCGAAGGACACCAAGACCGCGACCCAGGCGAAGATTCTGCGCGAATGGGCCCGTCGTCACGAGATTCCGGACTTTTTCGATGTCGGTCACAATGGCGTTTGTCATGCGATCTTCCCGGAGAAGGGCTATATTCGTCCCGGTTATACCGCCATCATGGGCGACAGCCACACCTGCACCCATGGCGCTTTCGGGGCATTTGCCGCCGGTGTTGGTACTACGGATCTGGAAGTCGGTATCCTCAAGGGGGTCTGCGCCTTCCGTGAGCCGGCGACGATCCGGGTCAACCTGAACGGGACGCTGCCGAAAGGGGTTTACGCCAAGGACGTGATCCTCTATGTCATCGCCCAACTCGGGGTGAACGGCGCGACCGACCGGGTCATCGAATTCCGTGGCCCGATCGTCGATCAGATGAGTATGGAAGCGCGCATGACCCTCTGTAATATGGCGATTGAAGCGGGCGGCACCTGCGGCGTTTGCATGCCGGATATGACCACCGTTGACTACCTCTGGCCGTTTATTCAGGATGAATTTTCCAGCAAGGAAGCAGCGCTGGAAGATTACTGCAAGTGGGTCTCCGATGCGGATGCCAACTACGACAGGGTGATGGATGTCGATGTCTCCAGCCTTGAGCCACAAGTCACCTTTGATTATAAACCTGATTGCGTCAAACCGGTCAGCGAGATGGCCGGGACCAAAGTCGACCAGATCTATATCGGCACCTGCACCAACGGCCGGATCGAAGATTTGCGTCAGGCCGCTGAGGTTCTCAAGGGGAAAAAGGTTGCCGATACGGTTCGCGGGATCGTTTCTCCGGCAACGCCGAAAATTTTCAGCCAGGCGCTTGATGAGGGGATCATCAAGATTTTCATGGACGCCGGCTTCTGCGTCACCAACCCGACCTGCGGTGCCTGCCTTGGGATGAGTAACGGTGTGCTCGCTGAAGAGGAAGTCTGCGCGGCAACCAGCAACCGCAACTTCAACGGGCGGATGGGCAAGGGCGGTATGGTTCATCTGATGAGTCCATCGACCGCTGCCGCGACTGCCATCACCGGTGTCATTACCGACGCTCGCACCCTTTAGAGGACTTCAGGAGAATTAAGAATGCAGAAGAAATTTGGTGGATCGGCAATTTTTCTCGACCGGTCCGACATTAATACCGACGAAATCATTCCGGCCAAATACCTCACCGAGGTGACCAAAGAGGCCCTGACCCCGTATATCCTTGAAGATCTGACACTTGATGGTTTTGATCCGAAAGGTGATGATCTGAAAAATGCCACCGTGGTTGTTTCGCGCGAGAATTTCGGTTGTGGTTCCTCGCGGGAACACGCTCCCTGGGTGTTTGAAGTCAATGATGTACACACCATCATTGCTGAAAGCTATGCACGGATCTTCCGGCAGAATATGTTCAACTGCGGTATGTTGGCGATCGAACTGCCGAAGTCGGACATCAATCAGTTGATCGCTCTGCAACAGGCCGGTAAAGTTGCCGTTGCTGTCGATCTTGAGGCACAGCAGGTCACCGCCAAAGCTGGCGGTAAAGAACAGCAGTTCGCTTTTGAAATCAGCCAGTTTGATAAAGCGCTGGTAAAAGCCGGTGGCTGGGTTGAGTTCGCCGACGCACGCTACTGAGAAATAGTTCGATCGAAAGACTACCAAAGGCCAGCCGGAATTCGGTTGGCCTTTGTTTGGCCTTTGTTACGGTTTGCCCCGCGCCGAGTTAGTTCCTCCGATTTGAGAAAGCGCGTAAATGTTCCTGGGGTCTCAGCCTGGGTATTTTTGTAATATTAGTACAGCTTAAAAATGATGAAGTTTGTGACCGCAAATGTTAGGATCATCGATCTGTTTTTTATTGGGCGTTTGCCACGGGTTTTTAGGGATTTAAATGAAAGCGCTTTTTTCGTGTTTCTGCTTGGGTCTGTCGATCTTTTTCTGCCTGCCCTGTTCTGTCCAGGCTGCCATCCCTGATAAAATTGTCGACGCCAGCGCCGATTTGAAACTTGGGTACCGGACAGATAAACTCGATTGGAGCATTGGCCGGACTGTCTCTGGTGGCAGTCCGAATATCTTTTCTGAATTGACCTGGGATGATTTGGACCTTTGGCAGTTATCTCTTCATGGCGAATTGGAGTTGACCAATGACTTGTTCGCGCACGCCAACACCCTCCTCAAGGCTGAAGCTGGCTATGGGAAAATCGTTTCCGGCGATAATCAGGATTCTGATTATGCTGGTGATGATCGAACCTTGGAGTGGTCGAGATCTAACAATGATGCCGGCGATGGCAATACCTATGACCTCTCCGGAGCCGTTGGTTTAAAGTTTGCTCTCTTGGACGGCAAACTGTTTGTCACTCCCCAGGCCGGATTTGCCTACCATCGTCAGGAATTGGTCATGACCGATGGGGTGCAGACGCTTTCGAATGATGCCAATCACGACTTAATCTTACCTGCTGGTTATAATCCAGCCCCCCTCGGCCCTTTTACCGGGCTAAATAGCAGCTACG